>NZ_CM002285.1:7306721-7331491 GCF_000497445.1 Streptomyces roseochromogenus subsp. oscitans DS 12.976 | reverse complement strand
GAGCCGCGCCGGATCGCGGCACGGGCGGCGGCCCGCCGGATGGCGTGGCTGCTCGGTGAGAAGCCCGGCGAGAGCGTGGGCTTCACGGTGCGCGGCGAGCGGGCCGGGGGGCGGCACACGCGCGTGGAGGTCGTGACGACCGGCGTGCTGCTGCAGCGGCTGCAACGGGACCAGGAGCTGCCCGGCGTCGACGTCGTCGTTCTCGACGAGTGCCATGAGCGGCATCTGGACGCCGACACGGCGGCCGCGTTCCTGTGGGATGTACGGCAGGCGCTGCGGCCGGAGCTGCGGCTGGTGGCCGCGTCGGCGACGACGGACGCGCAGGGCTGGGCGCAGCTGCTGGGCGGGGCGCCGGTGGTCGAGGCGGACGGCGTCGCGCATCCGCTGGAGGTGGTGTGGGCGCCTCCGGTGCGTCCGGTACGGCCGCCGCACGGGATGCGCGTCGATCCGGCGCTGCTGGCGCATGTGGCCTCGGTGGTGCGGCGGGCGCTGGCCGAGCGGGACGGCGACGTGTTGTGCTTCCTGCCCGGCGTGGGCGAGATCGCGCGCGTGGCGGGGCAGCTGGGCGGACTCGGCGACATCGACGTGCTGCAGGTGCACGGGCGGGCACCGGCCGCCGTGCAGGACGCGGTGCTGGCGCCCGGGGCGCGGCGCCGGGTGGTGCTGGCGACCTCGGTGGCGGAGTCCTCGCTGACGGTGCCCGGGGTGGGGGTGGTGGTGGACTCGGGGCTCGCACGGGAGCCGCGGGTGGACCACGCGCGCGGGCTGAGCGGGCTGACGACGGTACGGGCGTCGCGGGCGGCAGGGCGGCAGCGTGCGGGGCGGGCCGGGCGAGAGGCGCCGGGGACGGTGTACCGGTGCTGGGCGGAGGCCGAGGACGGGCGTCTGCCGGCGTTTCCGGCGCCGGAGATCAAGGTGGCCGACCTGACCGCGTTTGCCTTGCAGGCGGCTTGCTGGGGCGATCCGGACGCCTCCGGGCTGGCGTTGCTCGATCCTCCGCCGGGCGGGGCGATGGCGGCGGCGCGCTCCGCGCTGACGGCGGTGGGGGCGGTGGACTCCGTCGGTAGGGCCACGTCGGTCGGTGTGCGGCTGGCTCGACTTGGAGTGCACCCCCGGCTGGGGCGGGCCTTGTTGGATACGACCGGCGGGGGTGCGGAGGTTGTCGCCCTGCTCTCTGAAGAGGTGCCGCGGGATTACGGAGATGATCTCGCCGGTGCGTTGCGCCGTGCGCGGCGTGAGGGTGACGCCTACGCTGCGCGGTGGTCTGCCGAAGTGCGGCGGCTGCGGACCGCCTCCAAGGAGGTTTCCCACCCGCCCGCCGGTGACTGTCGGATAGAAGGTGCCCCTGGGGTCGGGCCGGGCACCGGTGATGAGCGGCTCGCCGGGTTCGTCGCCGCGCTCGCCTTCCCCGAGCGTGTCGCCAGGCTCGACGGCGGGTCGTACCTGATGGCGTCCGGCACCCGGGCCGAGCTGTCCGACGGGTCCGCTCTGCGAGGCGCTCCCTGGATCGTCGTCGCCGTCGCCGACCGGCCCGCCGGGAAGGGGCACGCGCGCGTGCGGCTCGGAGCTGCCGTGGAGGAGAGCGTGGCGCTCGCCGCCGCCGGGGCCCTGCTCGGCGAGCGGGACGAGGTGCACTGGGCCGACGGGGACGTCGTAGCCCGGCATGTCGAACGTCTGGGCGCCATCGAGCTGGCCGTACGGCCTCTGAAGGACGCCGATCCGGCGCTCGTACGCGCTGCCCTCCTCGAAGGCCTCCGGCAGGAAGGGCTCGGGCTGCTGCGGTGGACGCCGGAGGCCGGGATGCTGCGCCAGCGGCTGGCATTCCTGCGGGCGCATCTCGGGGAGCCGTGGCCGGATGTGTCCGACGATGCGCTCCACGCGCGCGTGGACGAATGGCTGGAGCCGGAGCTGGGCCGGGCTCGGCAACGGGCGGATCTCGGCCGGATCGACGCCGGGCAGGCGCTCGCTCGGCTGCTGCCCTGGGCCGGCGGGGAAGCCGGCCGGCTGGACGAGCTGGCGCCCGAGCGGATCACCGTACCGAGTGGGTCCAGAATCCGGATCGACTATCGGGACCCGGAGCGGCCGGTGCTGGCGGTGAAGCTCCAGGAGATGTTCGGGCTGGCGCAGACGCCGGCCGTGGCGGGGGTGCCGTTGCTCGTCCATCTGCTCTCGCCCGCCGGGCGGCCCGCCGCCGTCACCGCCGACCTCGCCTCCTTCTGGAAGGTCGGCTACAAGGGCGTACGGGCGGAACTGCGCGGGCGGTATCCGAAGCATCCGTGGCCCGAGGACCCGGCGACCGCCGAGCCCACCCGGCACACCAACGCACGGCTCAGGCGCTGACCGGTTCGGGCTGCGTCGCCTCCTCGGGAGCCGGGTCCCCGGGGCGCCGGGCGCGGGCCTCCAGGTAGAGGGAGAGAGCGAGGAGGAGCAGGCCGAGGATCAGGGAGCCCCAGGGGACGTACGAGGTGAGCATCAGGACCAGGGTGCGGTTGTGCTTGACCAGGGCGACCGTGTGCTCGATGTAGTCCTCGCGCATCTTCACGTCCCCGGCGAACGCCGTGACGCCGGCTCGGCCGCCGAGCAGGGTGCCGCCGCGCAGTTCCTCCTTGTGGAGCTCCTCGCCGTAGACGGGCGCGCCGGTGACCGGTTCGACCCAGAACCTGCGGACGGTGCTGTACCAGCGGGTGGTGCCCGTCTTGGCGACCGATTCCGGTGTGATGCCCTGGACGGGCATCGTCTTCGGCATGGGGACCTTGGTCCAGGGGATGGTCTGTTCGAAGTAGTAGACCTTCAGGCCACGGAACGTCTGCGTGCCCTTGTAGCGGATGGGGCTGGTGGTACGGGTCTGCGCGTCGAAGTACTCGTAGTCGCGTTTCTGCGTCAGGAAGGGCCACTTGAACTCGATGCCCCCGCGGCTGACCGGGTCGCCGTCGACCATCTCGCCGGTGGCGTGCACGGGGTCCTGGCTGTGGGCGTCGAAGATGTAGCGCTCGGGGACGCGGGAGACCATCTTGCCGTCGGGGCCCTGGACGTAGGAGAGGCTGTCCCAGACCACGACCGGCCGCCCCGCCGTCTTCTCGATCTTCTTCGCGGCCTCCACGTTGCCTTTGAGGGTCTCCACGATGGTGACCTTGGAGACCTTCCGCGCGCGCATCGTGCCGTAGTCGAGGAGGGTGGCGCCCTTGGCCTCCAGAACCATGACCTGGTACTGATTCGCGGGGATCCTGGCCAGGCGCGGGAAGGCGTACCAGCGCATGAGCGGGGACAGCGCCGCGCAGAAGACGGCGCAGGCGAGCAGGACCAGGCTTGCCTTGCGGCGCATTGCAGGCCTCCTTCCCGGACGGGCGCGGCTACGGCGCTACGGGTGCGTGGGCACCGTCGACAGCAGCGGCTTGGGGGACGTACGGCCCGACGGCGTACCCATGGCGGTCATCGCCAGGACCAGGGCGAGCGCGAGGGCGAGACCGGTCGCGGCGGCGATCAGGGCGCGCATACGGGCCTCCCGGCGAACGGTCTGTGTCCCAAGTTTCCTGATGGAGCGTCAGGTCTGGCACCGTAGCAACGGGCGGGTGAGATGAGAACAGCGGTGCACGGACGAACGAGGGCGCCCTCCCCGCCGGTGCGGAGAGGGCGCCCTGCCGGTGCGTGTGGTGTCAGGAGGAGGCGGACGGGCTCGGGGACGGGCTCGCCGAGGTGTCGTCGGCGGCGACCTTCAGCTCGACGGTCAGCGTCGTGCCACCGGCCGTGGTGATGCGGAGCAGGAAGGTGCCGGTGTTGTCGTCCGCGTACAGCTTGGGCAGCGTGAGCAGGCCCTTGGCGTCCGTCTGCAGACCGTCGAGGGTGCGTACGGGCTTGCCGTCCTTGTCCTTGAAGTAGGGGCCCTTGTCGTTCTCGCTGGTGTCGCGCGACGACTTGATCAGAGTGGCGGTGGCCGCCACCTTGTCCGCGACGGCGCCCTTGTATGTCGCCTTCACCTGGACCTGGTCGGCGAACTCGCCGCCAGGGGTGCAGGTCAGCGGGGTGTCGCTGGTGCGCGTCAGGGTGTCGGCGACGCGCTCGGTGACGGTGGCGGTGTAGTCGGCGCCCTTGACCGAGCGGCCCACGACGGTGGCGGTGACCTTGAAGTCGCCGGTCTTCTCGCCCGCTTGAAGCGCCGGTGCGAGGGCGACGCCCTGGGCGTCGGTGGTGACCGTGGCCACGGTCTCGCCGCCGGTGAAGGTGGCGTCGGTGTCCCCGCTGATCGTGAACCTGATCCGGACCTTGGCGACGGACTTGTCGGCCTTGGTCTCGGCGCGGGTGCCGATCCGCTCGGTGAAGGCGTGACCGGCCATCGCGGTGAGCTGTGCGGTGTCCGCGTCCGCCAGGTGGTCCACCGTGTCGGTGGGGGTCTGCGGAGGCGTCGGCGGAACAGGCGGCTTCGGGCTGGGAGTGCCACTGCCGCCGGGCTTGCTGGGCTTCGGGTCCGGTTGGGGGGCCGGCTTCGGGTCGGGCTTGGTCTTCGGCGGGTTCGACGGCTTCGGGGACTGGGTGTGCCGGCTGCCGTCGTCGCTGCGATGACCGGGCACGCTGCCGGTGCCGTCGGGCACGGAGTGGGTGCCCTTGCGGTAGTACTCCAGCCACGACAGGACGGTGTTCAGGTAGTCCTGCGAGTCGTTGTAGCTGAGGATCGCGCTGTGCAGGTCGTCCTCGCGCGAGAGGTCCCAGCCGTTGCGGCACAGGTAGTGGCCGGCGGCGAGAGCGGCGTCGTAGACGTTGTTGGGGTCCTTCTTGCCGTCGCCGTTGCCGTCGCGGCCCGCCCAGGCCCAGGTCGACGGGATGAACTGCATGGGGCCGACGGCCTGGTCGTACTCGGTGTTGCCGTCGTACTCGCCGTGGTCGGTGTCCTTGACGAGCGCGAAGCCGTTGCCGTCGAGCGCCGGGCCCAGGATCCGGCCGATCGTGGTGCCGTCGGCGTCGACCCGGCCGCCGTCGGCCTGATCCGACTCGACCTTGCCGATGGCGGCGAGCAGTTGCCACGGCAGGTTGCAGCCGGGCTTGGTGGAGCGCAGTTCGGCCTCGGCCTTCTTGTAGGCGTCGAGGACCGTCGCCGGTATGCCGGCCTCGGCGTCGCCCGTGGCGACGGGGGTGCCGGCGGTCGTCGGCGAGGGGCTGGGACGGGGGCTGTTGAGCGGCGGCAGGTCCGTGTAGTACGGCGAGTTGCCGGTGGCGTTGCCGTCGGAGGTCGCATCGGGTACGGGAGCGGAGGCGCCGACCGTCGTCTGTCTGCCGTGGTCCTCGCCGGCCGCTCCCGGAGCCTGGGACGCGGACAGGGCCGCGACCGCTGCCGCAGCCACGGCGGTGGTCGCCGCCCCCTTGCGCAGCCGCCTTCCGAAATGCGCCGCCATCGAGTGAACCCCTCCCGTGGACGCCCCGCGCCCGTCTCCGTCGGTCTGCCCTCGCTCTGGTGTGACGGTTGACCCGGTGTTCAGGTTGCGCCTGAGGCGTCCTTCCATCAGTGCGCCGTCTGGTGCGTGGCGTGTACGACCGTGCGTTCGGCACGGCGACCCAGGTGACCCTACGGCAACTTGCTGTGCGTCGGGACCCGTTCTCGCCCGATTTCACCGGTTGGCCGACTCCTGTTGTCGCGTACGTCCCGCGCGGGGGGGGCGCGCATACTGGACGGAACTCGCTCACCGGCTCAACGCCGTGGCCGACGACCGCCTCGGGGAACTCTGTTGCCGTTCACCCTCAGCCATGCGGCGGCCGTCCTGCCCGCGGTCCGCCGGGACGGATCCGGCTGCGGCCCGCTGGTGCCGGCGGTGCTCTTCGCGGGCTCCTTCCCGCCCGGCATGACCTTCTATGCGGCGAGTGTCCTGCCGGGCGGGATGGAATTCGGCGCGGTCACCCACTCGTTCGCCGGGGTCTTCACCGTCGACGTGCTCATCTCCCGGGCGCTGGTGGGGCTGTGGCTGCTCGTCCGCGAACCGTTGCTCGCACTGCTGTCCCGGGGGCCTGCAGGGGCGGCCGGCCGTACTGCTTCGCTGCGGTGCGCCACACGCGCGGGTACGGGCCGGCTCGGTGGTGTGGTGGTACGTCTCCGCGGTGCTGGGTGCGCTGACCCATGTGGTGTGGGACGCGTTCACGCATGACGGGCGGTGGGGGACGCGGCTGATTCCGGCCATCGAGCGGGACCGGCCGGCGGGCTTGCCGCTGTTCTTGTGGCTGCAGTACGGCTCGTCCGTGGTGGGCGCGCTCGTGATCGCGGTGTTCGCCGTGCGTGCGGTGCGGCGGGCGCCGGGCGGGGAGCCGGCGGGGGTGCCCGTGCTGTCCGTGCGGGACCGGCGGGTGGCCGGGACGGTGATCGGCGGTTGTACGGCGGCCGGGGCGATGGCTTGTGGACCACCGTGGGCACGCCGAGGCGGCTGTGGGATCTGCTGCCTGCCCTGTGCTTCGGGGCGGGCACCGGGGTGGTTCTGGGGCTGGTGCTGTACGCCGCCAGGGTCAGGGCGTGGCGTCGGGACCGGGTTCCGAACGGTCCGGGGAGTCCCGGTGATCAGGGTGATCCCGGTGGGGTGGTCGGTGCGGGCCCGGAGCGGCCGGTCGCTCGGTGAGGGACGCGACGAAGACCGTGAGGGTCGGCCGGGGGCGCGATCTCGGGATCGCGGTGAGCGCGAGGGCGAGGTAGCCGCGGGCCAGGTCGGTCCACTGGCGCCAGTCCGGGGTGCGGCCCGCGTGGGCGGTCCCGCCGGCGCGTCCGTGCCGGAGGTCCGTGACGGCTCTGCGGACGGCCGCGGCCAGGCCGGTGGGAATGCGGGCGGTGCTTGCGTCGGCCGTGAGGGCCGGGACCGGCGAGGCGGGCATGGCCTGCGCCGAGGCGGTGTCCGCCCAGGCCCGGGTGTCTGCCTCGGGCGTCCGGCGGTGAAGCATGCGTATACCCATGCCCGCAGTTTTGCGGCTGTGGGGGTGGGGGGCGTTTTGGCGGGGGCCACGTGAGTGACGGTCCCTCCCGGGGTTCGGCCGACGGGTTCTTGTGGGCGCCGGTTCGGTGTGCTGGTGGGAGGGGATGCGGAGAGAATCTCCAGCGCCGGTGGGGTGGCGGAGGGGCGGTGCAGCCTGCCTCGGCCGCACCGCCCCTCCGCTCAAGCCCCGCAGGCTAGTGCGCCGCCGATTCCCAGTCCGGGCCCGCGCCGACCGAGACGTCCAAGGGGGCGTGGAGGTGGACGGCGTTCGCCATTTCGTGGCGGACGATCTCTTCCGCGGCCGCCCGCTCGCCGGGGGCGATCTCCAGGACGATTTCGTCGTGGACCTGGAGGAGCATGCGGGACTTCAGGTCCGCTGCCCGCAGCGCGCTGTCCACCTTGAGCATGGCGATCTTGACGATGTCGGCCGCCGTGCCCTGGATGGGCGCGTTCAGGGCCATGCGCTCGGCCGCCTCGCGGCGCTGGCGGTTGTCGCTGTTGAGGTCGGGGAGGTAGCGGCGGCGGCCGAAGAGCGTCGCCGTGTAGCCCGTCGCCCGCGCCTCGTCGACCGCCCGGCGCAGATAGTCCCGGACGCCGCCGAAGCGCTCGAAGTACGCGTCCATGAGGGCGCGGGCCTCGGCCGCCTCGATGTTCAGCTGCTGGGAGAGGCCGAACGCGGAGAGGCCGTAGGCCAGGCCGTACGACATCGCCTTGATCTTGCGGCGCATCTCCGCGTCCACCGCGGCGGGCTCGACGCCGAACACCTGGGACGCGGCCGTGGTGTGCAGGTCCTCGCCGGAGGTGAACGCCCGGATCAGGCCCTCGTCCTCGGAGAGGTGGGCCATCACGCGCAGCTCGATCTGGCTGTAGTCGGCGGTCATCAGCGACTCGAAGCCCTCGCCGACCACGAAGCCGCGGCGGATCGCCCGGCCCTCGTCGGTGCGGACCGGGATGTTCTGCAGGTTCGGGTCCGTGGAGGAGAGGCGGCCCGTCGCCGCCACCGTCTGGTTGAAGGTGGTGTGGATACGGCCGTCGCCCGCGATGGTCTTGATCAGCCCCTCGACCGTGACGCGCAGCTTCGCCTGCTCGCGGTGGCGGAGCATGATCACCGGCAGTTCGTTGTCGGTCTGGGTGGCCAGCCAGGCCAGGGCGTCGGCGTCGGTGGTGTAGCCGGTCTTGGTCTTCTTCGTCTTCGGCAGGGCCAGCTCGCCGAAGAGGACCTCCTGGAGCTGCTTGGGCGAGCCCAGGTTGAACTCGTGACCGGCGGCCGCGTGGGCCTCCTTCACGGCCTGCTGGACCGCTCCCGCGAACGTCTGCTCCATCGCCTCCAGGTGTGCTCGGTCGGCCGCGATGCCGTGCCGCTCCATGCGGGCGAGCAGCGCGGACGTGGGCAGCTCCATGTCGCGCAGCAGGTCCGCCGCGCCGACCTCCTCCAGGCGGGTCTCGAAGGCCTCACCGAGGTCGAGGACCGCGCGGGCCTGGATCATCAGCGCCTCGGCCTCGGCGCCGTCGTCGGCACCGAAGGCCAGCTGGCCGTCGGCCGCGGCGGCGGGCGCCAGCTCGCGGTGCAGGTACTCCAGGGACAGTGCGTCCAGGTCGAAGGAGCGGCGGCCCGGCTTGACCAGGTAGGCGGCGAGCGCGGTGTCCATGGTCACGCCCTCGACGGACCAGCCGTGCTCGGCGAAGACGCGCATGGCGCCCTTGGCGTCGTGGAACACCTTGGGGCGGGCGGCGTCGGCCAGCCAGGCCGCGAACGCGTTCTCGTCGGCCTCGTCCAGCTCGGCCGGGTCGAACCGGACGGCCGCTCCCCCGGCCGCGGCCAGGGCGACCTCGGCGACCGAGCCGGTGCCCAGTGCCCAGGTGTCGACGGTGGCGACGCCCAGGGTCCCGCCGCCGTGCTCGGCGAGCCAGGGGGCCAGCTCGCCGGTGCGCAAGATCTTGCCGTCGATCTCCACGCCGCCGGTCGCCACGGGGTTGGTCTCGGCCTCCTCGGCGCCCGGGTCGACGGCGAAGAGGCGCTCGCGCAGGGACGGGTTGCGGATCTCCAGGGTGTCCAGGACCATCGCGACGGCCTTGCGGTCGTACGGGGCCCGCTCCAGGTCGGGGACTGCCTTGGGCAGTTCGACCTGGCGCTCCAGCTCGGTGAGGACGCGGTTGAGCTTGACCGACTCCAGGTGGTCGCGGAGGTTCTGCCCGGCCTTGCCCTTGACCTCGTCGGCGCGCTCGACCAGGTCCGCGAAGGAGCCGAACTGGTTGATCCACTTCGCGGCGGTCTTCTCGCCGACGCCGGGGATGCCCGGGAGGTTGTCGGACGGGTCGCCGCGCAGGGCCGCGAAGTCGGGGTACTGGGCAGGCGTCAAGCCGTACTTCTCCAGAACCTTCTCCGGGGTGAACCGGGTCAGCTCCGAGACGCCCTTCGTCGGGTACAGCACGGTGATGTTCTCGGTGACCAGCTGGAAGGAGTCGCGGTCGCCGGTGACGACCAGCACCTCGAAGCCCGCGGCCTCGGCCTGCGTGGCGAGGGTGGCGATGATGTCGTCCGCCTCGAAGCCCTCGACGGCGAAGCGCGGGGCGTGCATCGCGTCGAGCAGCTCGCCGATCAGCTCGACCTGACCCTTGAACTCGTCCGGGGTCTTGGAGCGGTTCGCCTTGTACTCGGTGAAGCGCTCGGAGCGCCAGGTCTTGCGCGAGACGTCGAAGGCCACGGCGAAGTGCGTGGGCGCCTCGTCACGCAGGGTGTTGGCCAGCATCGACGCGAAGCCGTAGATCGCGTTCGTCGGCTGGCCGGTCGCGGTGGTGAAGTTCTCCGCGGGCAGCGCGAAGAACGCGCGGTAGGCCAGCGAGTGCCCGTCCATGAGCATCAGCCGGGGACGGCCACCGCCGGGGGTCTTGTCGGTTTTCTTCGATGCTGTCTCTGCCACGTCCCCGATCCTGCCACGCCGCACTGACAGTCCGGGTCGCGTCTCGCTGGTGGGTGTGAGCGCGGACACAGTGACCGGGGTCGGGAGGTGGCTGAGGACGGTTCGACTCCTTGCCCGACGCCTCTCGAAGCCTGCCCGACACCTCGGAGGAGATCGGAGGGAGAAGGGAGAGAGGACGGGCGACGGCGTCGTTGTCGGTGGCCCGTGGGAGGATCGTCCGCGTACTTCTCACACGCAGTCGAAGGGGAGCGTGCGATGGCGACGAAGCCGCCCAAGGGTGATCCGGTCCAGGACGCGCCGCAGGTCGCGGAGCCGAAGCACGCGGCCGCGGGACTGCCCGCCATCGGGCACACGCTGCGCATCGCCCAGCAGCAGATGGGCGTGCGGCGCACGGCGCTGACGTTGCTGCGGGTGAACCAGAAGGACGGCTTCGACTGCCCGGGCTGCGCCTGGCCGGAGCCCGACCACCGGCACAAGGCGGAGTTCTGCGAGAACGGCGCGAAGGCGGTGGCCGAGGAGGCCACGCTGCGCCGTGTCACCCCGGAGTTCTTCGCCGCGCACTCCGTCGCCGACCTGGCCGGCCGCAGCGGCTACTGGCTGGGCCAGCAGGGCCGGCTCACGCATCCCATGTACCTCGCCGAGGGCGGCACGCACTACGAGCCGGTCACCTGGGAGCGGGCCTTCGACATCGTCGCCGAGGAGATCGCCGCCCTCTCCTCCCCGGACGAGGCCGTCTTCTACACCTCGGGCCGTACGAGCAACGAGGCCGCGTTCCTGTACCAGCTCTTCGCGCGCGAGCTGGGCACGAACAACCTGCCGGACTGCTCCAACATGTGCCACGAGTCGTCCGGATCGGCGCTCAGCCAGACCATCGGCATCGGCAAGGGCAGCGTCCTGCTCGAAGACCTCTACAAGGCCGACCTGATCATCGTCGCCGGACAGAACCCGGGGACGAACCATCCGCGTATGCTCTCCGCGCTGGAGAAGGCCAAGGCGAACGGCGCGAAGATCATCAGCGTCAATCCGCTGCCCGAGGCCGGCCTGGAGCGGTTCAAGAACCCGCAGACGCCGCAGGGCATGCTGAAGGGCGCCGCCCTCACCGATCTGTTCCTGCAGATCCGCATCGGCGGCGACCAGGCGCTCTTCCGGCTCCTGAACAAGCTGATCCTGGCTGAGCACGAGAGCGCCTCCGGCGCGGGGTCGGGCGCGGTCGACGAGGAGTTCGTGCGCGAACACACCCACGGCTTCGAGGAGTTCGCGGCGGCCGCGCGTGCCGCCGACTGGGACGAGACGCTGGCGGCGACGGGCCTCACGCGCACGGAGATCGAGCGGGCACTCGGCATGGCGCTCGCCTCGAAGCGCACGATCGTCTGCTGGGCCATGGGCCTGACCCAGCACAAGCACGCCGTGCCGACCATCCGCGAGGTGGTCAACTTCCTGCTGCTGCGCGGCAACATCGGCCGGCCGGGCGCGGGCGTGTGCCCGGTGCGCGGCCACTCGAACGTGCAGGGCGACCGCACGATGGGCATCTTCGAGCGGCCCGCGCCGGCTTTCCTGGACGCGCTGGAGAAGGAGTTCGGGTTCGCGCCGCCGCGCGAGCACGGCTTCGACGTCGTGCGGGCCATCCGTGCGCTGCGCGACGGCGAGGCGAAGGTGTTCTTCGCCATGGGCGGCAACTTCGTCTC
Organism: Streptomyces roseochromogenus subsp. oscitans DS 12.976; assembly: GCF_000497445.1. Lineage (NCBI taxonomy): Bacteria > Bacillati > Actinomycetota > Actinomycetes > Kitasatosporales > Streptomycetaceae > Streptomyces > Streptomyces roseochromogenus. The sequence goes on along the minus strand of NZ_CM002285.1, from coordinate 7,319,947 downwards.
GGCCTCGCCCGACACGGAGGTGACCGAGGCCGCGATGCGGCGCGCGCGGCTGACCGTGCATGTGTCCACCAAGCTCAACCGCTCGCACGTCGTCACGGGCGCGCGGGCGCTGATCCTGCCCACGCTGGGCCGCACCGAGCGGGATCTGCAGGCCAGTGGCGAGCAGTTCGTGACCGTCGAGGACTCGATGGGCATGGTGCACGCCTCGCGCGGGCGGCTCGCGCCGGCGAGCCCGCGGCTGAGGTCCGAGCCCGCGATCATCTGCGGCCTGGCGCGCCGTGTGCTCGGCGCGGACAGCGTCGTGCCGTGGGAGGAGTTCGAGAAGGACTACGCGACGATCCGTGACCGCATCGCGCGCGTGGTCCCCGGTTTCGACGACTTCAACGCGCGCGTGGCCAGGCCGGGCGGCTTCACGCTGCCGCACGCCCCGCGGGACGAGCGCCGCTTCCCGACCGCCACGGGCAAGGCGAACTTCACGGCGGCGCCGGTGGAGTATCCCGAACTGCCCGAGGGCCGGCTGCTGTTGCAGACCCTGCGCTCGCACGACCAGTACAACACCACGATCTACGGCCTGGACGACCGCTACCGGGGCATCACAGGCGGCCGCCGGGTGGTGCTGGTGCACCCCGAGGACGCGCGGGCGCTCGGGTTCGCCGAGGGGTCGTACGTCGACCTGGTCAGCGAGTGGAAGGACGGCGTGGAGCGGCGGGCGCCCGGTTTCCGGATCGTGCACTATCCGACAACCCGGGGCTGCGCGGCGGCGTACTACCCCGAGACGAACGTCCTGGTCCCCCTGGACGCGACCGCCGACACCAGCAACACCCCGGCCAGCAAGTCCGTCGTCGTACGCCTCGAAGACCCCGTAGGGAGCACGGCGGGCCGTCTGGAACAATCGGCGACCGACTGAGCGTTTGCTCAGCCAGCAGACAGGTGGACGCAGAACGGAGCCGGGCCCATGGGTGAGCAGCAGCGAGTGAAGTTCCCGCAGGAGATCATCGACGAGTACGCGGCGCTCGGTGTCGACCTGCCCGCCCTGTTCTCGGCAGGACACCTCGGCACCCGGATGGGTGTGCAGATCCTGGAGGCCTCGCCGGAGAAGGTCGTCGGGACCATGCCGGTGGAAGGCAACACCCAGCCGTACGGCCTGCTGCACGGCGGCGCCTCCGCGGTGCTGGCGGAGACCCTGGGCTCGGTCGGCACCATGCTGCACGGCGGCAGCGCGAAGATCGCGGTCGGCGTGGACCTGAACTGCACGCACCACCGCGGGGTCCGTTCGGGCCTGGTGACCGGTGTGGCCACGCCGGTGCACCGGGGCCGGTCGACGGCGACGTACGAGATCGTGATCAGCGACGAGGAGGGCCGCCGGGTGTGCAGTGCCCGGCTGACCTGCCTGCTGCGGGACGCCCGGCCCGGCGACGCGGCACAGGCGTAGGCCCACCGCGGACCGGGCCGCTTGCGCCCGGCCGTCGCCCTCCCCCCTCCCCAGCCGACAGCGGCGCGGCGCGGCGCCAGCCCCGTGGAACAGTGTCAAGACACCACTAGAGCCGATACGTTGGCCGGCCCACGGGCGGGCCCTGCGCGCGACGCTACTGAGCGTGGAGTGGGGGACAACCGGCCACCACACCCCCGGCCGCCCGGCCGTATCCGGGAATTTCGCTGGTGACGGACCCGCGAACCCCCTTCCGGACAAAGGCGGGTTCGGACCGCAAGATCATGAAAACCCGGCACGTGACGCACTGCGGAATTGCGCCGATGAACGCCGGACCTCCTTCCCTGAATGTAACTCTGCGTAATACGCGCGCAATATGCATTCACATCCGCCCGCCCGGTTGCGCCCTCCGCAGCACGCCTCTCAGGTCCGGAAAGCCCCTTGCGACAACGGCGCCACGTCATCACCAAAACCCTTGAGACACCTGAATTGATCAAGGTGAGTCCTGCGGGTTCTCATATTCCGGACCGGGCGAATCGGCCGTAATTTCGCCCTTCCCCCCAGGGTGTACCGCTCTGCATTACGTCGTGTCATAACAAGAGAGTCACAGCCTTGGTCAGACTCTCCTCCACGTTCCCCACACACGCTTAGAGTCACCGCCAGTCACCGCGCCCCGATTGCCTCTTCGGCTGGAATGGTCGGGCAGCGCGCGGCTCGACCGCTTCCAGGGGGATGCGGTCGTCCTGGGGAAAGGACTGATCGTGCGTCAACGTTCGCTCATCGCCATCACCGCCGCGCTGGCCGCGGGAGCACTCACCCTCACCGCCTGCGGCTCGCGCGACAGCGGCGGCAAGGGCTCGGACTCCAAGGGCGGCACCACCGTCGTCATCGGCGTCGACGCCCCCCTCACGGGCGACCTCTCCGCGATCGGCCTCGGCATCAAGAACTCGGTCGACCTCGCCGTCAAGCAGGCCAACAAGCAGAAGGTCGTCGACGGTGTGACCTTCAAGATGGAGCCCCTGGACGACCAGGCGCAGCCCTCCTCCGGCCAGCAGAACGCCTCCAAGCTCGTCAGCGAGTCCGATGTCCTGGGTGTGGTCGGCCCGCTGAACTCCTCGGTCGCCGAGTCCATGCAGAAGGTCTTCGACGACGCCAAACTGGTCGAGGTCTCCCCCGCCAACACCAACCCGGCCCTGACCCAGGGCGCCAACTGGCAGACCAAGAAGGCCCGTGCGTACAAGGCGTACTTCCGCACCGCGACCACGGACGCCATCCAGGGCCCGTTCGCCGCTCAGTACGTGTACGGCAAGGCCAAGAAGAAGAAGGTCTTCGTCATCGACGACAAGAAGACCTACGGCGCCGGCCTCGCCGCCACCTTCACCGACGAGTTCAAGAAGCTCGGCGGCACCGTGGCGGGCACCGAGCACATCAACCCCGACACCAAGGACTACTCGGCCGTCGCCACCAAGGTGAAGAACTCCGGCGCCGATGTCGTCTACTACGGCGGCGAGTACCCGCAGGCCGGCCCGCTCAGCAAGCAGATCAAGGCCGCGGGCGCCAACATCCCGGTCGTCGGCGGCGACGCGATCTACGACCCGACGTACATCAAGCTGGCCGGTGCCGCGAGCAACGGCGACCTCGCCACCTCGGTCGGCGCCCCGCTCGACCAGCTGCCCTCCGCCAAGGACTTCCTCGCCAACTACAAGGCGGGCGGCTACAACGAGGAGTACGGCGCCTACGGCGGCTACGCCTACGACTCCGCGTGGGCGATCATCCAGGCGGTCAAGCAGGTCGTGTCCAACGGGAAGGTCCCCTCGGACGCCCGCTCCAAGATCACGGCGGCCATGCAGAACGTCTCCTTCGACGGCGTGACCGGCAAGGTCTCCTTCGACGAATTCGGCGACACCACGAACAAGCAGCTCACCGTCTACTCCGTGACGGGCGGCGCCTGGAAGACCGTGACGTCCGGTACCTACAACGGCGGCTGACCCACTCCGCACCCGTATCACCCATGAGCCGCGCGGGGCGCTGTTCCACTGGCGCCCCGCGCGCTCTCGCATCCGGACATCCGGCACACCCCATCGAACATCCGAAAGTCTCGGAGGACTTGCGGTGAACGAACTGCCGCAGCAGCTGGTCAACGGCCTGCTACTGGGATCCATGTACGGGCTGGTCGCCATTGGCTACACGATGGTCTACGGCATCGTCCAGCTCATCAACTTCGCCCACGGCGAGATCTTCATGACCGGCGCGTTCGGCGCGCTCACGGTCTATGCGTACGTCCTGCCCGACGGCACCTCCATGTGGGTGGCCCTGCCCCTGATGCTCATCGGCGGCATCATCGTCGCGGTCCTCGTCGCCGTCGGAGCGGAACGGTTCGCCTACCGGCCCCTGCGGGGCGCACCGCGGCTGGCCCCGCTCATCACCGCGATCGGCCTCTCGCTGGCCCTGCAGCAGGCGGTCTGGGCCTGGTACCCCGACGCCAAGTCGGCCCGTACCTTCCCGCAGATCAACGGCGGCCCCTTCCACATCGGCAACGTCACCATCCAGACCGGTGACATCTTCCTTGTGGTCGCGGCCCCCATCAGCATGGCGTTCCTCGCCTACTTCGTCATGAAGACCCGGACCGGGCGCGGTATGCAAGCCACCGCGCAGGATCCGGACACCGCGAAGCTCATGGGTGTCAACACCGACCGCATCATCGTGATCGCGTTCGCGCTGGGCGCCGCGTTCGCCGCCGTCGGCGGTGTCGCCGACGGTCTGAAGTACGGTCAGATCGACTTCCGCATGGGCTTCATCCTCGGTCTGAAGGCCTTCACCGCGGCCGTCCTCGGCGGCATCGGCAACATCTACGGCGCGATGATCGGCGGCCTCGCCCTCGGCGTCGCCGAGACCCTGGCCACCGCCTACATCGCCGACCTCCCGGGCATGGAGAAGTTCGGCAGCCAGTCCTGGGCCGACGTCTGGGCCTTCGTACTCCTCATCCTCGTTCTGCTGTTCAGGCCACAGGGTCTGCTCGGCGAGCGCGTCGCGGACAGGGCGTGACACCGATGACCACACAGACCACGGCATCCGAAACCCCGAGCGTTCCCGCCGCCGGAACCCCGACCGGACTCATCGGCCTCCCGCCCGCACTCGGCCGGGCCCTGGCCACCGCGGGCGCCGTCCTCACCATCGTCTCCACGTTCCTGTCCTGGACCTGGACGCAGGATTTCCCCGGCGACCTCACCGTCTACGGCTACCCCGGCGGCCTGCAGGTCCTGGTGCTGATCGGCGCCGCCCTGACCACGCTGCTCGCCCTCGCGTCGTACGGCGTCAAGGGTCTGAAGTGGCTGGCCCCGGCCGGCGCGGACCCCGCGCTGAAGCTCGCGGCGCTCGCCACGTTCGCCACCGCCTGGTTCACGGTCATCGCGATCAGCGTCGAACTCGGCGGCGTCGTCAACCTGGAGCCCGGCGGCTACTTCGTCGCCGTCACCAGCCTGGCCACGCTCGTCGGCGCCCTCGCGCTGCCGTTCCAGCGGCCCGAACCCGACCCGGTCGACCCCGAGGACAGCGGCTGGGAGCAGTTCCGGCACCGCGCCGGGCAGGCCTGGGAGACCGTCAAGGCCGCCTTCGCCGCCGACCGGCCGCGCCCGGTGGGCAAGCTCCCCGCCTACGCCGAGATCCTGATCATCGTCGCGGTCCTCGCGCTCGCCCTGACCGTCTTCACCTACGGCATCGGCACCGAGTACGACGAACTCTTCGTCGGCTTCCTGATCACCGCCGGGTTCGGCTTCGCCGCGCTGAACAAGTCCGGGCTCATCGTCCACGCCTCGCAGATCACCAGCAGGCACCAGAACATCACGATCTGCGGCGCGTTCGTCGCGGCGGCCCTGTTCCCGTTCACCCAGACCGACGACCAGTACGCGACCCTCGGCGTCTACATCCTCATCTTCGCCACCGTCGCCCTCGGCCTGAACGTCGTCGTCGGCCTCGCCGGTCTGCTGGACCTCGGCTACGTCGCGTTCCTCGGCGTCGGCGCCTACGCGGCGGCCCTGGTGTCCGGCTCCCCCAGCTCGCCGCTCAGCGTGCACTTCCCGTTCTGGGCGGCCGCACTGGTCGGCGCCGCCGCCTCGCTGGTCTTCGGCGTCCTCATCGGCGCCCCGACACTGCGGCTGCGCGGCGACTACCTCGCCATCGTCACGCTCGGCTTCGGTGAGATCTTCCGGATCACGGCCAACAACCTGGACGGCACCTCCGGCCCGGACATCACCAACGGCTCCAACGGCATCTCCTCGATCCCGAACCTGAAGATCCTCGGCGTCGACCTCGGCGCCCAGCACGACGTCGCCGGCTTCACCATCGGCCGGTTCGCCAACTACTTCTTCCTGATGCTGGTCATCACCGCGGTCGTCGTCCTCGTCTTCCGGCGCAGCGGTGACTCCCGCATCGGACGGGCCTGGGTCGCCATCCGCGAGGACGAGACCGCCGCGCTCGCGATGGGCATCAACGGCTTCCGGGTCAAGCTGATCGCGTTCGCCGTCGGCGCCTGCCTCGCCGGGCTGGCCGGCACCGTACAGGCCCATGTGACCTACACGGTCACGCCCGAGCAGTACTACTTCGCCGGTCCCGTGCCGCCCAACTCGGCGTTCCTGCTGGCCGCGGTCGTGCTCGGCGGCATGGGCACCATCGGCGGCCCGCTGATCGGCGCCTCGCTGCTCTTCCTCATCCCGAACAAGCTCCAGTTCCTCGGGAACTACCAGCTGTTCGCCTTCGGTGTCGCGCTCATCCTGCTGATGCGCTTCAGGCCGGAGGGCCTCGTCCCCAACCGGCGCCGCCAGCTCGAGTTCCACGAAGAGGCCGAGGCGCCCGCAGTGCTCGGCAAGACAGGGGCCTGATCTGAGATGACCACGCAGACCATCACCCGCGGCGAGACCGTCCTCGACGCCCGCGGCGTCACCATGCGCTTCGGCGGCCTCACCGCGGTACGCAATGTCGACCTCACCGTGGGCAGCGGCGAGATCGTCGGCCTCATCGGCCCCAACGGCGCCGGCAAGACCACCTTCTTCAACTGCCTGACCGGCCTGTACGTCCCCACCGAGGGCGAGGTCCGGTTCAAGGACCAGGTGCTGCCGCCCAAGTCCTTCAAGGTCACGGCGGCCGGGATCGCCCGTACCTTCCAGAACATCCGGCTGTTCGCCAACATGTCCGTCCTGGAGAACGTCCTCGTCGGCCGGCACACCCGGACGAAGGAGGGCTTCTGGTCCGCCATCCTGCGCGGCCCCGGCTTCCACCGGGCCGAGAAGGCCTCCCGCGAACGCGCCATGGAACTCCTGGAGTTCGTGGGCCTCGCACCCAAGGCCGAGCACCTCGCCCGCAACCTGCCCTACGGCGAACAGCGCAAGCTGGAGATCGCGCGCGCCCTGGCCAGCGAACCGGGCCTGCTGCTCCTGGACGAGCCGACCGCCGGTATGAACCCGCAGGAGACCCGTGCCACCGAGGAACTGGTCCTCGCCATCAGGGAGAAGGGAGTCGCCGTCCTCGTCATCGAGCACGACATGCGGTTCATCTTCAACCTGTGCGACCGCGTGGCCGTGCTCGTGCAGGGCGAGAAGCTGATCGAGGGCGACAGCGCCACCGTGCAGAGCGACGAGCGGGTCATCGCCGCCTACCTCGGTGAGCCCTTCGAGGACGCCCCCGGCGCCGAGGAGGTCGCCGAGGTCGAGGCCGCCGAGGCACAGGCAGAGGCACAAGCCGAAGCCGTCGAGGCCCAGGCTGAGGCTGCCGAGGGCGAGGGCGAAGGCGAAGGCGAGGAAGACCAAGTCGAGGCCACCGAGGCCGAGGCCGAAGCCGCGGAGGTCCGGGCCACCGAGGCCCAGGCGGAGGCCGCCGAGGCCCAGGCCGAATCCACCACGGACGCCGCGCCCGGCAAGGAGAGCGACCGATGACCGCACTGCTCGAAGTCGAGGACCTCCGGGTCGCCTACGGCAAGATCGAGGCCGTCAAGGGCATCTCCTTCAAGGTCGAGGCGGGCGAGGTCGTCACCCTCATCGGCACCAACGGCGCCGGCAAGACCACGACCCTGCGCACGCTGTCGGGCCTGCTCAAGCCCGTCGGCGGCCAGATCAGGTTCAACGGCAAGTCGCTGAAGAAGGTCCCCGCCCACGAGATCGTCCAGCTCGGCCTGGCCCACTCCCCCGAAGGCCGGCACATCTTCCCGCGCATGACGATCGAGGACAATCTGCGCCTCGGCGCGTTCCTGCGGAGCGACAAACCAGGCATCGAGAAGGACATCCAGCGGGCCTACGACCTCTTCCCGATCCTGGGCGAGCGGCGCAAGCAGGCCGCGGGCACCCTCTCCGGCGGTGAGCAGCAGATGCTGGCGATGGGCAGGGCGCTGATGTCCCAGCCGAAGCTGCTGATGCTGGACGAGCCGTCGATGGGCCTGTCGCCGATCATGATGCAGAAGATCATGGCGACGATCGCCGAGCTGAAGTCGCAGGGCACGACGATCCTGCTGGTCGAGCAGAACGCCCAGGCGGCGCTGTCGCTCGCGGACCACGGTCATGTCATGGAGGTCGGCACGATCGTTCTGTCCGGCACGGGGCAGGACCTGCTGCACGACGAGTCGGTGCGGAAGGCTTACCTCGGCGAGGACTGACCGGTACGGCACTGCCCGCGCCCTCTTCTCCGGGGCGCGGGCAGTGCCGTACGAACGGGACGGTCAGCCCTTCTTGGCCGCCTTCTTCTCCTCGTTGTCCGCAATGACCGCCTCGGCGACCTGCTGCATCGACATCCGGCGGTCCATCGAGGTCTTCTGGATCCAGCGGAAGGCGGCAGGCTCGGTCAGGCCGTACTCGGTCTGCAGGACGGACTTCGCGCGGTCGACCAGCTTGCGCGTCTCCAGGCGCTGGGTGAGGTCGGCGACCTCCTTCTCCAGCTGCTTCAGCTCGGTGAAGCGGGAGACGGCCATCTCGATGGCCGGGACGACGTCGCTCTTGCTGAACGGCTTGACCAGGTACGCCATCGCGCCGGCGTCCCGGGCGCGCTCGACGAGGTCGCGCTGCGAGAAGGCGGTGAGCATCAGGACCGGCGCGATGGACTCCTCGGCGATCTTCTCGGCCGCGGAGATGCCGTCCAGCTTGGGCATCTTCACGTCGAGGATGACCAGGTCCGGCTGGTGCTCGCGGGCCAGCTCGACGGCCTGCTCACCGTCACCGGCCTCGCCGACGACGGAGTACCCCTCCTCCTCCAGCATCTCTTTCAGGTCGAGCCGGATCAGGGCCTCGTCCTCGGCGATGACGACTCGGGTCGTCAGCGGAGGCACGTGCGACCTGTCGTCGTCGGGCGCGTCTACGGGCTGGGGCGACTCGGCGGTCACAGGGGCTCCTCGTTCCGGGCAGGGGTACTGCTGACAAGAGCCTACCTAGCTACGGTATGGTGGACGCGCGGAGGGTCGGGGGAAACCTTGGATTCTGCGAGCCCCGGTAGCCCAATTGGCAGTAGGCAACGGATTCAAAACCCGTACAGTGTCGGTTCGAGTCCGACCCGGGGCACTTTTCCTTGGATTCCAAGGTCAGCGATCTGGCGGGCCCCTCAGGTGAGGGGCCCTTTTCTCATGCCTTCGGGCTGTCGTCCTCGCCGATGTGGTGGACCCGGACCATGTTGGTCGAACCGGAGACCCCGGGCGGGGAACCCGCCGTGATCACCACGATGTCGCCCCTCTCGCAGCGGCCGTACTTCAGCAGCAGCTCGTCCACCTGGTCGACCATGGCGTCGGTGGAGTCGGCATGCGGCCCGAGGAAGGTCTCGGCGCCCCAGGTGAGGCTGAGCTGGGAACGGGTGGCCGGCTCCGGGGTGAAGGCGAGCAGCGGGATCGGCGAGCGATAGCGGGAGAGCCGGCGGGCGGTGTCTCCGGACTGGGTGAAGGCCACCAGGAACCTCGCGCCGAGGAAGTCGCCCATCTCGGCGGCGGCCCGGGCGACGGCGCCGCCCTGGGTGCGCGGCTTGTTCCGCTCGGTCAGCGGCGGCAGGCCCTTGGCCAGCATGTCCTCCTCGGCGGCCGCGACGATCTTCGCCATGGTGCGCACGGTCTCGACCGGGTACGTGCCGACGCTGGTCTCACCGGAAAGCATCACCGCGTCCGCGCCGTCGAGGACGGCGTTGGCCACGTCGGAGGCCTCGGCGCGGGTCGGCCGGGAGTTGTCGATCATCGAGTCGAGCATCTGGGTGGCGACGATGACCGGCTTGGCGTTGCGCTTGGCGAGCTTGATCGCGCGCTTCTGCACGATCGGCACCTGCTCCAGCGGCATCTCCACACCCAGGTCGCCGCGCGCCACCATGAGCCCGTCGAAGGCGGCCACGATGCCGTCGAGGTTCTCCACGGCCTGCGGCTTCTCGACCTTGGCGATCACCGGGAGCCGGCGGCCCTCCTCGGCCATGATCCGGTGCACGTCCGCGGCGTCGTCGCCGCTGCGGACGAAGGAGAGGGCGATGACGTCGCAGCCGATGCGCAGCGCCCAGCGCAGGTCGTCCTCGTCCTTCTCGGAGAGGGCGGGGACGGAGACGGCGACGCCGGGGAGGTTCAGGCCCTTGTGGTCGGAGATCACGCCGCCCTCGACCACCCGGGTGTGGACGCGGGGGCCGTCGACGGCGGTGACCTCCAGGCAGACCTTGCCGTCGTCCACGAGGACGCGCTCGCCGGGCGAGACGTCGGCGGCGAGGCCGGCGTAGGTGGTGCCGCACTGCCGGCGGTCGCCCTCGGCGCCCTCCTCCACGGTGATCGTGAAGGTGTCGCCGCGTTCAAGGAGTACCGGACCTTCGGCGAAACGGCCGAGCCGGATCTTCGGGCCTTGAAGGTCGGCGAGAATGCCGACGCTGCGACCGGTTTCGTCGGCCGCCTTACGGACCCTCCGGTAGCGCTCCTCGTGTTCGGCGTGCGTGCCGTGGCTGAGATTGAGACGGGCGACGTCCATTCCGGCGTCGACCAGTGCCTTGATCTGGTCGTACGAGTCGGTGGCGGGCCCCAGAGTACAGACGATCTTTGCTCGGCGCATATGTCGAGCCTAGGCCTTACCCGCGGGTAGAGAATCGGCCGCACATGACCACTCAACAACCTTTACGTGAAGCGTCATTGACAAGTGTTGAATTGTGCGGCCACTCGCTCCGATGAGCGAATTCCCCTCTCGCGAGCCCTGACAGCTCGGTCATGCTCAGGTCATTCTCTTCCGGTTCTCCTCCGGTTCTCCTTCGGTTCTCTTGCAGTTCTCCTCCAGGCCGGGCCGGCCTTCCTCCGGCCCGGTCTGTTCCTCGCCTTCCTTCTCGTCACCTTCCCTCGACCAGGGGCGTGAGACGCAGTGCCTGGCGGGCCCGTGGGATCCGGGGGCGGGCGTCCTGGAGGCCGAAGGTGGTGAAGGCCGTTCTGGTGGCCGGCGGGTAAGGGTCGTCACCGGTGAGGGAGTTGAGGATGGTGGCGCTGCGCCAGGCGGCGAGGCCCAGGTCGGGCGCGCCCACGCCGTGGGTGTGCAGCTCAGCGTTCTGGACGTACGCCGAGCCGGTCACGGACGGGTCGAGGACCAGCCGGAACTCCTCGTCGATGCGCGGACGTTCGCCGCTGTCGCGGCGCATGTACGGGTCGAGCCCGGCGAGGATGCGGTCGAGCGAGCGCTCGCGGTAGCCGGTGGCGAGGACGACCGCGCCGGTGGTGAGCCGGGTGCGGGTGCCCTGCTGGAGATGTTCCAGATGGAGTTCGACCTTGGTGGTGGCGATCCGGCCGGCCGTACGTACCAGGACGCCCGGGGTGAGGACGGCGTCGGGCCAGCCGCCGTGCAGGGAGCGCCGGTACAGCTCGTCGTGGATGGCGGCGAGCGTACCTGCGTCGATGCCCTTGTGCAGCTGCCACTGCGCGGCGATCAGCCGGTCCCGGACGGGCTCGGCGAGGGAGTGGAAGTAGCGGGTGTAGTCGGGGGTGAAGTGCTCCAGGCCGAGCTTGGAGTACTCCATCGGCGCGAACGCCTCGCTGCGGCCGATCCAGTGCAGCTTCTCGCGGCCGGCGGGCCGGTGCCGCAGCAGGTCGAGGAAGACCTCGGCGCCGGACTGTCCGGAGCCGACGACGGTGACGTGGTCGGCGGCCAGCAGGGTGGACCGGTGCTCCAGGTAGTCGGCAGCGTGGATGACGGGCACGCCCGGGGCGTCCACGAGCGGCTTGAGGGGGTCCGGCACATAGGGGGCGGTGCCGATGCCGATGACGACGTTGCGGGTGTAGGTACGACCCAGCGCCTCGGCCTCGCCGTCGGCGCCGAGCTGGGTGAAGTCGACCTCGAACACGTCCCGTTCGGAGTTCCAGCGGACCGCGTCGACCTGGTGGCGGAAGCTCAGTGCGGGCAGGTTCTCGGCGACCCAGCGGCAGTAGCCGTCGTACTCGGCGCGCTGGATGTGGAAGCGCTCGGCGAAGTAGAAGGGGAAGAGCCGACCGCGGGTCTTGAGGTAGTTGAGGAAGCTCCAGGGGCTGGTCGGGTCGGCGAAGGTCACCAGGTCGGCCAGGAACGGCACTTGGACGGTGGCGCCATCGATGAGCAGACCGGGGTGCCAGTCGAAGCCCGGGCGCTGGTCGTAGAAGACGGCGTCGAGTTCGGCGAGCGGGTGGGCGAGGGCGGCCAGCGAGAGGTTGCAGGGGCCGATGCCGATGCCGACCAGGTCGCGGGGGGATGCGGCGTCGTGGTGTGGGGGGTTGGTCATCCGAGGGTTCCTTCTTCCACGAGTTTCAGGAGCTGGGCCAGGTCGCCCGGCCGGGTGTGGGGATTGAGGAAGGTGGCCTTGAGCCAGAGGCGGCCGTCGAGCCGGGCGCGCCCGAGGACGGCCCGGCCCTCCTGCAGCAGCCCACGGCGCAGGGCGGCCACGGCGGTGTCGCCGGCACCCGTGGGCCGGAACAGGACCGTGCTGATCACGGGCCGGTCGTACAGCTCGAAGCCGGGGTGTTCCCGCACCAGCGCGGCGAACTCGCGGGCACGGGCGCAGACTTGGTCGACCAGGGTGCCCAGGCCGGTGCGGCCGAGGGTCCGCAGGGTGACCGCGATCTTGAGGACGTCCGGGCGGCGGGTGGTGCGCAGGGAGCGGTCGAGCAGGTCGGGGAAGCCGGCCTCGGTGTCGTCGTCGGCGTTCAGGTAGTCGGCGCGCTGGTGGAGTACGGCGAGTTCGCCGGGGCGGGCGACGGCGAGCAGACCGGCGGCGACCGGCTGCCAGCCGAGCTTGTGCAGGTCGAGGGTGACGCTGTGGGCGGCCTCGAGCCCGGCGAGTCTGTCCCGGTGCCGGTCGCTGAAGAGGAGGCCTCCGCCGTAGGCCGCGTCGATGTGCAGCCGGGCTCCGTGGGCGGTACACAGGCCGGCGATCTCGGGCAACGGGTCGATGAGGCCGGCGTCGGTGGTGCCGGCGGTGGCGGCGACCAGCAGCGGGCCGGAGAGCGTGGTGAGGGCCGCGTCGAGGGCGGCGAGGTCCAGGGTGCCGCCCGCGGCCGGGACGACGACCGGTTCGGGCAGGCCGAGCAGCCAGGCGGCGCGCGGCAGCGAGTGGTGGGCGTTGGCCCCGCACACGAGCTGTACGACGCCGCCGTGCGCCTCGCGGGCGAGCAGCAGCGCGAGCTGGTTGGACTCGGTGCCGCCGGTGGTGACGAGGGCGTCGGCGAGACCGGCGGCGTGGGCGAGCGTCCGGGTGACCGCGGCTTCCAGGGCGCAGGCGGCCGGGGCCTGGTCCCAGGAGTCCAGGGAGGGGTTGAGGGCGCTCACGGCGAGGTCGGCGGCGGTGGCCACGGCGAGCGGCGGGC
>NZ_CM002285.1:7282352-7306144 GCF_000497445.1 Streptomyces roseochromogenus subsp. oscitans DS 12.976 | reverse complement strand
CCGCGAGCGCGTCCAGGACCGTACCGAGGAGGGGGCGCAGGGCGGCCGGGCCGTGCGGGCCTGAGGCGAGGGGCGGCGTACGCAGAGGTCCGGCACCGCTCATCGGCTGTCCTCCGCTCATGGGCTCTCCTCCGCTCATGGCCTGGCCTTCGGAGAGTTTCCGGCGCCGGATGGCTTCCGGCTTGTGGCTGGACTTCCAGCTTGTACGGAAAGACGCCCCTGCGTCCAAAAAGCCCAACGATCAGCACCCGAAAGTGGGTACTGCCGTGCGAGGAAAGCGCGTTGGGACGGCGCTTGTGCGGCGCTGACACCGGTCAGACGGTTGACGCGCGGGTTGCCGCCCCCGAGGACGATGTGCTGCGGCTCGCCGGGGGCCAGGGCGGCCGGGCCGTAAGACGAACGCATCTCCCCGGCCGGGAGACAGAAACGGCGGTACCCGGCCTCCGCGAGGGGCGCTCTCCCGGGGGCGCGCAGTGCGATGGCGCGGCTGTCAGCTGGTGGCGCTGTTCTGGTCGAGGGCGGCCGTGAGTGAACGCACCGTCGGGTTGCGGTAGAGGGCGCGCAGCGGCACAACGGGAATGTCTCGCTTACGGGCCTCCGCGGCGAGCTGAACTGCGGACAGGGAATTGCCGCCCAGTTCGAAGAAGTTCTCGTCGAGCCCGACGGGGACGCCCAGGATGTCCTGCCAGAGGGCCGCCAGACGGGCCGCCAGCCCGGATGCCTGCCTGTCATCGGTGACCGTGCGGGTCTCTATCGCTGGGGGCGGGAGGCGGCGGGCGTCGAGCTTGCCGTTGACGGTCAGGGGGAGCGAGCCGAGTGCCGTGACGGTAGTGGGCACCATGAACGCGGGCAGAAGCCCGGATGTACGCTGCCGGACACGGTCGGTGTCTCCGTCTGCATCCGAGGCCAGGACCACGTAGGCGTCGATGCGTGTGCGCGCGGCACCGCCGTCCGGGTCACCGCCGAGGACCACGGCGCACGAGGTGACGCAGGGGTCTTCCAGCAGGACGTTGCGGATCTCGTCCAGCTCGATTCGGAACCCGCGGAGCTTGACCTGGTTGTCCAGACGCCCCAGGTGCTCCAGCCGCCCGTCGGGAAGGAGACGACCGCGGTCACCGCTGCGGTACATCCGGCCCTCGGTGAAGGGGTCGGTGACGAAACGCTCGGCCGTCAGCTCGGGCCGGTTCCAGTACGTGAGCGCTACTCCTTCCCCTCCGACGTGGATCTCTCCGGGTGCTCCGGGCGGCAGGATGCGTCCGCGCTGGTCGAGGACGTACACGTGCCATCCGGGAAGGGGCCGGCCCACTGATCTGGTTCCGCTGAGTACTTCGTCGCGGCGGATGGCCTGTGCCGTCACATGGACCGTGGTCTCGGTGATGCCGAACATGTTGACCAGCCGGCACTGCGACTCGGGGTAGCGGTCGAGCCAGCCGCGGAGACTGCCGGTGTCCAGGGGTTCGCCGCCGAAGATGACCAGCCGCATCGGGAGTTTCGTGCTCTGTTCCCTGTCTGCGGCCGCCAGTTGAGCGAAGGCGGACGGAGTCTGGCTCAGCACGGTCACCTGCTCCCGCACAAGGAGCCGGTGGAACTGCTCCGGTGAGCGGGAGTCCCAGTAGGGCACGACGACCACGCGGGCTCCGGTCAGCAGGGCTCCCCAGATCTCCCAGACGGAGAAGTCGAAGGCACCCGAGTGGAAGAACGTCCACACGTCGTCGCCGGTGAGTGCGAAGTCCGGCCGCGTTGCGTTCATGAGGGCGATGACGTTGCGGTGCGGTACGACGACGCCCTTGGGCCGGCCGGTGGAGCCTGAGGTGTAGATGATGTAGGCCGGTGATTCCGGGCCGCGTTCCGGGGCCGGGAGGCCGGGAGCCGCGGCGCCGGCTGCATGAAGTGCGTCGGGCCTCAGCAGGCTGGACGATACGTCGGCGATCTCGGTCAGCTCGGTGATGACGGTGGCGAGTCCGGCGTCCTCGATGGTCTGGGCGAGACGTGCGGCCGGGTAGGCGGGGTCCATGGGCACGTAAACGGCGTCGGCGAGCAGGACGGCCAGGAGACAGACGACAAAGTCGGCTGACCGCTCAAGACAGATGCCGACGTGGTCTCCGGGTGCCACGCCGTGCGCTCGCAGTCCGGCTGCCAGCTGTGTCGCCCGGGCGTGGAGCTGGTGGTAGGTGAGCCGGTCCGTGCCGTGGGTGACGGCGATCGCCTCGGGAGTCCGTGTCGCCTGCTCGGTGAAGACGGCGTCGATTCTGTCGGGCTGCCACCGTAGTTCGGTTCGTGCCCGGCCGAGTTCGGCGACGGCTTCCCGCTCCCGGGTGTCGAGGAGGTCCGCGTCGTCCGGGACGGTGTCTGCCGGCTGCCGGGAGATCCAGGCGTGGACGCGGGCGACCTGGCCGGCGAAACGCCGGGCAGCCGTCTCGCCCACGATGTCCGGCTGACGGTGCGTTTCGAGCCGCAGGGTCCCGGCCGGATCGCGTCGGGGAACCAGGGTGAGCGGAAAAGGCGCGGTCTGGCAGGGCAGGTACCCCTCGGGGGCCTCCGGGAGGACCCCCACCAGCACGCCCCCGTACGCTCGGGAGGCCGGAGCCCCGTCCTGACCGCTGTCGTGGCGCAGGGCAGGATCGGTGAGCAACTGTCGCGCCCGGTCCAGCAGGTCGCCGATACGCCGTTCGCCTGTGAGGTCGACGGGAAAGAGAGCGCCGAACTCGAAGGCCCCCAGGACGCCTTCGGGCCGGTCGGGATCCGCTGAAAGTGCGGCGACCACTGGCCTGTGCTGATCCTCGTAACGCCCGAGGACGATCGCTGCCGCGACCAGGAGCCCGGCCTGTGTGTCCTCGACCGTGTGGTCGAGGCGAACCCCGGGCGTACCGCCGGCCGGGTCGGCCGGCACGATGCCGCGGGGATCCGGCGCACCCCAGGCGGGGACAGTGCCGAAGTCGGCGTTCTGGAAGTCCTCGCGGTCGCCGTCTTCGCCCGCTGCCGGCCAGGAGGGGTGAGCCGTGGCGATGCCGGATGGGTCGCTTCCGCATGCCAGGGCTTCCGCGGCCGTCCGAAGCGACGGTGCGTCAAGAACGGCGCGGTGACTGACGAGTACCAGATCGCTGACCTGGTCGGCATATCGCAACAGCACCGCGCGGGCCGGCGGGCATTCAGGCGCGTGCGGATCCAGGGCGCGGTGCAGTTCGGCGTGCAGCCGGCGGCGTGCGACCGGGGAATCGGACGTATGCGGTACGTCGTCGCACCAGAATCCTTGCGTGGTGGCAGGTGCAGGACTGTGCAGTTCCGCGATGCGGGCTATCAGCGTACTGGCCGACTGCTCGATGCCGGGCACATCCGCGCTCTCAGGCAGCCGAACGTGCCATGCGTGGCAGTGCGCGGGAGCTGCGTTCTCGTTTGCGGGCAACGGCGATGTAGCGCCAGCGAGCACGGCTGAATCCCCCGAGATAAGCCGGAATTTCACCAGGTACGTAACTCTGACGGTTCTGCAAATTATTCGGATCTGCCCCCGTCCGGACAGGCCATAGGCACGTCACTAGGGCCTCGAAGAGAGAACTCCGGCGATCATCTCCGTACCTCGCAGAAGTGTCAATAGCACATTTCGCGTCACGCTCGGCCGCCGGCGACTCGTGTCACGCCTGTCCGATTTCAACCCCCTTGAATGGCTTCAGTGAAGGGCGGAACGCGCCTGAAAACCAGGTCTATGACGCGGGCACAGTCTGAAACCAGCCACCCGAGCACTCGATGTGACCCGTATCACATTGATCGTTTGTCGTTGCAATGTGCAGGATCTAATGTCTGCAAAGTGCAGCTCGGGTGAAATGGAGTCACGTTCAAACACGGGCGCAGACCTGGTGTCGCGATTGCTCTATCGCCTGGGGAATCCTGTAGTCGAGCGAGAAGGGTCCCGGTGTCCACCAATCCGTTTGACGACGGCCAGTCGGGGACATTCCTCGTGCTTGTCAACGACCAGAATCAGCACTCACTCTGGCCTGCCGAGTCGCCCGTTCCTGATGGATGGACGGAAGTGAGCAGCGGCGCCCGGCAGGAGTGCCTGAACTACGTCGAGTCCCATTGGACCGATATGCGTCCGGCCAGGCTGATCGAAGCGCAGTCCGGCTGACGCCTCACAACGCCGGTGTGAGCGCCACAAAACGCGACCCGGTGCACGGCCAGCTCATCCATAGTCCTGGCAGCCAAAAGCGGGGGAGCCAGTTCCAGTGTCACATCCTTCTACGGATACCTCTGTGCCCGCGGGCGCCGGGTATTTGCCGTCCGTCTCGCTCGACGAGTACTTGTCCCACGCGGCTGCGGAGCATCCGGGCCTGCACGACCTGATCGACCCCACGCGGGCATGGTCGCCCCGTCTGCTGTCAGCGCTGGTGTCCGTCACGAACGAGTTCGACTCCGACGAGACCGGCCGCGGTGACTCCTACCGCCGGGCGCAGCGGGACGCCTCCGTGCGCTGGACCGGGGCCCGGCAACTGCTGCAACTGGCCACCCCTGCCGACTCGCCCGGCGACGTGACGCTCCTCGACGTTCTCGGAGGCGACGGCACCATCGCTCGCGCGGTCGCCGACCGCGCCGACAGTCGCCTGGCGAAGCTCTCGATCATCACCGGCGACATCTCCGGCGAGATGGTGGCCCGGGCACTCGCCCAGGGCCTGCCCGCAGTGCGGCAGTCCGCGGACGCGCTCCTGCTCAGGGACGCCTCGATCAACGCCACGCTCCTGGCCTACGGCACGCACCACATCGCCCCCGCTGACCGCCCGCAAGCCGCGAGCGAAGCGGTGCGTGTGGTCAAGCCCGGCGGGAGGGTCGTCCTCCATGACTTCGACACGGCCAGCCCGATGGCCAGATTCTTCACCGAGGTCGTCCACCCGTACTCGGCGGCCGGCCACGACTACGCGCACTTCTCGCGTGCCGAACTGACCGCACTCTTCTCCGGGTTGCCGGTCACGGCCGTCGTCCTGGACGTCTACGACCCACTCATCGTCGAGGCAGACGACCGCGAGACGGCCTGCGCCCGTATGTGTCAGTACATTGCTGACATGTACGGCGTGCAGGAGGTGTTCTCCGCGCACCGTGACACCGCCGCCTCGTGGGCCTTCGTCGAAGAGATCTTCGATCACTCGTGCTACGCGGCCGAACTCCGCGATGCCCCGCCCGGGGTCCCGCTGCGGCCGGTCCTGCGCGAGTCGGGCGGCCGCTGGTTCGCCGAGGTGCCGCGCATGGCGATCGTCGCCGTCGCAGAGAAGCGAGCGTGACGATGCAGCCGACCTACGTCCCGGACCTCCTGTGCACGCCCGACGCCGTACCCGAGGGAACTCCCGCCGTCCTCAGCGCCGACGGCGAGCTGTCGTACCGCGAACTGTGGGACCAGATCGCGGCAGTCGCCCGGCAACTGCGCAGCGCCGGTGTCGAACCGGGCGATCACGTCGCCCTCTACCTGCCGCGTTCCGCCGGCTATGTGAGCGCGCTCATCGCCGTCATGACCATCGGCGCCGTCGCCGTGCCCATGGACCCCGAGTTCCCCAGCGACCGCCTGCTCCAGGTGGTCGCCGTGTCCGAACCGCGAGTGATCCTCTGCGACGCGGACAACCACCTCGCCGCGCTCGGCCCCGCGCCATGGCTGGCTCTGGACACCCGGTGCCGCCAGGGGGATGTGGAGAGCCTCGCCGCCGCCACATGGCGCGAGCGCCCCGCGGGCGAGCAGACGGCGATGATCCTGTTCACCTCCGGCTCCACCGGCCGGCCGAAGGGCGTCCGGCTCCACCACGCCGGGCTGTGCAACCGCCTGGAGTGGGGTCACCGGCACTACCGCCTGGCGGACGACGACCGTGTCCTGCACAAGGCGTCCCACGCCTTCGACGCGGCGATCCACGAGATTTTCTCGCCGCTGATCGCCGGTGGCACCCTGGTCATCGCCCCGCCGGGACTGCAGTTCGACAGCCTCGGCATCGTCCGCCTCATCCAGGAAGCCGAGGTCACCACCGCCCACTTCGTCCCGTCCGTCCTCCGGTACGTCGTCGACGAAGCCGAACTCGCCTACTGCACCTCGCTGCGCCGCGTCTTCTGTGGCGGCGAAGCGCTCGACATGACGCTCGTCCGGCGGTTCCGCGATCTGCTGCCCGCCAAGCTGTACAACG
Source organism: Streptomyces roseochromogenus subsp. oscitans DS 12.976 (assembly GCF_000497445.1). Taxonomy (NCBI): domain Bacteria; kingdom Bacillati; phylum Actinomycetota; class Actinomycetes; order Kitasatosporales; family Streptomycetaceae; genus Streptomyces; species Streptomyces roseochromogenus. The sequence goes on along the minus strand of NZ_CM002285.1, from coordinate 7,299,998 downwards.
GCTACGGCCCCACCGAAACCTCGGTGAACGCCACCTACTGGGACTGCAGTGAGCCCTTCGACGGGGACATCGCGCCGGTCGGGCGGCCCATCGACAACGTCGTGTGCCGCATCCTCGACGAGGACCTGACAGCAGTGCCCGCGGGTGAGACCGGGGAACTGTGGATCTCCGGCATCGCCGTGGGCGGGGGCTACCTCGATGACGACGCCCTGACCGCCGAGCGCTTCCGCCCCGACCCGTTCGCCTGCGACGGCACCCTGATGTACCGAACCGGGGACAGAATCAGGCAGGCCGAGGCCGGCTACCTGGAGTTCCGCGGCCGGATCGACGACCAGGTCAAGGTCCGCGGCGTCCGAGTGGAACCCGAAGAGGTCGGCACGGTCCTCCGCCACCACCCGAAGGTGCACGATGCCGCCGTCGTGGGCGTCCCCGACGGCAGCGACGGCGTGCGTCTCGTCGCCTACGTCGCCGCCAGGCGCGCCCACTCGCCCGTCGTCGGCGGCCTGAGCCGTATCGAGCTGCCCAACGGCCTGGCCGTGGCCACTCCGTCGCCCGACGAGGCGCTGTTCCTGTACCGGCAGATCTTCGAAGAGGACGAGTACGCCCGCTTCGGCCTGCGCATCGGCCCCGACGCGGTCATCGTCGATGTCGGCGCCAACATCGGCCTGTTCTCCCTGTGGGCAGCCCGCCAGGCCGACGGTGTCCGCGTCGTCGCTGTCGAGCCGAACCCGGACACGCTGCCCTACCTGCAGGCGAATCTGGAGCTGAACGCGGTGACGGCCGACGTCGTCCCCATGGCGGTCACCGACCGTTCCGGAACTGCGACCCTCACCTCGTTCCCTCAGCTCAGCTACCTCTCCGGACTGGGCACGGACCGTGAGGAGGCGGCTGCGGATCTCGTGGAGTCGCACTTCCGCAGCACCGCGGCCGCCACCGGCGACACCGGCACAGTGGACGAGGCCGAACTCGCCCAGCTGCGCCGGGACACCGAGCGCCGCCTGGCCGCAACTCTGCACCAGGTCGCGACCACCGACCTGTCCAGCATCTTCGACCGCTTCGCACTCGACCGCGTCGACCTTCTGAAGATCAACACCGAGGGTGCCGAACTTGACGTGCTGCGCGGTCTGCGGCCCGAGCACTGGCATCGGGTGGGCCAGGTGTGCCTGGAGGTCGAGCGCGCCAGCGCCGTGGGCCCGGAGATCCGGAAGATCCTCACGAACGCCGGCTTCAGCCTGCACGAGATCGACGACTGGAACGTCGACACCGCGGCCGATGTCACCTACGTGTACGCCACCCGCGAGCCCACCGAGACAGGCGCGGGCACTGCCGTACCGGCCGCATCCGATGCCCGGCCCGGCCGGGCCTGCTGACGGCCCGTCAGATCCGCCAGCACGCGGCAGCCCATCTGCCCTCCGCCATGCAGCCGTCCCAGGTGGTCTTCGTCGAAGACCTGCCCCGGCTTCCCAACGGCAAGGTCGCCAAGCTGCAGCTGCCGCCCCCACCCGCCATCCCCGCGCCCACCGCGGCGGACACCACCGCAGGCGTCGAGGAACAGCTCAGGGACCTGTGGCGCGAGGTGCTCGCCGTCGACGCGGTCGGGGACGACGACGACTTCCTCAGCCTGGGCGGGCACTCACTGCTCGCCCTGCGCGTCACCGCCCGGGCCCGGGGCATCGTCGGCACCGAGACCACCCCCAGCTCCTGCCTCAAGGCGCCGACCTTCGCCGCATGGCTCGCCGAGGTCCTCCGGAACGCCCCTGTTGTGAGGGGCTGAGCCATGTATTCCTTCCGTCCCCTGTCGGACATGCAGCAGTCCATGCTGGTCCACGAAATGCTCGCGGACCGGCCGATGTACACGATGCCGCTCTGCTTCCGGATCGTGGGCCCGCTCGAAGCGGCGGCGCTGGAGCGGGCACTGCACCGGGTCATCCGACGCCACCCGGTGCTTGCCGCGACGTTCCAGGACGGCACAGCCGTCCCCCTGGGCCCGTCCGCGTCGCTGCCTGCCCTGACCCGTACTTGCTCGGCGCCGGCCACCGATGACGTGCTGACCCTGCTCACCGACTGGTGGGACACACCGTTCGACCTGACCGTCGAGCCCCCCGTGAGGGCGCGCCTCGTCTCCGACCCGTCAGACGGCGTCCACCATCTGGCTCTCGCCGTGCACCATGTGGCCGGCGACAGCTGGTCCCTCGCCCTCCTGGCCGACGACCTCGGCCAGGCGTACGCCGCGGAGATCGGCGGCCCCGATTTCACCGGCACGGCACCGGACTTCTTCGACCACGCCGAACGCGAGGACGCGCACCCGGTGGACACCGCCTGGTGGAAGGACCGTCTCCATGGTGTGCGCCCCGGCGCAGCGCCTCGCACCAGCCCGCCAGGCGAAGCCGAACGCGGCACCTTCCTCGCTCACGACCTGCCGCTCGGCGCGGCCGAGACCCGGGCCGTGCGCCGGCTCTCCCGGTCCTGTCAGGTGTCGCCCGCCGTCGTCCTGTTCACCGTGGTGAGCGCGGCCGTCGCCGGGAGCGGGCCCGACCACGACGTCGTCGTGGGCATGCCCACCGCACTCCGCGACAGCCAGGACCTGCAGAACACCATCGGCCCCCTGCTCAACACCCTCCCGGTGCGCACCCTGTGGCCGGACCACCTGCCGCCCACCCTGGTCATCGAGCGGCACGCCCAGGCGATCGACGCCGCCCTCGACCACAAGGACGTCCCCTACTCGCGCATCCTGCGCGCCGCGGCCGCGCACGGGGCACACGGAGCGGCCCCGTTGTTCCTGCACCTGGTCAACGTCGACGTGGTGGTTCCCCGGCTGCGCTTGCCGGCCCTGCGCACCACGCACGTGCCTGTCCCGCCCCGCTGGGCCAACTTCCCCGCCCTGTGGGAGTTCGGCTGGGGCACCGTCGGCAACATCCGCGGAACCCTGCGCGCGTCGGCGGACGCCTTCACCGAGCAGGACGCCCGCCAGCTGCGGGACGCCTTCCGGGACACCCTGGCCCACTTCACCTCTGACCTCCACTGACTCCTGCTCCAACGCATCGCTACGAAGGGGAGCCCCGTGTCTTCCACGCCCTCCATGGGCCCCGCGCCCCGTACCGCACAGGAAGAGACCCTCAGCAAGCTGTTCGCCGAAGTGCTGGGTAGGCCGGAGACCGCCGTTGACGAGAACTTCTTCGAGGCCGGCGGCGACTCGCTGCTCGCCATGCGGCTGATGAGCCGCATCCGGCAGACCGTGGGGCACGGGATACACCTGCGCAAGTTCTTCGAGGCTCCCACACCGGCCGGCGTCGCCCGGGCCCTGGCCCAGGCCGCGGCCCCGCCCGCGCCGAAGGTCCCGGCCCTGGCCGACACGGTCGTCCCGCAGCGGATCCCCCTGTCACCGGCGCAGCGGCGCCTGTGGTTCCTCGCTCAGCTCGAGGGCCCCAGTCCCCGCTACAACATGCCGATCGGGCTGCGGCTGCAGGGCACGGTCGACACCGCGGCCTTGCGGGCTGCCCTCGGCGACGTCGTGGCCCGCCACGAACCGCTGCGCACCGTGTTCCCCCAGGAAGAGGGCGTGCCGTTCCAGCACGTCCGCCCGGCCGCCGACGCACCGCCCGCCCTCCAGCACCGGCGTGTTCCCTCGGCCGAGCTGACGGCGGCGATGCTCGGGGCGACCGGCGAGGCCATCGACATCACCCGTGATGTGCCGCTGCGGACCTGGCTGTTCACTCTCACGGACACCTCGGCCCAGGAAGAGCCGGAGCACGTCCTTGTGCTGGTGTTCCATCACATCGCCGCCGACGGCTGGTCCGTAGGCCCACTGCTGCGCGACCTGGCAGGCGCCTACGCCGCCCGACTCGACGGCCGGGCACCGGTGTTCTCCCCGCTCCCGGTCACCTACGCGCAGTTCAGCACCTGGCAGCACCGCACCCAGTCCGACGACGCCGGCGACGACGGGGCCCTGCGCAAGCAGCTCGCCTTCTGGCGCGACGCTCTCGCAGGCCTTCCCGACCGGATCGCGCTGCCGTTGGACCGGCCGCGGCCCGCCGTCCCCTCACACCACGGCGCCGGTATCGACTTCGCCGTTGAAAGCGATCTCCACACCCGGCTGCTCACCGTTGCCCAAGAGCACCAGGCAACGCTCTTCATGGTCCTCCAGGCCGCGCTGGCCACCGTCCTCACCCGCTACGGGGCGGGCGAGGACGTCCCGATCGGTTCACCCGTGGCCGGCCGTTCCGACGACGCCCTGAACGACCTGGTCGGCTTCTTCGTCAACACGTTGGTGCTGCGTACCGACACCTCGGGCGATCCCACCTTCGCGGAGCTCCTCGACCGCGTCCGCACCACGGACCTGGCTGCCTACGCGCACCAGGATGTCCTGTTCGACCAGGTGGTCGAAGAGGTGAACCCAGAGCGTTCACGCTCTGCGAACCCCCTCATCCAGGTGGCGCTCGCCTTCATCGGCCAGTCGGTGGGCCTGGGCGACCTGCCGGGTCTGCCGCACGCCGCCCTGTTCGACGTGCCCACCCAGGTGGCCAAGTTCGACCTGGTCCTCAACGTCCGGGAACTCACGGCGAACGGCCGGCCGCAGGGGCTTGCGGGCTTCCTCGAGTACTCCACGGACCTGTTCGACCACGAGAGCGCCCAGCGGCTCGTCCACACGATCCTCCGTGTCCTCGACGAGGCGACCGCCGACCCGGGCCGGCGTATCGGGGAGCTCGATCTGGTCGACGCAGAGGACCGGGCCCGCACGCTCGCCCTCGGTGCCGGTGCCGAGGGCGGTGCTCGCGCCACGGTTCCGGATCTCTTCGCCGCCCAGGTCTCCCGCACTCCTCATGCTCCGGCCCTGTTCAGCGCCGGTCAGGAGATCACATACGCGGAGCTCGACGCCCGTTCCACCGCGCTGGCCCGCCGCCTCGCGGGGCTGGGGGTCGGGCCGGAAGCCCCGGTGGCCGTCCTCATGGAGCGCTCCCCCGAGCTGATCGTGGCCCTGCTGGCCGTCCTCAAAGCGGGCGGCGCCTACGTCCCGCTGGACCGCCGCTATCCGGCAGCCCGCCTGAGCGAGATCGCCGAGATCACCCGGGCCCGGGTCCTGCTCGTGGACGACGCCTCGTCCACGATGGCCTTCGGTCACCGCATGGAGCGCGTCGTGGTCGCCCCCGGTCCCGCCGCCGATACGGGTGGGCCGCAGCTGCCGGGCACGACGGATGCCGACCACCTGGCCTATGTGATGTTCACCTCCGGATCCACGGGCGTGCCCAAGGGCGTGGCCGTCACCCACGCCGACATCACCGCCCTCGCCACCGACAGCGAGTTCCGCGGCCCGGCCCACCGCAGAGTGCTCCTCCATTCCTCACAGGCGTTCGACGCCTCGACCTACGAGCTGTGGGCGCCGCTGCTGAACGGCGGCTGCTGCGTCATCGCCCCGCCCGGTGAGCTGGACGTCGCCGCCCTCGCCGCGGCCATCGAGTCCGGCCAGGTGAGCGCGGTGTGGCTCACCGCGGCGCTCTTCGCACTCGTCACCGACGAGGCTCCCGCCACGCTCGGCACGCTCCGGGAGATCTGGGCAGGAGGCGAAGCCGTGTCCGCGGCAGCGGTCCGCAAGCTCCGCGAGCGCTTCCCCGCCGTGCGGTTCGTGAACGGATACGGCCCCACCGAGACCACCACCTTCGCCGCACGCTGGATCCTGGACATCGATGAGCCGGTCCCCGACGCGCTGCCCATCGGGAGCCCGCTCGACGGTATGCGGGCCTACGTCCTCGACTCCAGGCTGCAGCCGGTACCGCTCGGCGCCATCGGGGAACTGTACGTGGCGGGTGCCGGGCTGGCCCGCGGATACCTCGGGCTCCCGGGGCTGACGGCGGAGCGGTTCGTCGCCGACCCGTTCGGGGAGCCGGGCGCGCGGATGTACCGCACCGGCGACCTCGCCCGCTGGAACAACCAAGGCGAACTGGAGTTCGCCGGCCGTGCCGACGGACAGGTGAAGATCCGCGGGTTCCGCGTCGAACCCGGCGAGGTCCAGGCAGCCGTCGAGGCCGACGCGGCGGTAGCGCGAGCTGCCGTCATCGTCCGGGAGGACCGGCCGGGCGACAAACGCCTGGTGGCCTACGTCGTTCCGGCCAAGGGCACGTCCCAAGCTGACACGGATGCGCTGGGCGACCGCCTGCGGGACCGGCTACCCGCCTATCTGCTCCCCGCCGTCGTCGTCCTGGACGAGCTGCCCCTGACGGTGAACGGGAAGCTGGACCGCCACGCGCTCCCGCAGCCCGAGTGGACGGCCGGAGCCGGGTCGGCGCCGGGGCGCACTCCACGCCAGGAGATCCTTTGCTCGCTGTTCGCCGAGGTCCTCGGCAGGCCGCACGTGGGCGTCGAGGACGACTTCTTCGCCCTGGGCGGCCACTCCCTGCTCGCCATGCGGCTTGTCAGCCGCGTCCGCACGGCTCTCGACACCGATGTCGACCTCGGTTCGTTCTTCAGTGCCCCCAGCCCCGCCGGAATGGATCGCCTGCTGACGCCGGCCGGCAGCGGTGCCGCGCACCGCCGGCCTGAACTGACCGCGGACGAACGGCCCGAACAGGTACCGCTGTCCTTCGCCCAGCAGCGCCTGTGGCTCATCAGCCGCATCGACGGGCCGAGCCCCGCCTACAACATTCCGGTCGCCCTCCGCCTGCACGGCGCCATCGACGCGGAAGCCCTGCGTGAGGCGCTCGGCGACGTGATGCGCCGTCACGAGACGCTCCGCACGGTGTTCCCCGAGTCCGGCGGCGAAGCACATCAGGTCATCCTCTCCCCGGACGCCGCCCCGCCGGTCCTCACGACCACTGTCGTCGACCGGGACGCGCTGGACGACGAGATCGGCCGGGCCGCCCGGCACATCTTCGACATCGGCTCGGACGTTCCGCTGCGGTGCACCCTGTTCAAGGTCGCCGGGAGCGACGACGAGCACGTTCTGCTGGTCCTGCTGCACCACATCGCCGGTGACGGTCTGTCCATGCGTCCGCTGCTCAGCGACCTGGCCGAGGCCTATGCGGGCCGCAGCAACGGCGCCGCCCCCGCGTTCCGGCCGTTGCCGGTGCAGTACGCCGACTACACGCTGTGGCAGCGCACCCTGCTCGGGGACGCCGGCGACGCGCACAGCGTGCAGGCCGGACAGCTCGCGTTCTGGCGCGAGGCCCTCGACGGAGCACCGCAGCAGCTCGACCTTCCCTTCGACCGACCGCGGCGTGCCGTGGCCGGCCACCAGGGCGCCACGGTGGAGCTCACGCTCGATGCCGACCTGCACCAGCAGGTCCTTGATCTGGCGCGCCGCACCGGCACCACGCTGTTCATGCTGCTCCAGAGCGCGGTCGCCACCATGCTGAAGCGGTCGGGCACCGGCGACGACATCCCCTTGGGCACCGTGGTCGCCGGACGGTCGGAGACCGGACTCGACGATCTGGTCGGCTTCTTCGTGAACACGCTCGTGCTGCGGACGAGCACGGCGGGCGATCCCACCTTCGCCGAGCTGCTCGCCCGGGTCCGTGCCACCGACCTTGCGGCGTTCGCGCACCAGGACGTGCCCTTCGACCGGATCGTCGAGGAGACCCGGCCCGAACGCTCCCTGGCCTGGCACCCGCTGTTCCAGGTCTTCCTCGCTCTCGACGACGGCTTCGTCGACGGCGCCCCACGCTTCGCCGGCACCAGGGCGGAGCTGCTTCCGCTCACCACCGATACCGCGAAGTTCGACCTGTCCATCGACTTCGCGAACCGTCGCGACCACGAGGGCCGGCCCGCCGGCCTGCACATGGTGATCGAGTACGCCACCGAACTGTTCGACCACAAGACCGTGGCCGCCATGAGCAGGCGCCTGGTGAAGGTCCTCCGGCACGCTGTCGCGGACCCCGACCGGCCCATCGGATCCTTCGACCTCCTGGACGACGACGAGAGGCAGCTGATGCTCGCCGACTGGAACGGCCTGCCGTCGCCGGAGCAGCCCATCGACCTTCCCGGCCGCGTGCGGACCCTGGCCACCACCCGCCCTGGCGCACCCGCCCTGTCCGATGTCCACGGCACCCTCACGTATGCCGATGTCGCCCACCGCGCCGGAGCGGTAGCCGGGTCCCTCGCGGCCGCGGGGGCAGGGGTGGACACCCTGGTCGCCGTGCTGTCCGCGCGCAGCACCTGGTTCGTGACCGCCGCGCTCGGCGCGCTGGGGACCGGCGGCGGCTACATGCCGCTCGACCCGGGAACGCCGGTCGCCCGGGCCGCCGGGATGCTGCGGGACGCCGATGTCCGCTTCCTGCTGGCCGCGCCCGATCTCCTCGGCCAGGCCGGCGAGATCGTCGCCGCGTGCGGCGACCACGCGGTCACGCTGGTGCCCGTCGACGACACGGCGACCGCACCACCCCCGGTCACGGTGGAGCCGGAGGCGATCGCCTACTCCGTGTTCACCTCCGGCTCCACCGGCCGCCCCAAGGGTGTCCTGGTGCCGCACCGCGGCCTGTCGAACCACCTGCGCGCAGTCGTCGCACTCTACGGACTCGACGAACACGACACCATCGCCTTCAACGCCCCGCTGACCTTCGACGTCTCCATCTGGCAGACCCTCACCCTCTTCTTGGCCGGCGGCCGCGTCCACGTCTTCGACGACGACACCACCCGCGACCCCCTGGACATGGCCCGCGCCGTCGCCGCACACGGAGTCACGGTGCTCCAGATCGTGCCCGCCGTCCTGCGGGCCGTGCTCGACCTGTGGGACGACGACGACACCAGCGTCGAGTTCCTCGCCGGGCTGCGCTGGATGCTCGTCCATGGCGAGGAACTGCCACCCGACCTCGTCGCCCGCTGGTACAAGCGGCATCCAGGCATCCCCCTGGCCAACGTCTACGGCCCAGCCGAGTGCTCCGACGACGTGTCGATCGCCGTCATCGAACCCGGCTCCCTGGCCGGCGGCTCGCGCGCCCCGATCGGCACACTGCTGGCCAACACCCGCGCCTATGTGCTGGACGAGCACCTGCGCCTGCTGCCCGCCGGCGTCACCGGCGAGCTCTACGTGGCCGGGGCCGGCCTCGCCCGTGGCTACGCCCGCAACCCCGGGCTGACCGCTGAGCGGTTCATCGCCGACCCCTACGGAGACCCGGGCGAGCGGATGTACCGCACGGGCGACCTGGCACGCTGGAACCATCACGGTGTCCTGGAGTTCGTGGGCCGCGTGGACCACCAGGTGAAGATCCGCGGCTTCCGGGTCGAGCCGGGCGAGGTCCAGGCCGTCATCGACGCCGACGATGCCGTCGGGCACAGCACCGTGCTCGTGCGCGAGGACCAGCCCGGCGACAAACGCCTGGTGGCCTACGTCGTCCCCGACCGGGGCCGCGAACACGACCTTTCGCCCGACGCGTTGCGCCGCCGGGTGGCGGCCGCCCTGCCCGCGTACATGGTCCCCGCCGTGGTCCTGCTGGACGAGTTGCCACTGACCGTCAACGGCAAGCTCGACCGCAAGGCCCTGCCCGCACCGGAGCTGCCCTCCCGAACGGCCCCCGCGGCCGCGCGCAGCCCGCGCGAGGAGAGGGTATGCGCGCTGTTCGCCCAGGTCCTCGGCCTGCCCGACGTGGACGCCGAGGACGACTTCTTCGCCCTGGGCGGGCACTCCCTGCTCGCCATGCGGCTGGCCAGCCGCATCCGGGCCGACCTGGCCATCGACGTGTCGGTCAGGAGCCTGTTCCAGACACCCACACCCCGCGGACTGCTCGAAGGCACCATCGGCGGCGGCGACTTCGACGTCCTGCTGCCCCTGCGCCCGGCCACCGGCCGCCCCCCGCTCTTCTGCGTCCATCCCGCGACCGGGCTTGCCTGGAGCTACCTCGCTCTCGCCCGTCTGCTCCCCGCCGAGGTGCCGGTGTACGGCCTCCAGGCGCCGGGCCTTGCGGACGGGGCGGAACGGCCCGCCGGTTTCGGCGAGATCACCGACCTCATGGTGCAGGAGATCCAGCAGGTCCAGCCCCAGGGCCCGTACCGGCTGCTCGGCTGGTCTCTCGGCGGCAACATCGCCCACGCGGTCGCCACGCGGCTGCGCATGGCCGGAGCCGAGGTGGAGCTGCTGGCGCTGGTGGACGCATATCCCCCAGCGACCTGGCCGTACCCCGACATGGCCACCCCCGAGCAGTGGGACGAGTTCGCCCTGCTCACCACCCTCGTGGCGCGGCCGCACGACCCCGCCGGCCATGACGGGGACTTCGCGTCGCTGCTGACTGCGCTCCGCGCCGAAGCGGCGGCCCATGTGCCTCTGGACCACGAGCGGTTCACTCGACTGGTGGAGGTCGGCGTCAACGCCAGCCGGCTCACCTCGGCGTACGCGCCCGAACGGTTCGACGGCACGGTCCTCCACTTCACCGCCACCCGGGGCCGCACGCCCGACGGCCCCCGCCCCTCTGCCTGGGAGCCCTACGTCGAACGCCTCCAGGAGCACCCCCTGGACTGCAGCCATGAAGAAGTGCTGGCGGAAGTGCCCCGCCAGCGCATGGCCGACGTTCTCGCGCCCCTCCTCATCCAAGGAACCGAGTGACCCACGTGCCCCTCCACGACCGCCCCGACCTTCAGGTGCCCGGCCGCTGGCTCCGGCCAGGCGCGCCCGGCTACGACACGGCCCGCCGCATCTGGAACGGCATGCACGACCGCCGGCCCGCCTTCATCGCCCCGTGCAGCAGCCCGGAGGAGGTCTCCGAGGCTCTGCGCTACGCCGCCCGCACCGGCCTGGAGATCACCGTGAGGGGCGGCGGCCACAATGTCGCCGGCACCGCCGTCGCCGACGGCACCCTCATGATCGATCTGTCACCCCTGCGGACCGTCACCGTCGACCACGCCGCCCGCGTCGCGCAGGCCGGCGGCGGCTGCCTGCTCGCCGATCTGGACGCCGCCACCACACCGCACGATCTCGCCTGCCCGGCCGGCGTGGTCTCCCACACCGGCCTGGGCGGCCTCACCCTCGGCGGCGGCTACGGATGGCTCGCCCGCAAATGGGGTCTGACCTGCGACCACCTCCTGGCTGCCGAAGTGGTCCTGGCGGACGGCTCGGTCGTCGAGGCCACCGAGGACGACCACGCCGACCTGCTGTGGGCTCTGCGCGGAGGCGGCGGCAACTTCGGCATCGTCACCCGCTTCACCCTCCGCCTGCGACCAGTCGGCCCCGTCCACTACCACACCGGCGTCTACCCCCTGGCCGCTGCGCAGGACGCGCTGGCCGCCTACCGGGACTTCGCCCCCAGCCAGCCCGACGACCTGCACACCGTCGGAGCCCTCAAGCACGCGGGCACCGCGGACTGGATCCCCGCCGAACTCCATGGCCGGCCCGCCCTGTTCCTCACCGCCGCCTGGTTCGGCGACCCGGACGACGGACCGGCCCACACCGCGCGGCTCTTCGACACCACCGGCCCCGCCGCCACCCTCGTGCGACGCATGCCGTACGCGGAGCTCCAGAGCCTGGGGGACCACGGCGAACCCGCCGGCCACCGCTACTTCACCAAATCCTGCTACCCCACCGACCTCACCCCCGAGACGGCCGCCGCGTTCATCGCCGCCGCACAGGAGATCCCCTCCGCCCTGTCCTCCATCGACTTCGAGTACCTGCGCGGCGCCATCGAGCACGTCCCTGAAGAGGATTCGGCGTTCCCGAGCCGCGGCGCGCCCTACATCTTCACCGCCTCGTCCCAGTGGACGGACCCGCAGCAGGACACGCCGAACATCGCCTGGCCCCGGCGCAGCATCGAGCGCCTCGCGCCGATGTGCACCGGCGGCGCCTACGTCAACTACCTCCACGACGAGGCGCCCGGGCGAGTCCTCGAGGTCTACGGCACACATCGCCATGCCCGCCTGGCCGCCGTGAAGAAGGCATACGACCCCGCCAACACCTTCCGGCGCAACCAGAACATCCCGCCCACGCCGTCCTGACGCCCACGCTCCACCAGGAGAGACCCCACATGTTGCAGCAGACCCAGTCCCTCACCCTCCTGAAGCCCCCCGCCGTCCACTCCAGCAATGCCCCGGACGCCTTCGTCACGGTCCTGCGCTCACCGTGGTACGGCCTCGTCGCCGACCTCTACGACGTCGTCGAGCGGACCACCGGACACTACGCGCGCTCCAAAGGCCTGAAGAATCTGCCCTTCCCGCTCACGACCCGGACCGTGACCTGCCCGAACGCCTTCGGCAGCGACTCCGAGCCCGTGCCCGTGACCGTCCTCGGCGTGGACACCTTCCTGCCCGACAGCATGCAGTTCGCCCTGGAGTACGGCTGCCGGCTCTCGCCGGGCGGCTGCTACAGCATCCTGCCCTCATACCGCGGCGAGACCCCCGACGAGACCCACCTCAACCAGTACACGCACAGCGAGGCCGAGGTCCCCGGCAGCCTCGACGACATGATCAGCTACGTCGACGGCTATGTGAAGGCGCTCGCCACCGCGGTCCTGGACGAACACGGCGACCGCATCGCCCGGCTCCGGGGCACCACCGCCCACGTCGAGCGCATGGCCGCCCGAGGCGCCCCCTTCGAACGCATCACCTTCGACCAGGCCGTGCGGATCGTGGGTGACGTGGACGGCTGCGTCCGCGACGAGGGTTCATGGCGCTCGCTCACCCGCAAGGGCGAGCGATTGCTCATGCAGCGCGTCGACGAGTTCGTCTGGGTCGACCACTTCGACTTGCTGTCCGTGCCCTTCTACCAGGCGTTCGGTGACGACGCCGGACGCACCGCCCGCAACGCCGACCTGTTCTTCGGGCTCGGCGAGACAGTGGGAGGCGGCGAACGCCACTCGGACATCGAACTGCTGCGCAAGTCGATGGCTCTGCACGACGTCAACGAGCAGGAGTACGCCTGGTACGTCCGCATGCGCAAGGACCTCCCCATGGTCACCTCCGGTTTCGGCATGGGCATCGAGCGGTTCCTCATGTGGGTCCTGTCCCACGACGACATCCGGGACATCCCGCTCATGTCCCGGCTCAACGAGCACCCCGCCTTCCCCGACGCGGTCACCCGCCCCTAGCAGAAGGTCATCAGCGTGGAGACGAAGAACGCCGACGACGCCGACGACGACACCGGCACGCGCAGAAAACGGGGGGTCCTCGGCCAGCGGGACTTCAGGCTGCTGTGGATCGGCGAGACCGTACGCGGCATCGGCAACAGCGTCACCACGGTGGCCGTCCCCCTCATCGCCGTCGTCACCCTCGGCAGCAGCGCCACCGCGGTGGGCGTGCTCAGCGCCGCGGTCTGGCTGCCCTGGCTCCTGGTCGGACTGCCCGCCGGAGCCTGGGTGGACCGGATGCGGCGCCGCCCCCTGCTCATCGCGTGCGCCGTCCTCTCCGCCGTCCTCTACGCCACGGTCCCGGTCGCGGCCTGGCTCGACGCGCTCACCTTCAGCCACCTCCTCGCTGTGGTGCTGATCTGCGGCATCGCAGCCGTCTTCGTCCGCACCGCCGTGCACAGCTACCTGCCGACCGTGCTCACCGAGGCCGACCTCCAGGAGGGCAACGCCCGCATCAGCGCCAGCGAATCCGCCACCGACGTGGTCGGCAAAGGTCTGGCCGGTCTGATCAGCCAGGTCTTCGGAGCCGTCACCGGCCTCCTCCTCGACGCCCTCACCTTCGTCCTGTCCGCACTCTGCCTCGCCGGTATCAAGGCCAGAGAGACGAAGCCCGAACAGCCCGACCAACCCATCCCCCTGAGCCGGCAGATCGCCGAAGGCCTGCGCTTCGTGTTCAGCGACCGCTACCTGCGCCCCATCGTCACCTATGGCGCGCTGGTCAACTTCGCGCTCCTGGGATACCAGGCCGTGCAAGTCGTCTTCCTCGTACGCACCGTCGGCGTCAGCACCGCGACCGTCGGCGTGCTCCTCACCGCCGGCAGCATCGGCGGCATCGCCGGAGCCTCCGTCGCCCCCGCCGTCGGGCGGCGCTTCGGCACCGCCCGCGGCATGCTCGCCACCCAGCTGCTCACCGGGCCCTTCGCCCTGCTCCTCCCCCTCACGACATCAGGCGCAGGCCTGGCGTTCTTCGCCCTCGGCACCTTCGTCCTCGGCTTCGGCATCGTCACCTGCAACGTCGTCCTGGCCTCCTTCCGCCAGACCTACTGCCCACCGCGCATCCTCGGCCGTGTCGTTGCCACCACGATGGTCCTCAACCACAGCACCATCCCGCTCGGCGCACTGATCGGCGGCTTCCTGGGCGACGCACTCGGCCCCCGGCCCGCCATGTGGATCATGACCGCCGTTCTCGCCCCCTGCGGGTTGGTCCTCGCCCTCGGCCCCATGCGCTCCCAGCGAGACCTGCCCACCACATCACGGCCCGAGCCCGACACCGACACCGACACCGACAGCCAGGAGAAGGAACCCGCGTGACCACCGAAGAAGCGACCTCATCGGTCCGCTACTACGAGGACCTCGGCTGCTGGGTCGTCTGGGGCCGGGACCAGGTACAGGCTGCGCTCCAGGACCCGCACCTGTCGTCCGAGACCCTGGACGCCGTCAACCTCAGCTACCTTCCCGCGGACATGCACGGGGAGTGCGCCCACCTCATCGAGACCATGCGCCGTTGGTTCGTCCTCCTCGACGGCGAGAAACACACCGAGGCCCGGCGTGCCATCCAGCCGATGTTCTCCCCCCGGCGCATCCGCCGGCTCGAGGAGACCATCCATGTCATCCTCGAAGAGGAACTGGACAAGTTCGGTCGCTCCTCGCGGCACGACGCCATGCCGGACCTCGCGGACAACATCTCCGCGCGCACCATCGCCCTGCTGCTGGGACTCCCCGCCGACCAGGGAGACCTCCTCCACACCTGGGCTCGGCCCCTTGCCGACTTCCTCGCCGTCTCGTACCGACCCGACTACGCGCGTGCCGCCCAAGCCGCCCTGCGCGAGATGGCCGACTTCATCACGAACGCGCCCGCCGAAGACGGCGAGTCCATCTGGAACAAGGCCCAGGGCAGCGAGTGGGACCGGCTCGCGACCTCGTCCATGGTGATGTTCGGCGGCCTGGAAACCACCGCCGGCATGATCGGGCTCGCCCTCTGGCACATGCTCGGCAACAACCTGACCCACACCATCGCGGCCGCCACCGACGACGAACCCGCCAAGGCCGTCGTCGAACGCGTCCTGGAGCTGTATGCCCCGCTCGGACACGTTGCCCGCCTCGCCACACAGGACACGACCCTGTCCGGCCACGCCATCGCCAAGGACGACGTCGTCCTCGTCTCCCTCACCGGCCGGGACCTCTTCGACCACTCCACCCCTTCAACGCCGCTCGAACAGGGCACCGACCAGAACCGGTCCGACCACATCGCCTTCGGATTCGGCATGCACTACTGCGTCGGGGCTCCGCTCGCCCGGCTGACCGTGGCCAGACTCCTCACCCTGTTCGCCCGCCGCTTCCCCAACGCCACGGTCAGCGAGGTGAACTGGCGCGTGAACAAGACCTTCCGCGGCTTCGACCGCCTCGTCCTCGACCTGCAAGCGCCCGCTGCGGCAGCGCTGCCGCAGCGCTGACACCCCCTGTCTTCCTACCGTCGAACAGCCCGAATGAAAGGGTGCGCCGTATGCAGCCGACCGCACTGATCTGTCTGCCCTTCGCCGGAGCAGGCGCCTCCTTCTTCAAGAAGTGGCAGAAGGACGCACCAGACGGCATCCGCATCACTGCCGTCCAACTACCGGGCCGCGAAGAGCGCTTCCTCGACGACCCCGTCACTGACGCCTCCGCCGCCATCGACGAGGCCTGGGACCGGGTGGCGGCCGAGGTGGAGACCGCCGAACGCGCCGTCGTCTTCGGCCACAGCCTCGGCGCGGTCCTCGCCTACGAACTCGCTCACCGGATCGCCGACCGAGGACGGGTCCCTCTGGAACGCCTGGTCGTCAGCGGCTCAGCCGGACCCTGGAAACCACGCACCAACAGGGCCACCGGACTGAGCGACGAAGAGTTCCTCACCCGCGTCCGCGGCTTCGCCGGCTACGCCCACGAGGCGATGCAGAACCCCGAGATGCTCGAACTCCTCCTGCCCGTCCTGCGGGCCGACGTCGAGATGCACGAGAACTACCGGCCCTCCACCGACGCACCCCTGAAGGCACCGATCACAGCCCTGCGGGGAACCGACGACGAACTCGTGGACGCAGCCCAGACGGCTCAGTGGGCCGACGCCACCACCGCCGCCTTCACCACCGCCGAACTCCCCGGCGGACACATGTACCTCACCGACCAGGGCCCCGGCGTTCTCCGCCTCATCGCCGCCCAGCTGGACGCACATGACCTCGGAGCAGCCCCGCGATGACCGGCCGACTCAACGGCAAGACCGCTCTGATCACCGGCGCCGCCCGAGGTCTCGGCAGGGCAACAGCCGTTGCCTTCGCACGGGAAGGCGCCGACCTCGCCCTCCTCGACGTGGCCGAGAGCCTGCCCGGCGTGCCGTATCCCCTGGGGTCGGCCAGCCAGCTCGAACACACGGCAGACCTGTGCCGCAAGGAAGGCGCCGCGGTACTCGTCCACCACACAGACATACGGCACCTCGACCAAGTCCAGGATGCGGTGGACAGCGCGGCGGCGCGGTTCGGGCACCTCGACGTCCTCGTCAACAACGCCGGCATCGCCGCGCCGTCGGGCAAGGCCGCGCACGAGATCGAGGAGGACGAATGGCAGCTCATGCTCGATGTCGACCTCTCCGGAGCCTGGCGGCTGATCCGCTGCGTCGGCGGACTCATGGCCCGGCGGAGGACGGGCAGCATCATCAACATCGCCTCAACCGCCGGCCTGGTCGGCTACCGCCACTTCGCCGGATACGTCGCCGCCAAGCACGGACTCGTCGGTCTCACCAAAGCGGCCGCCCTGGACTACGGACCCCACAAGGTCCGCGTCAACGCCCTGTGCCCAGGCTCCGTCCGCGACGCCCCCCATGTCGAAGGACGCATGCTTGCCGAGATCGCCCGGTCCCTGGACGTGCCCGTCGACGAGCACGAACAGATCTTCATGCGAGACCAGCCCATGAACGCTCTTGTCGAACCCGAAGACGTCGCCGGCTCTGCACTCTGGCTGGCCTCGGACGAGAGCCGACAAGTGACCGGGGCTGTGATCACTGTGGATGGCGGCTTCTCCGCACGCTGACCCGTCGACGACCCGGACTGCTGGAGGGACCATGCTCTGACCGCAGCACTCCTCGTGGCATGTGCCGACGCCCCAGGATTCCGTGCAGCGTTTCGGCACAAGCCCCGCTTCAGGTGGAGTGAGGGCCGGCCGGTGGCGAGGAGACGGCCGGCAAGGGCACGGCCGGCATTGCCGGTCGCACCGGTCACCACGATCACGGAAGGTGCCTCCGGAGGCCAGCCGCGCCCTATGCCACCGGACCTACTCCGCTCGCGCCCCCTGTTCCGCCGGTTCCCCCTGCTCTCCGCGCACCCGCAGGGCCCGGGCCAGGTCATCGAGGCGGTCGGCGAGGGTACGGCGCAGGGCCGGGGTGGGGTCGGCGTCGCGCAGACAGGCCTCGCCGAGCCGCAGGTTCTCGGTGTCGACGGCGTGGGCCGGGAAGGCCCAGCGGCCGGCGGCGACCGCTATGGCGGGGCCGCGCCGGGCCGAGAGGGCCACGGCGTCCGGGTAGAAGCGCGCCACGTACTCCCGTACCAGATCGGCCTGTTCGGGTTGCCAGAAGCCCTGCGCGGTGGCC
>NZ_CM002285.1:7242418-7281486 GCF_000497445.1 Streptomyces roseochromogenus subsp. oscitans DS 12.976 | reverse complement strand
CAGGCGGCGATGGTGTCGGGGTGGGCGGCCGCGCCGATCAGATGGCGTACGGCGATCAGCCGCAGGCCCGGGTGGTCGCCGTCCTCGGTGCGCCGCAGCAGATCGCGGCAGAGGGCGGTGAGGGTGGCCAGGGCGGCCGGACGGTCCTCGGCCGGCAGGTACTGGTCGGCGAGCTGGCCGGAGGCGAACGCGAGCACGCCCTGTACGACAGCCAGGTCGGTCTCGCGCGGGAGGTGGACGCGGGCCGTCTCCAGGTAGGCGGCGGGCTCCAGTTCGCCGTCGCGCACGGCGTCCCTGAGGGCGTTCCAGACGACCGCGCGGGTGAGCGGGTCGGGCAGACCGGACAGGCCGGTCCGGACCGTCGCGAAGGACTCGGCGTCGAAGCGGACCTTGGCGTAGGTGAGGTCGCCGTCGTTGAGCAGGAGCAGCGCGGGACGCTTGCCGATGGGCTGCGGGGTGCTCTGCGGGACGTCCAGGTCGAGGCGTGTGCGCAGCACCAGCCGGCCCTCGTCGGCGACGTCGCGGTCGTACAGACCGGCGGTGAGGCGGTGCGGACGGCCGCCCGCGCGGTCGACGGTCAGGGTGCAGGCGCCGTCGGCGGAGGCGACGAGGGGCGTGAGCTTGTCGACACCGGTGGTGCGCAGCCAGCTGTCGGCCCAGGCGGGCACATCGCGGTCGGTGGCGGAGGCGAGGGAGTCGATGAAGTCGGCGAGCGTGGCGTTGCCGAACTTGTGCCGGGCGAAGTGGGTGTTGATGCCCGCGAGGAAGTCCTTCTCGCCGAGCCAGGCGGCCAGCTGGCGCAGCGCGGAGGCGCCCTTGGAGTAGGAGATGCCGTCGAAGTTCAGCAGCGCGGAGGCCGTGTCGTCGACCTTCTCGGGGGCGACCGGGTGGGTGGTGGGGCGCTGGTCGGCGTCGTAGCCCCAGGCCTTGCGGGTGACGCCGAACTCGGTCCAGGGGCCGGTGAATCGAGTGGCCTCGGCGGTGGTCTGGTAGCCCATGTACTCGGCGAAGGACTCGTTCAGCCAGATGTCGTCCCACCACTTGAGGGTGACGAGGTCACCGAACCACATGTGGGCCATCTCGTGCGCGATGACCATGGCGCGGGTCTGCCGCTCGGTGTCGGTGACAGCGGAGCGGTAGACGAACTCGTCGCGGAAGGTGACCAGGCCCGGGTTCTCCATGGCGCCCGCGTTGAACTCGGGGACGAACGCCTGGTCGTAGGAGTCGAAGGGGTAGGGCTCCTCGAACTTCTCGTGGTAGCGGTCGAAGCACGCGCGCGTGACCTCGAAGATCTCCTCGGCATCGGTGTCGAGGTGGGGCGCGAGGGAGCGGCGGCAGTGGATGCCGAAGGGCAGTCCTCGGTGCTCGGTGCGCACCGAGTGCCAGGGGCCGCCGGCGACGGCGACGAGGTAGGTGGAGATCGGTGGGGTGGGCGCGGCCTGCCAGACGCCGTCGGGGCGCTGTTCGGTGATGCCGTTGGCGAGTACGGTCCAGCCTTCGGGGGCCTTGACGGAGAGCTCGAAGACGGCTTTCAGGTCGGGCTGGTCGAACGCGGCGAAGACGCGCTGGACGTCGTCCATGAACATCTGCGTGTAGACGTACGTCTCGTCGTCGCTGGGGTCGGTGAAGCGGTGCATGCCCTCTCCGGTGCGGGAGTAGCGCATGGCCGCGTCGACGTGCAGCTCGTGCTCGCCCGCGGTGAGGTTCTTCAGCGGGAGGCGGCCGTCGTCCAGCGCCTCCGGGTCGATGGGCTGTCCGTCGAGTATGACCGTGCGCAGCTCGGCGGGCTTCAGCTCGACGAACGTGTCCCCGGCGGACCGCGCGGTGAACCGGATCACGGTGCGGGAGTCGAAGGTCTCGTCCCCGGCCGTGAGGTCCAGTTCGACCGTGTAGCGGTGGACGTCGAGGAGCTGTGCTCGGAGCTGCGCTTCATCGCGCGTGAGTACGGACATGCAGGCCATGCTGCCTGATGGCACTGACAGCGCACAGGGGGTGGATGGATTCACGCCTTATGTCCGGATGACCGCCCGCGGTCGGGTCCGGCGCACCACCCCCCGGTTGGGCCCGGCGCGCGCTCCCGGTTGTGTCCGGCCCACGCCCCCCGTTGTGTCCAGGTCACCGCCCCGGCCGGCCGGGTATCAGGCGTCCGGCTGCTGGCCGTTGGCGGCGTCCTCGGCGATGCGCTCGTGGTGCCGGATCACCTCGGCGATGATGAAGTTCAGGAACTTCTCGGCGAAGGCCGGGTCGAGCTTGGCGTTCTCCGCGAGGCGGCGCAGCCGCTCGATCTGGCGGGCCTCGCGGGCCGGGTCGGCGGGCGGCAGCTGGTGCACCGCCTTGAGCCGGCCGACCTGCTGCGTGGCCTTGAACCGCTCGGCGAGCAGGTGGACGACGGCCGCGTCGATGTTGTCGATGCTGTCGCGCAGCCGCTCCAGTTCCTGGCGGACCCCGGGGTCCACGTCACCGGTTCCGGTGTTGCTGGTGGTCATGCTTGTCACCCTATGGGTTCGCCGGGCCGGGCCTCGGCGCTGTCCGGAGAGTGGATCATCGGCGGATCGTCCGGGTCCGGGACGCGGTCGCTCCAGCCGCCGGGCACGCTGCGGCCCTGCTGCGCGCGGAAGCGGACCGGGGCGAGGCCCACCCGGCGGGTGAACAGCCGGGAGAAGTACGCGGGGTCGTCGTAGCCGACGCGACGGGCGACGGCGGCGACGGGCAGCTCGGTGGCGGCGAGGAGCTCCTTGGCGCGGGTGAGCCGGATGCCGAGCAGATAGTCCTTGGGGCTGCAGCCGGCGGCCCGGCGGACGGCGCTGCGCAGCTCGGTGGGGGTCATGCCGTGCACGCGCGCGTGGTCCGCGACACTCATCGGGGTGCAGGCGTCCCGCGCGAGCGCCTGGAGCACCTGGTCGCCGTCCGGGGCGAGGTCGGCTCGGGCGCGGCGCAGGGCGACGAGGAGTTCGTGCACGGCGGCGCCGGTCTCCACCTCCAGCAGCGGGTTGCCGCGGCGGGCGGCGCGGGCGATGCGGGCGACCACCGCGCGGGGCCCCGAGGGGTCCGAGAGCGGCACGACGGGCCGCTCGGGCTCGATGTAGCCCAGTTCGGTGTACGTCTCGGTGGCGGGCCCGGCGAAGTCGACGAAGCCCTCGTCCCAGCCGGTGTCCGGATCGGGCGCGTAGTGGTGGGGCACGCCGGGGGTGAGCCAGAGCAGCGCGGGCGCGGTGACGGTCGTACGGCGGCCGTCGGCACCCCGGTACCAGCCGCCGCCCGCGCTGATCACGACGGCCACGTGGTGGTCCAGGGTCCGCGGGCCGACCGTGGGCAGCGCGCCGTGCTGGAGGCCGACGCCGAGGCAGACCAGACCGAGGCGGTGGTGTGCGGGGCCGGGGCTGAAGAACCGCATCCAGGTCTGGTACATCGGCGCTCCTCCCGGCGTCGGCGACGGCGGACTTTTGTCCAAGCGTCGGTGCCCGGCACTTCTGTCCGGCCTTTACGCCCGGCGTTTTTGTCCAAGCAACGCCGATCTTCGTCCATGGCGCCGACCGGCGGAAGGGGTGAGGCTCGGGCGCATGGGCGAGTTCACGGTGGGGGAATCCGACTTCCTGCTGGACGGGCGGCCGGTACGGCTGCTGTCCGGGGCGCTGCACTACTTCCGGGTGCACGAGGAGCTCTGGCGGCACCGGCTGGCGATGCTGCGGGCCATGGGCCTGAACTGCGTGGAGACGTACGTCCCGTGGAACCTGCACTGGCCGGTCCCGGGCGGCTACCGGGACGTACAGGCCCTCGGCAGGTTCCTGGACGCGGTCCGGGAGTCGGGTCTGTGGGCGATCGTGCGGCCGGGCCCGTACATCTGCGCCGAGTGGGAGAACGGCGGGCTGCCGCCCTGGGTGACGGGCGAGGCGGGCACGCGCGTGCGCACGCGTGACGAGCGTTATCTGTCCCGCGTGGAGCACTGGTTCCACCATCTGATGCACGAGATCGCGCCCCGGCAGATCGACCGCGGCGGCCCGGTGATCCTGGTGCAGGTCGAGAACGAGTACGGCAGCTACGGCAGTGACACCGGCTATCTGGAGCGGCTGGCGTGTCTGCTGCGCGCCAAGGGAGTCACTGTTCCGCTGTTCACCTCGGACGGCCCCGAGGACCACATGCTGACCGGCGGTTCGCTGCCCGGGGTGCTCGCCACGGTGAATTTCGGCTCCCACGCGCGCGAGGCCTTCGCGACGCTGCGCCGGCACCGCCCTGCGGGCCCGCTGATGTGCATGGAGTTCTGGTGCGGCTGGTTCGACCACTGGTCCGGCGAGCACGTCGTACGGGATCCGGAGGAGGCCGCCGGGGCGCTGCGGGAAATCCTGGAGTGCGGGGCGTCGGTGAACCTCTACATGGCGCACGGCGGCACGAGCTTCGGCGGCTGGGCGGGCGCCAACCGGAGCGGCGGCGCACTGCACGAGGGCCCGCTGGAGCCGGATGTGACCTCGTACGACTACGACGCCCCGGTGGACGAGTACGGCCGCCCGACGGAGAAGTTCTGGCGCTTCCGCGAGGTGCTGGCCGACTACCGCACCGAGCCGCTGCCCGAACTTCCGCCGCAGCCCGCGCCGTTGGGCCGGTCGGCGGAGGTGACGCTCGACGGCTGGGCGTCCCTGGGCGATGTCCTGGAGACCCTGGGCGGCGAGGAGACGGTGGCACCGGTGCCGCCCGCCTTCGAGGAGCTGAACGTCACCCGGGGACTGGTGCGCTACGAGGTGCACGTACCCGGGCCGCGCCGGCCGTATCCGCTGATCCTGCGCGGGCTGCGGGACCTCGCGGTGGTGTACGTGGACGGCGAGCGGGCCGGGGTGCTCACCGAGGAGGAGCCGCGCCTGAAGGAGCCCGTCGCGGGCCACGCGCGCGTGGAGGTGTGGGTGGAGTCTCTCGGGCGGGTGAACTACGGGCCGCGCTTCGGCGAGGCGAAGGGGATCACCGGTGGCATCCTGCACGAGCGGCAGTTTCTGCACGGGGTACGCGCGCGTGGGCTGGATCTGGACGCCTTCCCGGGCGGTGTGGCGAAGGTGCCGTTCGGTGCGCTGCCCGAGGAGGGCGCGGCGGGCCTGTACCGGGGCACCGTCCTGGTCTGCGGGGCCGGGGACGCCCGGCTGGAGCTGCCCGGCCTCACGCGCGGTTTCGTCTGGATCAACGGCTTCGACCTGGGCCGATACTGGTCGGTGGGCCCCCAGCGGTCCCTGTACGTGCCCGGTCCGGTGCTACGGGAGGGCGAGAACGAGGTGTGGGTGCTGGAGCTGCAGGAGACCGACCCGGACTGCCCGGCGCCCCGTCTCCTGCCCGTGTGACCAGCCGCCCGTCCCGCATACAGTGGAGAGGAGTTCCGACGTCATTGGGGGTGCGTACGTGGCGAACGGCGGACCGGTCCAGCACGGCTACCCGCACCTGGAGACGGTGCGGGCCGCCATCACCGCGCTGTACAAGCGCCTGTCCCGCGACACCGTCCAGACGTTCTCGACCAGCCTGGCCCCGGCCGACGTGGCCTTCTGCGACACCGACGATCTGCATCTGGGCGCGCAGCGGGTGGCCCACGAGATCGTGCGGCACTTCAGGCTGCCGGACGCGCGGCTGATCGTCGGCTTCCGGGAGATGACCCACGCGGCGAACGTCGAACTGGCGGCGGGCCCGGAGTACTTCGTGGAACTGAACGACCGTTTCCGCACCCACCGCGGGGACATCGGCGCGGCGCTCGCCCACGAGGTGGCGCACGTGTACCTCCACCGCCTGGACCTCTCCTTCCCCACCACGGCGGAGAACGAGATCCTGACAGACACGGTGACGACGTATCTCGGCGCGGGCTGGCTGCTGCTGGACGCCTTCCGGGAGGACCGGGTCTCCTCGCAGAAGCTCGGCTATCTCACCCCGGAGGAGTTCGGATACGTCCTGGCCAAGCGGGCGCTGCTGTTCCACGAGGACCCCTCGGTGTGGTTCACCAGCCCGCAGGCCTACGACGCGTACGTCAAGGGCATGGCCCAGGCCCGCCGGGACGAGCAGCAGCCGCCGCTGACCGGGGCCGGCTGGGCGGGCCGGCGCCGCTACGCCCACGACCGCCGGCACGCGCCCTCGGTCCAGCCCGGGGTGTCCTACGCCTTCACCCCCGACCCCGCCGGCCACCTCCGCGTGAGCTTCCCCTGCCCCACCTGCCACCAGCGGATCCGGGTACCGGTGAAGGGCCGGGTACGCGCGCGGTGCGGGCTGTGCCGGACGGTACTGGAGTGCGACACCTGACGTGATCCGGCCGGTGACCCCCGCGCTCGCGGCCGAGCCGAGCCAGACCGCGAGCCGGGAGGCGTTCTCGGGCGCCATGGCGTCGAATCCGGTGGCCGGGGCCGCCATGGCCTGGGCGAAGGTACGTTGCAACCCCCTTACAGGAAAGGGGTGTTGTACGAACGGTGTCACTCGCGTACGGCGATCCCGTCCAGCACCATCGACAGATACTGGCGTGCGATCTCCTCGGGGCTGTGCCGGCCGCCGGGCCGGTACCAGGAGGCGGCGACCCACACGGTGTCGCGCACGAACCGGTAGGTGAGGCGGACGTCGAGGTCGGCGCGGAAGGCATGCTCGGCGACGCCGCGCTCCAGCGTGCTGAGCCATGCCTTCTCGAACCGGCGCTGGGAGTCGGCGAGGAAAGCGAACCGGTCCTGGGCGACGAGGTGTCTGCTCTCCTTCTGGTAGATCGCGACGGCCGCGCGGTGCCGGTCGATCTCCCGGAAGGACTCGGTGACGAGCGCCTCCAGCGTCTCGCGGGGCCCGAGTCCCGAGGCGAGGACGGAGTCGTAGCCGTCCCACAGCTCGTCGAGGAAGGTCCGCAGGATCTCCTCGAGCATCGACTCCTTGGAGTCGAAGTGGTAGTAGAGGCTGCCCGCGAGCATCCCGGCGTGGTCGGCGATCCGGCGGACGGTGGTGGCGTTGTAGCCGTGCTCGGCGAAGACCTCGGCAGCGGTGCTGAGGAGTTCGCCGCGCCGGGCCGCTGCCGCGGTCACCTGGGGCTTCTTCTTGGTCGGCACGCACCCATTGTGGTCTGTCCGTGGCCAGGGATGCCGGCTGCTGACGGCGACGGCCTCGCCCTCCTCCTCGGCGCTGCGGTTGCACGGCGCGATCGGCTGCACCGCGGAGTACGACCTGTCCCTGAGGCTGACCAAGGCCCGCGCCCTGCGGACGGCGTGGGGCACGCCCGAGGAGCGCCGGGAGCCGGTGCTCGACGACGCGCTCAAGGGGCCGGACGGACGACGCCTGCGGCGCGCGCGGCTGTCAGCCAGTGCGGGAACTCGCCGACGAGCCGGTCGTACAACTCGGCGTCGGAGAGGCGCCGTGGGTCCTGGCCCGCGTGGAAGAAGCCCGCGTTGTCCACGATCCGCTTGCCGGGTACGGCCAGCTCGTCCAGTTTTCGCAGGAACTCGAACTGCCGGCTGCCCGGGTCGCCGAAGCCGACGAACTGCCAGAACAGCGGCAGCCTGGCCGCCTTGCACAGATAGCGTTCGGCGGCGAGCTTGTTGATCGGGCCGCCGTCGGTCTGGAAGACGACCAGGGCGGGGTCGGTGGCGCCGCTGTCCAGGTGGTGGTCGATGACGGCGTCCATCGCCAGGTGGTAGCTGGTCCTGCCCATGTGTCCGAGCCCGGCCGCGATTCGCTCGACGCTGCCCGCGTGGCTGTCGAGGGCGATCTCGGTGACCGCGTCGACGTCCGTCGAGAAGAACACCACCGGCACCCGGCCGTCGTCGTCCAGATGCGCGGACAGCCCCAGCACCCGGTCGGCGAGCGTCTGCACGCTGCCGTCCTTGTAGTACGGCTTCATCGAGCCGGAGTAGTCGATCACCAGATAGACGGCGGCACGCAGCCCGTCCAGGCCGTGCTTGGTGAGTGACACTCCGGCGGATTTGTAGGCGCCGACGAGCGCGGGCGCGGTCTGTTCCACCTTGCTGAGACTGATCGCGGCCATGGTCCCCCCTCGGCTGTCCGAAGGCCGAGCCTATGTGATCAGCAGCCCCGGCTGTCCCGTACGCGCAGCCCTGCCTGCGGACATGCAACGACGCCTGCCCAGGCGTCCGGTCGGGGACTTGTCGGGCAGGCGTCGTCAGTGTTCCGTACGCCGTTGTACGGGACGTTTCTCGGGTGCCGTCAGACCGCCAGGGCGCGGTCGGTCGGGCGGATCGGGGCCGGCAGGTCGCTGGCACCGGTCAGGAACCGGTCGACACCGCGGGCGGCCGAGCGGCCCTCCGCGATCGCCCAGACGATGAGGGACTGGCCGCGGCCGGCGTCACCGGCGACGAACACACCCGGCACGTTGGTCTGGAAGTCGGCGTCGCGAGCGATGTTACCGCGTGCGTCGAGGTCCAGGCCGAACTGCTCCACCAGGCCGTTCTCCCGGTCGGTGCCGGTGAAGCCCATGGCGAGGGTGACCAGCTGGGCGGGGATCTTGCGCTCGGTGCCCGGCTTGGAGGTCAGCTTGCCGTCGACGAACTCCACCTCGGACAGGTGCAGCCACTGGACATTGCCGTCCTCGTCGCCCTCGAAGTGGGTGGTGGAGGCGGAGTAGATCCGCTCGCCGCCCTCCTCGTGGGCCGAGGTGACCTTGTAGAGGATCGGGAAGGTCGGCCAGGGCTGGTTGGTCGGGTGCCGCTCGTCGTTCGGGCGGGGCATGATCTCCAGCTGGGTGACGGAGGCCGCGCCCTGCCGGTGGGCGGTGCCCACGCAGTCCGCGCCGGTGTCCCCGCCGCCGATGACGACGACGTGCTTGCCCTCGGCCGAGACAGGGGTCGTGACGTAGTCGCCCTCCTGCACCTTGTTGGCCAGCGGCAGGTACTCCATCGCCTGGTAGATGCCCTTGAGCTCACGGCCGGGGACCGGCAGATCGCGGGCGGTCGTCGCGCCGACGGCCAGGACCACCGCGTCGTACCGCTTCTTCAGGTCCGTCGCCTTCAGGTCGCGGCCGATCTCGATACCGGTGCGGAAGCGGGTTCCTTCCGCGCGCATCTGCTCGATACGGCGGTTGATGTGCCGCTTCTCCATCTTGAACTCGGGGATGCCGTACCGGAGGAGGCCTCCGACGCGGTCCGCGCGCTCGTAGACGGCGACCGTGTGGCCGGCCCGGGTCAGCTGCTGGGCGGCGGCGAGGCCCGCCGGGCCCGAGCCGATGACCGCGACCGTCTTGCCGGAGAGGCGCTCGGGGATCTGCGCGGCGACGGTGCCCGCGTCCCACGCCTTGTCGATGATCGAGACCTCGACGTTCTTGATGGTGACCGGCGGCTGGTTGATGCCGAGCACACACGCCGACTCACAGGGAGCGGGGCACAGACGGCCCGTGAACTCCGGGAAGTTGTTCGTGGCGTGCAGGCGCTCGGAGGCGGCCGTCCAGTCCTCGCGGTAGGCGTAGTCGTTCCACTCGGGGATCAGGTTTCCGAGCGGGCAGCCGTTGTGGCAGAACGGGATGCCGCAGTCCATGCAGCGGCTGGCCTGCTTGCTGATGATCGGCAGCAGGGAGCCGGGGACGTAGACCTCGTTCCAGTCCTTGACGCGCTCACCGACGGGACGGGTCCGGGCGACCTCGCGGCCGTGGTTCAGGAAGCCCTTCGGGTCAGCCATTGATCGCCGCCTCCATCATCTTCTCGGTGATCTCGGTCTCGGTGAGACCCGCTCGCTCGGCGGCGTCCTTGGCGGCGAGCACTGCCTTGTACGTGCTGGGGATGATCTTGCTGAACCGGGCCACGGCCGTGTCCCAGTCGGCGAGCAGCTTCTCGGCGACCGTGGAGCCGGTCTCCTCGGCGTGGCGGCGCACCACGTCGTGCAGCCACTGCTTGTCCGTGTCGTCCAGCGCCTCGACCGAGCGGGCGTTGCCGACGTTGACGTTGTCGCGGTCGAGGTCGATGACGTACGCGATACCGCCGGACATGCCCGCCGCGAAGTTGCGGCCGGTCGGGCCGAGGACGACCGCGTGACCGCCGGTCATGTACTCGCAGCCGTGGTCGCCCACGCCCTCGGAGACGACCAGCGCGCCGGAGTTGCGGACGCAGAACCGCTCACCGGTACGGCCGCGCAGGTACAGCTCGCCGCCGGTGGCGCCGTAGGCGATGGTGTTGCCCGCGATGGTCGAGTACTCGGCGAGGTGGTCGGCGGCCCGGTCCGGGCGGACCACGACACGGCCGCCCGAGAGGCCCTTGCCGACGTAGTCGTTGGCGTCGCCCTCCAGACGCAGCGTGACACCGCGCGGCAGGAACGCGCCGAAGGACTGGCCGGCCGAGCCGGTGAAGGTGATGTCGATGGTGTCCTCGGGCAGGCCCGCACCGCCGAACTTCTTCGTCACCTCGTGGCCGAGCATGGTGCCGACCGTGCGGTTGATGTTGCGGATGGCGACCTGGGCGCGCACCGGCTGGGCTTCAGTGGCGTCCGAAGCGGCCAGGGCATCCGCGGCGAGCTTGATCAGCTCGTTGTCCAGGGCCTTCTCCAGGCCGTGGTCCTGGGGGATCACCTGGTGGCGGACGGCGCCCTCGGGCAGCGACGGCACGTGGAACAGCGGCTCCAGGTCCAGGCCCTGCGCCTTCCAGTGGTCCACCGCGCGCTCGACGTCCAGCGTCTCGGCGTGGCCGACGGCCTCCTCGATGGAGCGGAAGCCCAGCTCGGCGAGGATCTCGCGGACCTCCTCGGCGATGAACTGGAAGAAGTTCACCACGTACTCGGCCTTGCCGGCGAAGCGGTCGCGCAGGACCGGGTTCTGGGTGGCGATGCCGACCGGGCAGGTGTCGAGGTGGCAGACGCGCATCATCACGCAGCCGGAGACGACCAGCGGAGCGGTCGCGAAACCGAACTCCTCGGCGCCGAGCAGCGCGGCGATGACCACGTCACGCCCGGTCTTCAGCTGGCCGTCGGTCTGTACGACGATCCGGTCGCGCAGACCGTTGAGCAGCAGGGTCTGCTGGGTCTCGGCGAGGCCCAGCTCCCAGGGGCCGCCCGCGTGCTTCAGCGAGGTCAGCGGGGAGGCGCCCGTACCGCCGTCGTGGCCGGAGATCAGGACGACGTCCGCGTGCGCCTTGGACACACCCGCGGCGACCGTGCCGACGCCGACCTCGGAGACCAGCTTGACGTGAATCCGCGCCTGCGGGTTCGCGTTCTTCAGGTCGTGGATCAGCTGGGCCAGGTCCTCGATGGAGTAGATGTCGTGGTGCGGCGGCGGCGAGATGAGGCCGACGCCCGGCGTCGAGTGCCGCGTCTTGGCGACCCAGGGGTAGACCTTGTGGCCGGGCAGCTGGCCGCCCTCGCCGGGCTTGGCGCCCTGGGCCATCTTGATCTGGATGTCGTCCGCGTTGACCAGGTACTCGGAGGTCACGCCGAAGCGGCCGGAGGCGACCTGCTTGATGGCGCTGCGCCGCGCCGGGTCGTACAGACGCTCGGGGTCCTCGCCGCCCTCACCGGTGTTGGACTTGCCGCCCAGCTGGTTCATGGCGATGGCGAGGGTCTCGTGCGCCTCCTTGGAGATGGAGCCGTACGACATGGCGCCGGTCGAGAACCGCTTGACGATCTCGCTCACCGGCTCGACCTCGTCGATGGAGATCGGCTGACGGTCCGACTTGAAGCCGAAGAGGCCGCGGAGCGTCATCAGGCGCTCGGACTGCTCGTTCACGCGCTCGGTGTACTTCTTGAAGATGTCGAAGCGGCCGCTGCGCGTGGAGTGCTGGAGGCGGAAGACCGTCTCCGGGTCGAACAGGTGCGGCTCGCCCTCGCGGCGCCACTGGTACTCGCCGCCGATCTCCAGCGCGCGGTGCGCCGGGGCGATGCCGGTGGCCGGGTAGGCCTTGGCGTGGCGGGCGGCGACCTCCCGGGCGATGACGTCGATGCCGACGCCGCCGATCTTGGTGGCGGTGCCGTTGAAGTACTTCTCCACGAAGGCCTCGTCCAGGCCGACGGCCTCGAAGACCTGGGCGCCGCGGTAGGAGGCGACGGTGGAGATGCCCATCTTCGACATGACCTTCAGCACGCCCTTGCCGAGGGCGTAGATCAGGTTCTTGATGGCCTTCTCGGGCTCGATGCCGTTGAGGAACGTGCCGGCGCGCAGCAGGTCCTCGACCGACTCCATCGCCAGGTACGGGTTGACGGCGGCGGCGCCGAAGCCGATCAGCAGGGCGACGTGGTGGACCTCGCGGACGTCGCCGGCCTCGACCAGCAGGCCCACGTGGGTGCGCTGCTTGGTGCGGATGAGGTGGTGGTGGACGGCCGCGGTGAGCAGCAGCGAAGGGATCGGCGCGTGCTCGGCGTCGGAGTGCCGGTCGGAGAGGACGATCAGGCGGGCGCCGTTCTCTATGGCGGCGTCGGCCTCGGCGCAGATCTCCGCGATACGGGCGGCGAGCGTCTCACCGCCACCGCTCACCCGGTACAGACCGGACAGGGTCGCGGCCTTGAAGCCGGGCATGTCGCCGTCGGCGTTGATGTGGATGAGCTTGGCCAGCTCGTCGTTGTCGATCACCGGGAAGGGCAGGGTGACCGAGCGGCAGGAGGCGGCCGTCGGGTCGAGCAGGTTGCCCTCCGGGCCCAGCGAGGAGCGCAGGGAGGTGACCAGCTCCTCGCGGATCGCGTCCAGCGGCGGGTTGGTGACCTGCGCGAACAGCTGGGTGAAGTAGTCGAAGAGCAGCCGCGGGCGCTCGGACAGGGCCGCGATCGGCGAGTCGGTGCCCATCGAGCCGATCGGCTCGGCGCCGGTGCGGGCCATCGGGGCGAGGATGACGCGCAGCTCCTCCTCGGTGTAACCGAAGGTCTGCTGGCGGCGGGTGACCGAGGCGTGGGTGTGGACGATGTGCTCGCGCTCGGGCAGGTCGACCAGCTCGATCTCGCCTGCCTCCAGCCACTCGGCGTACGGCTTCTCGGCGGCGAGGGTCGCCTTGATCTCGTCGTCCTCGATGATGCGGTGCTCGGCGGTGTCGACGAGGAACATCTTGCCGGGCTGCAGCCGGCCCTTGCGGACGACCTTGGCCGGGTCGATGTCGAGGACGCCGACCTCGGAGCCGAGGACGACGAGGCCGTCGTCGGTGACCCAGTAGCGGCCGGGGCGCAGGCCGTTGCGGTCGAGTACGGCGCCGACCTGGGTGCCGTCGGTGAAGCAGACACAGGCGGGGCCGTCCCAGGGCTCCATCATCGTGGAGTGGAAGCCGTAGAAGGCGCGCCGGGCCGGGTCCATGGAGTCGTGGTTCTCCCACGCCTCCGGGATCATCATCAGCACGGAGTGCGGCAGCGAACGGCCGCCCAGGTGCAGGAGTTCGAGGACCTCGTCGAAGGAGGCGGAGTCGGAGGCGTCCGGCGTACAGACCGGGAAGACGCGGTCCAGCTTCTCCTGGGGGCCGAACAGGTCGGAGACCAGCTGCGACTCGCGGGCGCGCATCCAGTTGCGGTTGCCCTGGACGGTGTTGATCTCACCGTTGTGGGCGACGAAGCGGTACGGGTGCGCGAGCGGCCACGACGGGAAGGTGTTCGTGGAGAACCGGGAGTGCACGAGCGCGATCGCGGAGGCGAAGCGGCGGTCGGACAGGTCCGGGAAGAAGGGCTCCAGCTGGCCGGTGGTCAGCATGCCCTTGTACACGATCGTGCGCGCGGAGAGCGACGGGAAGTAGACACCGGCCTCGCGCTCGGCGCGCTTGCGCAGTACGAACGCCTTGCGGTCCAGTGCGATGCCCTCGCTGGCGCCGTCGGCGACGAAGATCTGCCGGAAGACCGGCATGGTGGAGCGGGCGGTGGCGCCCAGCAGATCCGGGGCGACGGGAACCTCGCGCCAGCCGAGGACGGTCAGCCCCTCCTCGACGGCGATCGTCTCGATCTGTGAGACGGCCTCGGTGGTCCCGTCCTCCGGCAGGAAGGCGATACCGACGGCGTACGACCCGGCGGCGGGGAGTTCGAATCCGGCCACCTCGCGGAAGAAGGCGTCGGGCACCTGGGAGAGGAGACCCGCGCCGTCGCCCGAGTCGGGCTCGGAGCCGGTGGCACCGCGGTGCTCCAGGTTGCGCAGCACCGTGAGTGCCTGCTCGACCAGCGTGTGCGACGCCTCGCCGGTAAGGGTGGTGACGAAACCGACGCCACAGGCGTCGTGTTCGTTGCGGGGGTCGTACATACCCTGCGCAGCAGGGCGAGCATCCATGAACGACCAGTTCTGGCCATTCGCGGAATGCTGGGACGGCTGGCGCGGCGTACGCATCGGCTCTCCCGTCGTCGTCATGTGGCATGTGGCAAGTGCCGAGGGACGACGTTGGCCCTCTGCGTGAGTATCAAAATTTCGTGCAGGTTACATGATGGAGCGGTTCTCGGGAAGCGGATACTCCGTTCCAACATGCGGACGCCACAGGGTCCGTGGCCAGGGTGCCGCGCGGTGACGGCGGGGTGCCGCACGGGGTGGCAGCGGTGCCACACGAGGGCGGCGGTTGTGCCGCACGATGACGGCGGGGGTGCCGCGCGTGGCGGCGAACGCGTGAAAGGGGCCGCGGCGGACAAGATCGATCGGATCGGCGTCCGGTGGCCCAAGGGTGGCGGGGAGAGCGTCTTCACTCACCCCGCGGGGGTGCGGCAGGCGTCATTGCATGCGGCGCTTACGGCTCATGCCCGGTGGTCACGCGGTCGAAACCAGCGAGTAACGGGCGATGGCGGCTACCTATGCGGCCCAACGCATAAGTAGCGGCGGCGCTATCCTACGGCCGTTCCGAACAGGCTGCCCAGGGCGTACGTCACACCGGCCGCGGCGCCGCCCAGCGCAAGCTGCCGCAGGCCGCTGTACCACCAGCTCCGCGCGGTGACCTTGGCCACGACGGCACCGCACCCGAAGAGCCCGGCGAGGGCGAGCAGCACGGCGGGCCACAGCACGGTCGCGCCGAGCAGATACGGCAGCACGGGCAGCAGGGCGCCGAGGGCGAAGGAGCCGAACGACGAGACGGCGGCGACCAGCGGCGAGGGCAGGTCGCCGGGGTCGATCCCCAGCTCCTCGCGGGCGTGTATCTCCAGCGCCTGCTCGGGATCCTTGGACAGCTGTCGTGCCACCTCACGGGCCAGGTCGGGCTCCACTCCTCGGGCGACGTACAGAGCGGCCAGCTCGTCCTCCTCGTCCTGCGGGTACTTACGCAGCTCACGGCGCTCGACATCCAGCTCGGCCTCGACCAGCTCCCGCTGGGAGGCGACGGAGGTGTACTCACCGGCCGCCATCGAGAAGGCACCGGCGGCGAGCCCCGCGAGGCCGGTGATCACAATGGTCTGCTGGCTCACGGCCCCGCCGGCCACACCGGTCATCAGGGCCAGGTTGGAGACGAGACCGTCCATGGCGCCGAAGACGGCGGGGCGCAGCCAGCCGCCGTTGACGTCGCGGTGCGTGTGGTTGTCCCGATGCGCCTCATGCAGCGCGGCCTGGGTTTCGATGACGGCCATGCGGACCCCCTGGATAGCTTAGCCAAAGCTAACTTTTGGACGAGTTCTACTTTTCGACACCACAGAAGGTACGCCCATTCACGCCCGCCCGCCACCAAGGAAAGGCTGGGCTAACCTGCGGCTTTACCTGGCTTTGCTCATCCGTTCGTGATCTCGCTCAGATGCCAAGCGGGTCATGCGAACGCCTGTACTCCCCCGGTCCCGGCGCCCGACGACGCCGCCGGACCACGCGGAAGGGCCCGTGGCGCGCTGCTCGGCCTGGCGGTCGGAGACGCGCTGGGAGCGCCCGCGGAGAATCTCAGGCCGTCCCAGATCCGCGCGCTGGGGCCGTATCACGGGGTACGTCACGGAGAACCCCTCCCGGCACGAACGACACGGAGTACGCGATCTTCTCCGGCCTGCTCCTGGCCCGGCACGGCTCGGCACTCACCCCGGCCCATGTGGAGGCGGCCTGGCCACGTCTACAGCTGCGGCATCGCCGCCGCCGAGACCGTCCCGGTCGCCTTGGCCCTGGCCGCCGCGGCGGGTGGTCGTATCGCCGAGGCCGTACCCGCCGCCGCCTGTCCCGCGTCGCGGGCTCCGCCCCCGCGCCCTCGCGGGCGCCCTCACCGGAGCCCTCGGCGGCGGCGCGGCCATCCCGCGGACCTGGCGGGACGCCTGCCGCACCCTGTCCGGCTGCGCCCTGCCCCGCCTCACCGGCACCGGCCTGGTGGAACTCGCCGGACTCCTGGAAGCCGCGCAACCGGCCCGCCCAGGAGGATGATTCGGGGCATGATGCCCACAGAGCCCGAATGCCCCGCAGGGCCTGAAGAAGAACAAAACGGCGGGACAGCCCGTTACGGCCTCGCCGAACGGATCACCGGCGCCCTCGTCGGAGCCGCCGTCGGCGACGCCCTCGGCGGCCCGGTCGAGGGCTACGACCCCGAGCGCATCGCCGAGCGCCACGGCGGCCGCGTGCACGGCATCGTCGGCCCCCGGCACGGTGGCGCCTGGCGCACCGCGCGCCCCTTCGCCCCGTACCACAAGGGCGACGGCCACGTCACCGACGACACCCTGATGCCCCACGCGCTGGTACGGGTCTACGCCCGGGTCCGTGACCACCTGGACGCGTACGCGATCGCCGGCCGCCTGGTCCCGGACCTGATGACCAACCCCCGCTGGATCCCGGAACCGGAGGCCGAGGCCCTCCCTCTGCACCGGCTCTTCCTCGCCGAGAAGCGGCTCGTGGCCCGGCTGGCCCACGGCCACGTCGACCCCCGGGAGGCGGGCGTCGGAAACATCGTCAACTGCGGCGCGGCGGTGTACATGGCCCCCGTCGGCCTGGTCAACGCAGCCGACCCGGCCGCCGCCGTCGCCGCCGCGATGTCACCCGGCGCAAGCCCGGACTCGGTCGTCACCGCCTGCCTGTACCTGGCGGGGGACGGCACGCGTGAGGCGATCGAGAAGGTCTGCGAAGCGGCCCGCGATCACCGCGACTTCGAGTCGGCGCTACGACCCCTGCGCGCGGCGGTGGCCCCGTACGACACCGTCGGCCCGGACTGCCGCGCGCCCTCCCTGGCCGCGCGCCGCCCCTCCCGGCTGCACGCGATCGAGGAACTGCGCATCGCCCTCGGCATGTTGCTGGTCTCCGGCGGCGACTACCGGCACGCCGTCCCCGGCGCGGTGAACTACGGCCGCGACTGCGACTCGACCGCCACGATGGCCGGTGCGCTCGCGGGCGTCCTCGGCTCGCCGGTCCCGGAGTCCTGGGCGAAGACGGTGGCGGACGCGAGCCGCCTGGACCTGTGGGCGCCGGCCCGGACGCTCACCGAGGTCACCCGGGAGATCTTCGCGCGCGACGTGCGCCGGCGCCGGGCGCACGAGCGGGCGTTCACGGCGCTCGGAGGCACCGCATGCTCCGACTGACCTGGGTCCAGCCGGAGGACCTGCTGGGCCACGAACTCCGCCAGGCCCGCCTGGACGGCCGGTCGCCGTCGGCGATCGAGGCACGCTGGCGAGCGGCGGGCGGCCCGGATGCCCCGCCCCGAGCGGGGGCGTCCCCGCACCGGGCGTCCCGCTATCTGCGCCTCCTCGCGGAGGATCTGCTCGACGAACTGGCCGACCTGCCCAGCGCGTTGTCCGAGGACGAGCCGACGGACCTCGACCGCATCAAGTCCCTGTGCACAGAGTGGCCCGCCCCAGGCACCCCGCAAGCGCGGGCTGGCGAAAACCGCCCCGCCCCCGACCCTGCCGCCCTCGAAGCCGCCTGGCTGGGCCGGGCCATCGGCTGTCTCCTCGGCAAGCCCGTCGAAAAGCTCCCCCTCGACGGCATCCGCGCCCTCGCCCAGGCAGCCGGCAACTGGCCCCTCCACACGTACTTCACCGCCGTAGGCGTCCCGGAAGACCTCCTCGCCGCGTACCCCTGGAACCGCCGCTCCGCCGCGACCTCCCTCGCCGAGAACATCGACGGAATGCCCGAGGACGACGACCTCGACTACCCTCTCCTGAACCTCCTGCTCCTGCGCCGGTACGGAAGGGCCTTCAGCACCGCCGAGGTGGCACGGCTCTGGCTGGACGAACTCCCGCCCGGCCGTTCCTTCACCGCCGAACGCGTCGCCTGCCGCAACCTCCTCACCGGCATCGAACCCCCGTACACCGCCCGCCACCGCAACCCCTTCCGCGAGTGGACCGGCGCCCTGATCCGCGCCGACGTGCACGGCTGGACCAACCCCGGTGACCCGGGCGCCGCAGCCGAACAGGCGTACCGCGACGCGGTCCTCACCCACACCGCCAACGGCGTCTACGCGGCGATGTTCACGGCCGCCGTCATCGCCACCGCCGCGACCGGCGACCATGACGTCCACGCCTGTCTGCGCACAGGCCGCCGGGTGATTCCGCCCCGCTCCCGGCTCGCGCGGGCGATCGACCACGCCGTCCAACTGGCCGATACCCACGAGGACTTCGATGACGTGGTGGACGAAATCCACGCCCGCTACTCCCCCGCCCACCACTGGGTCCACGCCCTCCCGAACACCGCCCTGCTCACCGCCGCCCTCACCCACGCGGACGGCGACTTCACCGACTCCATCTGCCGTGCGACATCGGGCGGTTGGGACACCGACTCGGTCGGCGCCACGGCCGGCAGCATCGCCGGACTGCTCGCGGGCGCCCCCACCGCCCTCCCCGACCGCTGGCGCGCCCCGCTGAAGAACCGGCTCGCCACCACCGTCGCCGGCTTCGACGGCACCGGCTTCGACACCCTCGCCCACCTCACCCATCTGGAGGCGACCCGCTCATGACCCACATCGTCGTCCTCGGCAGCACGAACATGGACCTCGTCACCTATGTCACCAAGGCCCCGCAGCGCGGCGAGACCGTGACGGGACGGGAGTTCCATACGATCCCCGGCGGCAAGGGGTCCAACCAGGCGATCGCCGCGGCCCGTGCCGGCGCCACGGTCTCGATGATCGGTGCGGTCGGCAACGACGCCTTCGGCGTGCGGCTGCGCGACACCCTCGAACACTCCGGCGTGGACACGGACTTCCTGCGGACGGTCGAGGGCCCGTCCGGCACGGCGCACATCGTGGTGGACGACGAGGGCGCCAACTCGATCGTCGTCATCCCCGGCGCGAACGGCACCGTCGACCATCTCTCCCCCGGCGACGAGGGCGTGATCGCCTCCGCCGACGCTCTGCTGCTGCAGCTGGAGATCCCGCTGCGCGCGGTCGTCGCGGGCGCGGAGGCGGCGCGCCGGCACGGCGTCCGTACGGTGCTCACCCCCTCGCCCGCCCAGCCGCTGCCACCCGAACTCCTCGCCGCGACCGAGTTGTTGGTGCCCAACGAGGACGAGGCGGTCACCCTCACCGGCCGCACCGACCCGCGCGAGGCCGCCGCCGCCCTGCTGGATCTGGTGCCGGAGGTCGTCGTCACCCTGGGCGCGACCGGCAGCCTCTACCTGGCCCGGGGCACCGAGCCGCTCGTGATCCCGGCGCCGAGGGTGACCGCCGTCGACTCCACGGGTGCCGGTGATACCTTCGTCGGCGCGCTCACGGTGGCCCTCGCCGAGGAGAAACCGGTGCGGGAGGCCCTGTCCTGGGCGTCGGCCGCCGCGGCGATCTCCGTCCAGCGGGCCGGGGCGTCGGCGTCGATGCCGTACCGCCCCGAGATCGACGCCCAGTGCACCGCGTGAGGACCAACGCATGAGGTACGACGCATGAGTACGACGGCTCCGCCTTTGTCGGGTCTGCGGAGGCCGCGTAACGTCCTCTTCCGGCTCTCCTGGCGTCCCCGGCGACCGCCCGCACGAGGTGGCCAAGGCGCTGGCCGCGGGGGCCGACGTGGCGGTGATCGGCCTGGAGGACGCGGTAGCCCCGGACCGCAAGGAGTACGCCCGCGCGGCTACGGCCGACCTCCTCGCCGACGCCCAGCCGGTCCCGGTGCACGTCCGTGTCAACGCCCTGGACGGCCCCTGGGCCGCCGCGGACCTGGCCACCCTGGCCGCACTCCCCAGCCTCTCGGGCTTACGGCTGCCGAAGGCGACCACCCCGGACGAGATCAGGTGGGTCACGGCGGGTCACGGCGACCGCGAGGGGCATCGCCCTCGGCGAGGCGGACTGCGGGCCGGACCTGGGGGTACGGGCCGACGCGGGCCTCGACCGGGCGCGCTCCCGGATGACCGCCGCCGCCCGTGCGGCGGGGCTCGCCCCACCGCCCCCAGTCGGTCCACCCCGGCATCCGCGACCTGGCAGGCCTCACCGCCCCCTGCACCCACGGCCGCACCTTCGGCTTCCTGGGCCGCACCGCGATCCACCCCGGCAGCTACCGGTGATCGAACGGGCCCACCTGCCCACAGCGGCGGAGATCGAACACGCCGAAACGATCCTCAAGGCGGCAGCCACCAATCCCGGCGCCCAAGCCCTCCCCGACGGCCGCTTCATCGACGCGGCGATGGTGACGCCGGCCCAGCGCACCTTGTCACCGGCGTGCAGAGCTGACAGCAGCAGCCCGCACACGCTGAGGGCGCCCGGAAGATCTCCGGGCGCCCTCAGCGTCGTACCACCAGCGGTCAGGTCTTCTCAGTCGCGGACTCGGCCTCGTCCTTGGCCTCGGCCTCGGCCTCGGCGGGGTCCGGCTCGGCCTTGTCCTCCGCCTCGGCGGCAGCTTCCGTATCGTCGGCCGAACCGCCGGAGACACCCGGCTCAACCACCGGCTCGCGTCCGGGCCGCTTCTTCGACGACACCACGATGTACGTCACCGCCAGCAGGAACACGATGATCGCGGTCCAGTCGTTCAGGCGGAGGCCCAGGATGTGGTGCGCGTCGTCCACGCGCATGTACTCGATCCAGCCGCGGCCCACGCAGTACGCCGCGACGTACAGGGCGAACGCCCGGCCGTGGCCCATCTTGAAGCGGCGGTCGGCCCAGATGACCAGGAAACCGACACCGATGCACCACAGGGACTCGTACAAGAAGGTCGGGTGGTAGTAGCCCGGCACCCGGCCGCCCTCGGAGGAGGTGATGTGCAGGGCCCATGGAACATGCGTCTCCCGGCCGTACAGCTCCTGGTTGAACCAGTTTCCCCAGCGGCCGATGGCCTGTGCGAAGGCAATGCCGGGTGCGACGGTGTCGGCGTACGCCGGCATCGGGATGCCCCGGCGCCGCGCACCGATCCACGCACCGAGCGCACCCAGCGCGATCGCGCCCCAGATGCCCAGGCCGCCCTGCCACACCTTGAAGGCGTCCACCCAGTCACGGCCCGGGCTGAAGTACAGCTCGTAGTCCGTGATCACGTGGTACAGCCGGCCGCCGACCAGGCCGAACGGCACAGCCCAGACCGCGATGTCGGCGACCGTGCCGGCCCGCCCGCCACGAGCGATCCAGCGCTTGTTGCCGAGCCAGACGGCGACGAAGACGCCGATGATGATGCAGAAGGCGTAGCCGCGCAGCGGGATGGGGCCGAGATAGAGCACCCCGCGCGACGGGCTGGGAATGTAGGAAAGTTCCATGGCAAGTCCGACGCTACCGTGCCGGGCCGTGGGGACGGCAAGCAGCCCGGCTACGGCTCCATAACGGGGGCGTGAGAAAAACAGACGGGTCGGAGGGAAATCCCTTACCCGCGGTTGGCCTCCTCCACCATCTGCTTGAGCTTGGCCGGGGTCATGGTCTGGTCCTGGTAGATGTTCTTTCCGCCGAGCAGGACCGTGGGCGTGCCGGTGAAGCCGCCGCCCTGGAAGGCCTTCTGGGACTTGTTCACCCAGCTGTCGTGGGTGCCGTCCTTGACGCACTTCTGGAAAGCGGGCGTGTTCAGACCGCTGACCTTGCCGGCCAGCTCGATCAGCTTGTCGTTGTCCGCGAACGCGTCGTCGGTTTCCTTGGGCTGGTTCGAGTACAGCGCGTCGTGGTAATCGCGGAACTTTCCGGCGTCCTGGGCGCAGGCCACGGCGTTGGCCGCGCGCAGGGAGCCGGTGCCGCCGAGGTTGCCGTCGATCAGGCGGACCAGGTGGTACTCGATTCTGAGCTTGCCGGAGTCGGCCAGTTCATGGAGCGTCGGGCGATAGGCGACCTCGAACGCCATGCAGGCCGGGCAGCGCATGTCCTCCCAGACGGTGAGCGTCGACTTGGCGCCGTCCTTGCCCACCGGGATGGCGAGGCTGTCCTTGCCCTGCGCGCCCGAGGGCGCCACGACCGGGCCCGCCTTTTCGCTGCCCTTTTTACCGGCGTTCGCGGCCAGAACGCCGATCACCGCCGCGAGGCCCAGGACGCAGAC
Source organism: Streptomyces roseochromogenus subsp. oscitans DS 12.976 (assembly GCF_000497445.1). Taxonomy (NCBI): domain Bacteria; kingdom Bacillati; phylum Actinomycetota; class Actinomycetes; order Kitasatosporales; family Streptomycetaceae; genus Streptomyces; species Streptomyces roseochromogenus. The sequence continues at coordinate 7,259,328 of NZ_CM002285.1, read as the reverse complement.
GATGCTCACACCCACGATCAGAGTGCGTCGTCGCTTGTCAGCGGCCTTCTGCTTCTCGCGCTCGACCGCCAGCCGCTCCCGGGCGGTGCGCTTTTCGTCACGGTTCTTCTCGCTCACACCCCCAGAACGAACCGGGGAGGCGCAGCGCGCCTCCCCGGCCAGAGGTCCACCCGTTCGAGTGACCGAATATTCCGTTACAGACAGATACGAATGACGAACGAAAGCGACCGAACGACTGCGGACAGTTACGACTGCTGTCCGCGCACGCCCTTCGCCAGCTCCCCGGCCAGCTCGCGCACCGCCGCGACACCCGATACGTGGTCGGGGGCGTCGAGCATCCGCTTCACGAACGCCGAGCCGACGATCACGCCGTCGGCGAAGCCGGCGACCTCGGCGGCCTGAGCGGCGTTGGAGACACCGAGTCCGACGCAGACGGGCAGCCCGGTGCCGGTGGCACGGGTGCGCCCGACCAGGTTCCGGGCCTGCGCGCCGACGGATTCACGGGTGCCGGTGACACCCATCAGCGAGGCGGCGTAGACGAAGCCGCTGCCCGCCGCCGTGATCTGGGTGAGCCGCGCGTCCTTGCTGCTCGGCGCCACGACGAAGACCGTCGCCAGGCCGTGCTTCTCGGCGTGCCCCCGCCACAGGGCCGACTCCTGGACGGGCAGGTCGGGCAGGATGCAGCCCGCGCCGCCCGCCTCCGCGAGCTCGGCGGTGAACCGCTCGACGCCGTAGCGGTCGATGGGGTTCCAGTACGTCATGACGAGCACGGGCTTGCCGGTCGCCTCGTACGCCTCGCGGACCGTCCGCATGACATCGGCGATCTTGACCCCGCCGCGCAGCGCGATGTCGTCGGCGGTCTGGATGACCGGGCCGTCGAGGACGGGGTCGCTGTGCGGCAGACCGACCTCGACGACGTCCGCCCCGCCGTCGAAGACGGCCTTGATCGCCTCGATGCCGCCGTCCACGGTCGGGAACCCGGCCGGGAGGTAGGCGATGAGCGCGGACCGGCCCTCGGCCTTGGCGGCGGCGAGGGTGTCGCTCAGCAGCTGAATGTTCCCGCTCACTTGGCGTCCCCCTCGATCTCGGCGGTGTCGGCGGCGACCTCGGCGTCCGTGTCGTAGAGGCCGAAGTAGCGGGCGGCGGTGTCCATGTCCTTGTCGCCGCGGCCGGAGAGGTTGACGACGATCAGGCCGTCCTTGCCCAGCTCCCTGCCGACCTCCAGGGCGCCGGCCAGGGCGTGGGCGCTCTCGATCGCCGGGATGATGCCCTCGGTGCGGGACAGCAGGCGCAGAGCCTGCATGGCGGCGTCGTCGGTGATCGCGCGGTACTCACCGCGGCCCGAGTCCTTCAGGTACGAGTGCTCGGGGCCGATGCCCGGGTAGTCCAGGCCCGCCGAGATCGAGTACGGCTCGGTGATCTGGCCTTCCTCGTCCTGCAGGACATACGACCGGGAGCCGTGCAGGATGCCGGGCTCACCGGCGGTGAGGGTGGCCGCGTGCTCACCGGTCTCGATGCCGTGACCTGCCGGTTCACAGCCGATGAGGCGGACGCCCGCGTCGGGGATGAAGGCGTGGAAGAGGCCGATGGCGTTGGAGCCGCCACCGACGCAGGCGACGGCGGCGTCGGGGAGACGGCCGGCGCGCTCCAGGAGCTGGCGGCGAGCCTCGACGCCGATGACCCGGTGGAAGTCGCGGACCATCGCCGGGAAGGGGTGCGGGCCGGCCACCGTACCGAAGAGGTAGTGGGTGTGGTCGACGTTGGCCACCCAGTCGCGGAACGCCTCGTTGATGGCGTCCTTCAAGGTGCGGCTGCCGGACTTCACGGAGACGACCTCGGCGCCGAGCATGCGCATACGGGCCACGTTCAGGGCCTGGCGCTTGGTGTCGACCTCGCCCATGTAGATGGTGCACTCGAGGCCGAACAGCGCGCAGGCCGTGGCGGTCGCGACACCGTGCTGGCCGGCGCCGGTCTCGGCGATGACCCGGGTCTTGCCCATCCGCTTGGTGAGCAGGGCCTGGCCGAGCACGTTGTTGATCTTGTGGGAGCCGGTGTGGTTGAGGTCCTCACGCTTGAGGAACATTCGCACGCCGCCCGCTTCCGCGGCGAAACGAGGGACCTCGGTGAGCGCCGACGGGCGGCCGGTGTAGTTGACCAGCAGGTCGTCGAGCTCGCGGGCGAACTCGGGGTCCTGCTTGGCCTTGTCGTACTCGACGGCGACCTCGTCGACGGCGGCGACGAGGGCCTCCGGGATGAACTTGCCGCCGAATACGCCGAAGTAGCCTTCGGCGGTGGGGACTTGACCCTCCGGGTCAGGGAAGAAGAAATTGCTGGGCATGCCAAACCTCACGGTGAGTGCGTGTGAAAAGACACTGTTCGCCGTGGGGGCGGAGCTTGTCGTACGACCTCAGGCCGTCTTTGGCCGGTCGTGCCCACGCGACGGAGTCGCATAGTCGGATACAGCCCCGCGCCCCCTTGGGGCGCGCTGCCATCGACGTCCGTTCACCTGCCCAGGCTCATCACCGATGACGTACCGCACCCTGCGGCCGTGGACGCGCCTCGCCGGGGCTCGGCAGCCCCGGGGGCGGCAGCCTCGCGCCAGGCGGGCGTACCGGTCGACGGTCGTCACGGTGAGAGTCATCGGGGGCAGCCTATCGGGTGATCAGCTTCGGCCGTGCCGCAGAGCGGGATGTTCGCCGGCGGCCACCAGGTCGGAGACGGCGGACTTCGGGTCGCGGCCGGTGACCAGGGACTCGCCGACCAGAACCGCGTCGGCGCCCGCGTTGGCGTAGGCGATCAGGTCGTGCGGGCCACGGACACCGGATTCGGCGACCTTGACGATGTGGTCCGGGATCTCCGGGGCGAGCCGCTCGAACGTGGTGCGGTCGACCTCCAGGGTCTTCAGGTTGCGCGCGTTGACGCCGATGACCTTGGCGCCCGCGTCCACCGCCCGCTCCACCTCGTCCTCGTCGTGGACCTCGACGAGCGGGGTCAGTCCGATGGACACGGCCCGCTCGATCAGCGACTCCAGGGCCGGCTGGTCCAGGGCGGCCACGATCAGCAGCGCGAGGTCGGCGCCGTACGCCCGGGCCTCCCACAGCTGGTACGACGTGACGATGAAGTCCTTGCGGAGCACCGGGATGTCCACGCGGGCACGGACGGCCTCCAGGTCGGCCAGCGAGCCGCCGAAGCGGCGCTGCTCGGTCAGGACGGAGATGACGGCCGCGCCGCCCGCCTCGTAGTCCGCGGCCAGCCCGGCCGGGTCGGCGATCGCGGCCAGCGCGCCCTTGGAGGGGCTGGAGCGCTTGACCTCGCAGATCACCTTGACGCCGTCGCCCTTGAGCGCGGCGACCCCGTCCTTGGCGGCGGGCGCCTTGGCCGCGCGCTCCTTGAGCTCATCGAGGCTGACGCGTGCCTGCCGCTCCGCGAGGTCGGCACGGACTCCGTCGATGATCTCGTCGAGCACACTCACGCGAGCGGCCCCCTTTCAGACGGTGTTTCCTTGTTTCCTTCGGGTTTTGAAAACCCGTGGTCATTTCGATGGTATCCGGAGGAACGCGGAGGCCTGGCATCCGGTGGACGCAGGTCCCACCACCTGGACGTTCCCCGAACGATCAAGGATGCAACCAGCCTCCCGACGGCAGGTTCCGGACAGTCGTGAACAGCAACAGCAGCACCCCGATCCCCCACAGATGCACCGGGCCCAGCTCCATCCGCAGCGGCCGGCCGCGCGCCGCGCGGACCACCCAGACGGTCCACAGCACCGCAAAGCCCAGGTAGCCGGCCACGGCCAGTGCGTTGTCGTGCAGTGCGGTGAGCAGATCGCCGTGGACGAAGGCGTGGGCGCTGCGCAGTCCGCCGCAGCCGGGGCAGTACAGGCCGGTGATCCGGTACAGCGGGCAGACGGGGTAGTGACCGGGCTGGTTCGGATCGACGGCACCGACATACGCGAAGGCCCCGGCGACGGCCGCGAACAGCCCGCCCGGGACCGCGAGCCGCCGCCACATGGGGGCGGCGGGCACGGCCGGGTACGGGATGGTCTGCGGGGCCGGGCGGCTGACGGCGTTCACGCGAGCATTGTCCCCCTCCGGTCCGGCACGGCGCGCGCTGGACCGGCGATACACCCCCGCACACGACGAGGGGCGGCCCCCACCCTCTTCAGGTGGTGGGCCGCCCCTCGCGGGATGGCTGTGGGCTCAGCTCTCGGCGGTGGCCGGCTCGCGGGTGACGACCGGGGCGGCCGTCATCTTGAGAGGGGCCTGCTTCGGCTGGCCGAGACCCATGGCGCGCATGATGCCGCCGACCACCGCACCGAGCAGGATGAGCACCATGCCGGCCCAGAAGCCGACGGGCTGGGCCATCACCATGAAGGCGCCCGCGACGCAGAAACCGATGAAGGAAATGATGACACCGGTCCAGGCGGCCGGGGTGTGACCGTGGCCGTGGCTGCTGCCCGCCATGACTTGCTCCTCGTTGCTGTGTACGTGTCCAGTAGGCGTCGTACGTGTCGTACGGTTCCGAGCCCGCCCGTCACTGTCCGAGCCGGACGCTCGTCACCCATTGTCCCGTACGCCCGCGCGCGCCGGGCGCGGGGGTGGCGTCTGGTTCGCCACACCCGGCTCGCCTTGACCGGCGCTCGACCGGCTCTTGACCGGGGGCTCAGGCTCCGGTCGGGTCCTCGCCCCGGTCCAGGGCCTTCCACATCTCCTCGGGCCGCTCCGGGTCGACCGGCCTGGCCTTGCGGCGCGGACGGTCGGCGCCGCGCTCGTAGCGGCCGGACATGGCGGGCCACAGGGCGCCGTAGCGCAGCGCCAGCAGGCCGGCCAGCAGGATCAGCGCACCGCCGACGGCCGCGACGTAGGGCCAGCCGGTGTGGCTGAGCGCGGCGACGGTGGCGGAGGTGTCGCCGCTGGCCTGGGCGGCCTTGTCGTCCAGCGCGGAGTTGTCCGAGGCGGCCACGAGGGCGGCGGCCGCGATGCCGGCGCCGGAGAGCGCGAGCAGCGCGGCGACGACGAGCCGGCCGGCCCTGCGGACGGCGAAGACGGCGACGAGCGCGGCGAGGCCCACTATGGCGAGGGCCGCGGGGACACCCGTGACGTCGCTGCCCTTGACGGTGAGCGGGAACGCGCCGCCGGCCACCGTCGCGGTGCCCTCCGCCCAGCGCTGCCGGGTCGCGAGCAGCGCCACGGCCACGCCGAGCGCACCGCACAGGAGGGCCACGGCGAGGCTCCGCCGGCCGGACCGGGCGGGCTCGGCGGCTTCGGTACGGGGGTGAGGTACGGCAGTCACGTACTCCACTATCGCCTGAACCCCGGGCGAACCGTCACCCGGGGTTCGTATGAGAAGCACCCCACTTGCCGAGAAGCGCCCTACTTGCCCAGCCGGTTGGCGGTGTGCACCGCCCGGAGCACCGCCGCCGCCTTGTTGCGGCACTCCTGGTCCTCCGCGACCGGGTTCGAGTCGGCGACGATGCCGGCTCCGGCCTGGACGTAGGCCGTGCCGTCGCGCAGCAGGGCCGTACGGATGGCGATCGCGGTGTCGGAGTCGCCGGCGAAGTCCAGATAGCCGACGCAGCCGCCGTACAGGCCGCGTCGGGACGGCTCCAGTTCGTCGATGATCTGCATCGCCCGGGGTTTGGGGGCGCCGGAGAGAGTGCCCGCCGGGAAGCAGGCGGTGAGCACGTCGAAGGCCGTACGGCCCTCGGCCACCTGGCCGGTGACGGTCGAGACGATGTGCATCACGTGCGAGTACCGCTCGATGGACATGAAGTCGACCACCTCGACCGAGCCGGGCTCGCAGACCCGGCCGAGGTCGTTGCGCCCGAGGTCGACCAGCATCAGGTGCTCGGCGCGCTCCTTGGGGTCGGCGAGCAGCTCCTCGGCGAGGGCCTGGTCCTCCCGCGGGGTGGTCCCGCGGGGCCGGGTGCCGGCGATGGGGTGGACCATCGCGCGTCCGTCCTCGACCTTCACCAGGGCCTCGGGGGACGAGCCGACGACGTCGAACCCGTCGAAGCGGAAGAGATACATGTACGGCGAGGGGTTGGTCGCCCGCAGGACGCGGTAGACGTCCAGGGCGCTCGCCGTGCACGGGGTCTCGAAGCGCTGGGAGGGCACGACCTGGAAGGCCTCGCCGGCGCGGATGCGCTCCTTGATGTCCTCGACGGCCACCTGGAAGTCGGGGCCGCCCCACAGCGCGGTGTACTCGGGCAGCTCGGAGGGCGGCAGCACGGCCGGGGGCTGGGGCACCGCGCGCGTGAGGTCGGCCTCCATGGCGTCGAGGCGGGCCACGGCGTCGGCGTAGGCCTCGTCCACCCCGGTGTCGAGGTCGTTGTGGTTGATCGCGTTGGCGATCAGCAGGACCGAGCCCTCCCAGTGGTCCATGACGGCGAGGTCGCTGGTCAGCAGCATGGTCAGCTCGGGGAGCTGCAGGTCGTCGCGCTCGCCGGGGCCGATCTTCTCCAGGCGGCGGACGATGTCGTAGCCGAGGTAGCCGACCATGCCGCCGGTGAAGGGCGGCAGGTCCTCCTGGTGCGGGGTGTGCAGGGCCTGGAGGGTGGCGCGCAGGGCCTTGAGGGGGTCGCCGTCCACGGGGACGCCGACCGGCGGGGTGCCGAGCCAGTGGGCCTGCCCGTCGCGTTCCGTCAGCGTGCCGGCGGAGCGGACGCCGACGAAGGAGTAGCGGGACCAGGAGCGGCCGTTCTCGGCGGACTCCAGCAGGAAGGTGCCGGGGCGCTCGGCGGCCAGTTTGCGGTAGAGCGCGACCGGGGTGTCGCCGTCGGCGAGGAGCTTGCGGGTGACCGGGATGACGCGCCGGTCGGCGGCGAGCTTACGGAAGGTCTCGAGGTCCATGGCGGCCGACCTTACTGATCCGCGCTCTGGGCGGCGGAACCGGCGTCCTTGAGGAGCACGTCCTCGTCGAAGCACGTGCGCGCCCCGGTGTGGCAGGCGGCGCCCACCTGGTCGACCTTGACGAGCACGGTGTCGGCGTCGCAGTCGAGCGCGACGGACTTCACCCACTGGAAGTGGCCGGAGGTGTCGCCCTTGACCCAGTACTCCTGGCGGCTGCGGGACCAGTAGGTGCAGCGGCCGGTGGTCAGCGTGCGGTGCAGTGCCTCGTCGTCCATCCAGCCGAGCATGAGCACCTCACCGGTGTCGTACTGCTGGGCGATGGCGGGGAGGAGGCCGTCGGCGCTGCGCTTGAGGCGGGCGGCGATCTCCGGGTCGAGGCTGCTGGCCCGGGGAGTCCCGGTCGTACTGGTCATGGGTGCCATTGTGCCGCGCGGGTCGGACAGTGCCGGTGCCGTGTCCACTGCGCGGACTCGGTGGCGGGTCGTAGGCTGGCTCCATGTCGACCTTCGCCCAGCGTGAACGGCTGCTGCTCGCCGACCTCTTGGAAACCGTCGGTCCGGATGCCGAGACCCTCTGCGAGGGCTGGCGGACCCGGGACCTGGCCGCGCATGTGATCGTGCGCGAGCGCCGGCCGGACGCGGCCGGGGGCACGCTGATCAAGCAGCTCGCGCCGCGCCTGGAGAAGGTGATGGCCGAGTACACCGCGAAGCCGTACGAGGAGCTGATCCAGCTGATCCGTACCGGCCCGCCGCGCTTCTCGCCGTTCCAGCTCAAGCAGGTCGACGAGGCGGCCAACGTCGTCGAGTTCTACGTCCACACCGAGGACGTCCGCCGGGCCCAGCCGGACTGTAGCCCGCGCGAGCTGGACCCGGTCTTCCAGGACGCCCTGTGGTCGCGGCTGGAGCGCACGGCGCGGCTGGTGGCCCGGGGTGTGCCGACGGGTCTGGTGCTGCGCCGCCCGGACGGGCAGACGGCGGTGGCGCACCGGGGTGCCCCGGTGGTGACGGTGACCGGCGAGCCGTCGGAGCTGCTGATGTTCGCGTTCGGCCGGCAGGACGCGGCCAAGGTGGACGTGGACGGCGAGGCGGACGCGATCACCAAGCTGCACGAGTCCCGGCAGCTGGGCATCTGAGCAGGGCCGCCCATGATCAAGGTGGCCATGACCGGGGTGTACGTGGACGACGTGACCCGGGCGCACGCCTTCTACACGGAGGTCCTGGGCTTCGAGACGCGCCTGCACCTGGACCTGGGCGACGACACGCTGTTCGTCACGGTCGGGGCGCCCGACGGGGGCCAGCCGGACCTCCAGCTGTTGCTGGAGCCGGGTGAGGGCCCCATCGCCGAGCCGTACCGACGGGCCCTGTACGAGGCGGGCATCCCGTGCATCGTCTTCTCCGTGGACGACCTCGCGGCGGAGTACGAGCGGCTGACCGGCCGGGGTGTCCGGTTCACGCACGAGCCGCAGGAGCAGGGGCCGGTGCTGGCGGCGGTGTTCGACGACACCTGCGGCAATCTGGTGCAGCTGGTTCAGCCGAAGGAGTGAACTTCAGCCGGGGAGTTCCGCGCGGCACAGCGCAGGTACGACCTGGTGGTCGGGGTCACGGTGGGCGGGGCGCGCGTGAGGCATCCCCGCCCGGGAGGCGGCTATGTGCAGTCGGTCACCGGGTCAGGCGGACCACTCGCGCAGGAGGCGGGCGGTTTCCGTGAGGTCGGCCTCGTCGGCGCGGATGTCAGCGACGAGTTTCGCCCAGTCACCGGACGGCCGGTTGATCGGCGTTCCAGACGCCTCCATGTATGCGCGGATACAGCCGATACCGATCGACGCGTTGTAGTCCGTGAACGGCCTGAGTCTCAGCGCTGTGTGCAGGAACGTCGCCGCGCGCGTCGCAGCCTCCTCGTAGTAAGGCTCGCCCGCGATGCGCTCGTACTTGTGTCGCTCCGCCATGCAGTGCAGTGCACCCCAGTCACGGATCGGAGTGTTTTCCGGCGAGACCTCGATCTGAACGTTGAGGATCCAGCCCGCGTCTACGTACATCGTCACCGCAGCCCCACCGGGAAGCGCTCGTCGAAGTCCGCCATGATCTCCCGGGCGTACTTCGAGGCCCCCTCGACGAACCGCTGCTTCTGCCGCCGCCGCACCACGTCCTCGGTCAGTATGTCGTGCGCCAGCCGCTTGATCGCGACGCCCTGTTCCTTGGCCTCCGCGCGCAGTTCAGCCAGCTCTTCCTCGGTGAACTCAATCGTGATTCCAGGCATATGAGCACCCTAGAGGGGCTGCCACCATGATCACTACCATATTCACTACCGAGGGTGATCCGTCGAACTAGCGAACGGGATGCCCCGCCGCCCGCAGCGTCTGCTTCACCTCGCCGATCCGCAGATCCCCGAAGTGGAACACCGACGCCGCCAGGACCGCGTCCGCGCCCGCCGCGATGGCCGGGGGGAAGTCGGAGAGTTTGCCGGCGCCGCCCGAGGCGATGACCGGGACGGTGACGTGCTTGCGGACGGCGGCGATCATCTCCAGGTCGTAGCCGTCCTTGGTGCCGTCGGCGTCCATGGAGTTCAGCAGGATCTCGCCCGCGCCCAGCTCGGCGGCCCGGTGCGCCCACTCGACCGCGTCGATGCCGGTGCCGCGGCGGCCGCCGTGGGTCGTCACCTCGAAGGATCCCGACGCGGTGCGGCGGGCGTCGACCGACAGGACCAGGACCTGGCGGCCGAAGCGTTCGGCGATCTCACGGATCAGGTCGGGGCGGGCGATCGCCGCCGTGTTCACGCCCACCTTGTCGGCGCCCGCCCGCAGCAGCTTGTCCACGTCCTCGGCCGTACGGACGCCGCCGCCGACCGTCAGCGGGATGAACACCTGCTCCGCGGTGCGGCGCACCACGTCGTACGTCGTCTCCCGGTTGCCCGAGGACGCGGTGATGTCCAGGAACGTCAACTCGTCGGCGCCCTCGGCGTCGTACACCTTGGCCATCTCGACCGGGTCGCCCGCGTCGCGCAGGTTCTGGAAGTTGACGCCCTTGACGACCCGGCCGTTGTCCACGTCCAGGCAGGGGATGACTCGGACCGCCAGGGTCATGACTGCTCAGGCTCCTCTGAATGCTTCAAGCTCTACTTCGACCAGGATGCGCGGATCGACGAAGCCCTCGACCACCAGCAGGGTCGTACACGGGCGCACGGAGTCGAACAGCTCCTTGTGGGCCCGTCCCGCCTCGTCGACGTCGCGCACATGGCTCAGATACATACGGGTGCGGATCACGGACTCGATGCCGAGCCCGAACTCCTTCAGCGCCTCCAGGGCGTTGCCGAAGGCGACCTTGGTCTGCTCGTACGGGTCGCCCTCGCCGTACAGCACCGTGCCCTTGAAGGACGTGGTGCCGCCCACGGACACCCGGTCCCCCGCCGCGACGGCGCGCGCGAATCCGAAGCTCTCTTCCCAGGGGCTTCCGCTCTGCACGCGCCGCACGGCACCAGTCATGACGACACAGCCTCCAAGGCCTCTTCCAGGGTGAACGCCTTCGCGTACAGGGCCTTCCCGACGATGGAACCCTCGACACCGAGGGGTACCAGCTCGGCGATGGCGCGGAGGTCGTCCAGGGACGACACGCCGCCGGAGGCCACGACCGGGCGGTCGGTGGCCGCACACACATTGCGCAGCAGTTCCAGGTTCGGGCCCTGGAGCGTGCCGTCCTTGGCGATGTCGGTGACGACGTAGCGGGCGCAGCCCTCCTTGTTGAGGCGCTCCAGCGTCTCGTAGAGGTCGCCGCCGTCGCGGGTCCAGCCGCGGCCGCGCAGGGTCGTGCCGCGCACGTCCAGGCCGACCGCGATCTTGTCACCGTGCTCGGCGATGACCTTGGCGACCCACTCCGGGGTCTCCAGTGCAGCGGTTCCGAGGTTGACGCGGGTGCAGCCGGTGGCCAGGGCGGCCGCCAGCGAGGCGTCGTCGCGGATGCCGCCGGACAGCTCCACCTTGATGTCCATCGCCTTCGCGACCTCGGCGATCAGCTCACGGTTGTCGCCGGTGCCGAACGCGGCGTCCAGGTCGACCAGGTGCAGCCACTCGGCGCCGGACCGCTGCCAGGCGAGCGCGGCCTCCAGCGGGGAGCCGTACGAGGTCTCCGTGCCGGACTCGCCGTGCACGAGGCGGACGGCCTGGCCGTCGCGGACGTCGACGGCGGGGAGGAGTTCGAGCTTGGCCATGGTCTACAGGGTTCCGATCCAGTTGGTGAGGAGCTGGGCGCCGGCGTCGCCGGACTTCTCGGGGTGGAACTGCGTGGCCCACAGGGCGCCGTTCTCGACGGCGGCCACGAACGGCTTGCCGTGCGTCGACCAGGTCACCTTGGGGGGCGCGATCACCGGGTTGTTCGTCTCCAGCTGCCAGTCGTGGACGGCGTAGGAGTGCACGAAGTAGAAGCGGGCGTCGGCGTCGAGGCCGGCGAACAGCTCCGAGTCGGGCGGGGCGTCGACGGTGTTCCAGCCCATGTGGGGCACGACGTCGGCCTGCAGCGGCGCGACCGTGCCGGGCCACTCGTCCAGGCCCTCGGCCTCCACACCGTGCTCGATGCCGCGCGCGAACAGGATCTGCATGCCGACGCAGATACCCATCACGGGCCGGCCTCCGGACAGCCGGCGGTCGATCACCCAGTCACCGCGCGCGGCGCGCAGGCCCCGCATACAGGCCGCGAACGCGCCGACGCCCGGCACCAGCAGTCCGTCGGCGTTCATGGCCTTGTCGAAGTCACGCGTGATCTCGACATCGGCGCCCACGCGCGCGAGGGCGCGCTCGGCGGACCGGACGTTGCCGAAGCCGTAGTCGAAGACGACGACCTTCTTGCTGCCACCGCTCAATTCCACACCCCCAGCCGCATGACGCCCGCGACCAGGCACATGGCCGCGCCGATGGAGAGCAGCACGATGAGGCTCGTGGGCATCTTCTGCTTGACGAAGGAGATGATGCCGCCGACCAGGAAGAGGCCGACGACGATCAGGACCGTGGACAGACCGTTCATGGGGTTACAGCGCGCCCTTCGTGGAGGGGAGGATGCCGGCCGCGCGCGGGTCACGCTCGGAGGCGTAGCGCAGTGCCCGGGCCAGCGCCTTGAACTGGCACTCCACGATGTGGTGCGCGTTGCGCCCGTACGGCACGTGCACGTGCAGCGCGATCTGCGCCTGGGCGACGAAGGACTCCAGGATGTGCCGGGTCATCGTGGTGTCGTACTCGCCGATCATCGGCGCCATGTTCTCGGGCTCGGTGTGCACGAGGTACGGGCGGCCGGACAGGTCCACCGTCACCTGAGCGAGGGACTCGTCCAGCGGGACCGTGCAGTTGCCGAACCGATAGATCCCCACCTTGTCGCCGAGCGCCTGCTTGAAGGCGGCGCCGAGCGCGAGGGCGGTGTCCTCGATGGTGTGGTGGGAGTCGATGTGCAGATCGCCGTCGGTCTTCACGGTCAGGTCGAACAGGCCGTGCCGGCCGAGCTGGTCGAGCATGTGGTCGTAGAAGCCGACGCCGGTGGCGATGTCGGTCCTGCCGGTGCCGTCGAGATCGATCTCGACCAGGACCGAGGTCTCCTTGGTCGTCCGCTCGATTCTTCCGACGCGGCCTTCGCGAGGCATGCTCACAGCTCCTTCTTCAATTCCCGTACCGCGTCGAGGAACGCGTCGTTCTCCTCCGGGGTGCCGGCGGACACCCGCAGCCATCCCGGTACGCCGTTGTCCCGGACCAGGACGCCCCGGTCGAGGATCTTCTGCCAGGCGGTGTGGGCGTCCGCGAACCGCCCGAACTGCACGAAGTTGGCGTCGGACTCGATGACGTCGTAGCCGATCGCGCGCAGCTCGGCGACCAGCCGGTCCCGCTCCGCCTTCAGCTGCTCGACGTACTTCAGCAATGTGTCGGTGTGCTCCAGCGCGGCCAGCGCGGTCGCCTGGGTGATAGCCGACAGGTGGTACGGCAGCCGGACGAGCTGGACGGCGTCCACGACCGCCGGGTCGGCGGCGAGATAGCCGAGGCGCAGGCCCGCCGCGCCGAACGCCTTCGACATCGTGCGCGAGATGACCAGGTGCGGGCGGCCTTCGAGCAGCGGCAGCAGCGAGTCGCCGTGGCTGAACTCGATGTACGCCTCGTCCACGATCACCATCGACGGCTTGGCCGCCTGCGCCGCCTCGTACAGCGCGAGGACGGTCTCGGGCGGGACCGCGTTGCCCGTGGGGTTGTTGGGGGTGGTGATGAAGACGACGTCCGGCTGATGCTCGGCGATCGCCTCGACGGCCGCCGCGAGGTCGATCGTGAAGTCCTCGCCCCGCGGACCCGAGATCCAGCCGGTGCCCGTGCCGCGCGCGATGAGGGCGTGCATCGAGTACGACGGCTCGAAGCCGATCGCCGTACGGCCCGGCCCGCCGAAGGTCTGCAGCAGCTGCTGGATGACCTCGTTGGAGCCGTTGGCGGCCCACACGTTCTCGATGCCGAGGGGGTACTTGCCGGTCTTCGTCAGGTATGCGGCCAGCTCCGTGCGCAGCTGGACCGCGTCCCGGTCGGGGTAGCGGTTCAGGTCGCGGGCGGCCTCCCGGACCCGCTCCGTGATCCGCTCGACCAGCGGCTCGGGCAGCGGGTAGGGGTTCTCGTTGGTGTTCAGCCGTACGGGGACGTCCAACTGGGGCGCGCCGTAGGGGGACTTGCCGCGCAGCTCGTCCCGTACGGGGAGATCGTCGATGCGGGTCACTTGCTCTCGGGTACCTTCCAGCCGAACCTCGCCTTGATCGCCGCGCCGTGCGCCGGCAGGTCCTCCGCCTCCGCCAGCGTCACCACGTGATGGGCGACCTCGGCGAGGGCGTCCTTCGTGTAGTCCACGATGTGGATGCCGCGCAGGAAGGACTGGACGGACAGGCCCGAGGAGTGGCAGGCGCAGCCGCCGGTGGGCAGGACGTGGTTGGACCCGGCCGCGTAGTCGCCCAGCGAGACGGGGGCCCAGGGGCCGATGAAGATCGCGCCCGCGTTCTTGACGCGGTCGGCCACCTCTTGAGGACGAGCCGTCTGGATCTCCAGGTGCTCGGCGCCGTACGCGTCGACCACCCTGAGTCCCTCGTCGATGCCGTCGACCAGCACGATCGCGGACTGCCGGCCCTTGAGCGCGGGCACGACCCGGTCCTCGACGTGCTTGGTCGCCGCGACCTGCGGCTCCAGCTCCTTCTCCACCGCGTCCGCCAGCTCGACGGAGTCGGTGACCAGCACGGCCGCCGCGAGCGGGTCGTGCTCGGCCTGGCTGATCAGGTCCGAGGCGACGTGCACCGGGTCGGCGGTGTCGTCCGCGAGGATCGCGATCTCGGTCGGACCGGCCTCGGCGTCGATGCCGATCCGGCCGGTGAAGAAGCGCTTGGCGGCCGCGACCCAGATGTTGCCCGGGCCGGTGACCATGTTGGCGGGCGGGCAGGACTCGGTGCCGTACGCGAACATCGCGACCGCCGTGGCGCCGCCGGCCGCGTAGACCTCGTCCACGCCGAGCAGCGCGCAGGCGGCGAGGATCGTCGGGTGCGGGAGCCCTCCGAATTCGGCCTGCGGCGGGCTGGCGAGCGCGATCGACTCGACCCCGGCCTCCTGCGCCGGTACGGCGTTCATGATCACGGACGAGGGGTAGACGGAGCGGCCGCCCGGCGCGTACAGCCCGACGCGCTCGACCGGCACCCATTTCTCGGTCACGGAGCCACCTGGCACGACCTGCGTGGTGTGCGTGTCGCGGCGCTGCTCACGGTGGACCAGGCGGGCGCGGCGGATGGACTCCTCCAGCGCGGCACGCACGGCCGGGTCGAGGGCCGCCAGCGCGTCGGTGAGCGCCTGGGCCGGCACACGGACGGATTCCAGCCGTACTCCGTCGAACTTCTCGGCGAAGTCGATCAGCGCCGCGTCGCCACGATGATGCACGGCCTCGCAGATCGGACGCACCTTCTCCAGGGCGGCCTGAACGTCGAAGTCGGCTCGGGGCAGCAGGTCGCGCAGGGCCGGGCCCTCGGGAAGGGCGTCGCCGCGCAGATCGATTCGGGAGATCACAGTCCCAATTCTCGCAGACCGCCGTCTCGAATCGTCGGCGCGTATCAATGGCTGATACAGAACGTGGCCGAACTCGGAAGATCTCCTTCACCTCTAGTGTTCCAGCAGTCACTGAGCGGGCATGAACGGTTGTACGAGACCCCTGACCAGCGGAGGGAGAAGGAACAGCGGTGACCGAGGGGGCCGGTGCCGTCGCCGGGGATCTGCCGGACGAGCTGACCGCGGCCGAGGCGGGCATGTGGCAGGCCTTCCGCAACGGCAGCGTGTACGACCTGAGCAGCGGCGACACCGTCGTGGACGATCCGCACGGCGGACACCCCTGGGGCCCGGAGCGCGCGGTGCGGGCCCGGATCGTGGCCTGGCTGCTGCTGGACGGCCCGCCCGCGCTCGCGGGCCGGGTGTCCTCGCTGAAGCTGACCGGCGTGCGGATCACCGGCACGCTGGACCTCTCCGGCGGCGCGGTGCGGCCGTACGTCGAGCTGCGCGGCTGCCGCTTCGACGACCAGGTACTGCTGCCGGAGGCCCGGTTCACGACCCTGCGGATGGTGGACTGCGCGGTGCCCCGGCTGGAGGCGGCCCGGGTGCACACCGAGGGTGATCTGCATCTGGCGCGCTGCCGCTTCCAGAACGGGGTGCGGCTGACGGACGCGCACATCGGCACCGATCTCATGCTCAACCAGGCGGTCGTGTACCGGGACCGCAGCGGGCGGTCGATCGCCGGGGACGGCCTGACCGTCGGCCAGGACCTGCAGGCGGAGATGCTGGAGTCGCACGGCGAGCTGCGGTTGCGCGGTGCCAAGGTCGGCGTGTCGCTCAGCCTGCGCGGCGCGACGCTGGACAACCCGTACTCCCGCTACGCCCTGAACGCACCCCAGCTGACGGTCGAGCGCACCCTGTACCTGACCCCGGCCGGCGTGGGCAGCCCGCTGCTGAGCGGCACGACACCGGCGCGCGGGACGCGGATCCAGCGGTTCGAGTGCCGGGGCGGGCTACGCCTGGACGACGGGCGGTTCGGGGACGCCGTCGACTGCGAGCGGGCCCGGTTCACCCTCGGCGACGACCAGGAGCTGTCGCTGCGCCGGGTGCACGCCTCGGAGCTGCGCTTCCTCGGGGACATGCCGCAGCGCGGCAAGGTGGTGCTGTCCGGCGCGCGGATCGTCAGCCTGGTGGACCGTGCCGCGAGCTGGCCCGGCCCCGGCAATCTGCACATGAGCGGCTTCGTGTACGAGAACCTCGTCCCGCGCGGCCCGTTCCCGCTGACCGGCCGGCTGGACTGGGTGGCGGCGGCCACCGCCGAGTACGCCCCGGAGCCGTACGAGCGGCTGGCGGCGGTGCTGCGCGCGGCCGGGGAGGACGAGGACGCGCGCGAGGTGCTGCTCGCCAAGCAGCGCCGGCGCCGCGAGACGCTGCCGCTGGCCGGCAAGTTCTGGGGGTACGTCCAGGACTGGACGGTGGCCTACGGCTACCGGCCGGGCCGGGCCGCGGTGTGGATGGCGGTGCTGTGGGCGGCGGGCACGCTGGCGTTCGCGCACGCGGACCATCCGCCGATGAACCACGACGGCCATCCGTACTGGAGCCCCGCCCTGTTCACACTGGACCTGCTGCTGCCCGTCATCGACCTGGGCCAGGTCGGCCAGTGGCAGTTGCGCGGCGGCTGGCAGTGGCTGGCGGCCGCGATGATCCTGCTCGGCTGGACACTGGCGACGACGGTGGCGGCGGGGGCGACGCGGCTGCTGCGGCGGGGCTGAGGGGTCGAGACCGGGCCGTTTTCCGCACATCGGTCGCTTTTTCCGCACAGCGACCGCACAAAAGCGGAACATTCACCTTTTACCGGTCCTTGACCTGCGGCCGTACAACTTTCTGCGACTTCCTCAAAGCCTCTGGCGCGCTCCCGACCTGCGGTCTTTCAATGGTCGACACCATGGCTCCGCTGCCCCCGTTCATCCGCCCCACTCGGATGACCAAACGCTCCGCGCACCTCGTCCCCGGCCGGACTCCGGCCGGGACGAGGCTGTGCTCGA
>NZ_CM002285.1:7229828-7241789 GCF_000497445.1 Streptomyces roseochromogenus subsp. oscitans DS 12.976 | reverse complement strand
GAGAGCCACGACTGGTACGTGCGGCGCCTCGCCGCCTTCGCCCGCTCGCGCCCGGAGTGGTTCGAGGCCTGGCGCGCGGCCGCCCCGCAGGACCCCGGTGCCCTGCTGGTCGGGGCACAGCTGGCGGTGGACCGCGTGTGGCCCTCGCCGGCTCGCGCCGAGCTGCTGCGCGAGGTGAGCCCGCTCATCACCGCCGCCGCCCTGGCCGACGACCGCGACCCGGTGCCCTGGCGGATCGCGCTGGACCATGCCCGCGGCTCCCGGGCCGGCCACCGGTACTTCGAGGAGCTGTGGGAGGCGGCGGTGCGGCGCGCCCCGCACCACTACAGCTGTCATGTGGCCGCGCTGCGCTTCCTGGCCACCTTCCAGCGCGGTTCGCACGGCGCCTGCTTCGACTTCGCCGACCGGGCCGCGCAGGACGCCCCGGCCGACTCGCTCGCACAGGCGCTGCCGGCCCGGGCGGCCCTCAGCTGGCTGACCGACGGCTGCGGCCCCGAGATCCCGCGTGCCCGGCTGGACGCCGCAGCCGACCGGGCGCTCGCGCTGTCCGCCCGTTTCCCGGCGGCCGACCCGTGGCCCGCCCCGATCCGCAACAAGCTCCTGTACGTCCTGCTGCGGCTGGACCGCTGGGAGGACGCCCGGGCCGAACTGCGCCTGATCGGCCCGTACGCCACGTCCTTCCCGTGGGACCGGTTCTCCGACGACCCGCTCGGCCACTTCCTGCGGCTGCGCGAGCACCTGCTGACGGCCCCTCCCGGGCCGGTCCCCGCGGCTCTGCTGACCTGGTCCCCGGCCCCGCTCGGCGAGCATGACGGACACACCCCGCGCCGGCGACCACTAGGCTGAGGCGTCGTGACCACCGCCCGTCTCCCGCTCTTCCCGCTGAACACGGTGCTGTTCCCGGGGCTCGTGCTGCCGCTGAACATCTTCGAGGAGCGCTATCGCGCGATGATGCGCGAGTTGCTCAAGACACCGGAGGACGAGCCGCGCCGGTTCGTCGTCGTGGCCATCCGCGACGGCCACGAGGTGGCGCCGAGCGCCCCCGGCATGCCGGATCCCACGGCACAGCCCGCGCGGGGACCGGCCGCGGGCTTCGGCCCGGAGCCGCTCAAGGCCGTCCACGGGGTGGGCTGTGTAGCCGACGCGGCGACCATCCGGGAGCGGGCCGACGGCACGTTCGAGGTGCTGGCGACGGGCACGACCCGGGTGCGGCTGCTCTCCGTCGACGCGTCCGGCCCGTTCCTGACGGCGGAGATCGAGGAACTGCCGGAGGAGCCGGGCGACGAGGCGGGCGCGCTGGCCGAGGGGGTGCTGCGCTCCTTCCGCCAGTACCAGAAGCGCCTGGCGGGCGCCCGCGAGCGCTCGCTGTCGACGGGCGCGGACCTCCCGGACGATCCTTCGGTGGTCTCCTACCTGGTGGCGGCGGCGATGGTGCACGACACCCCGACCAAGCAGCGGCTGCTGCAGGCGCCCGACACCGCGTCCCGGCTCCGTGACGAGCTGAAACTCCTTCGCGCCGAGACGGCGATCATCCGTAGTCTGCCGTCGCTGCCCGCGTTCGAGCTGACCCGGGCGCCGACGAGCCTGAACTGAGAAAGACGGCGGTGGACAGACGGATGGCGAAGAAGCCGAAGAAACAGCAGCAGTCCGGGGGCACCCCCGCGACGGTCGCCCTCTCATCGGCCGGCGTGGACTTCACGGTCCACGCCTACGACCACGACCCCGCCCACCCTTCCTACGGCGAGGAGGCCGCGGAGGCGATGGGCGTCTCCCCCGACCGCGTCTTCAAGACCCTGGTGGCCGACGTCGACGGCACCCTGACCGTGGCCGTGGTCCCGGTCTCCGGCTCCCTGGACCTGAAGGCCCTGGCGGCGGCGGTCGGCGGCAAACGAGCGACCATGGCGGACCCGACACTGGCGGAACGCACCACCGGGTACGTGCGGGGCGGCATCTCCCCCCTGGGCCAGCGCAAGAAACTCCCGACGGTGCTGGACGACGCGGCGGAGACACACGAGACGATCTGCGTGTCGGCGGGGCGGCGAGGACTCGAAGTGGAACTGTCCCCGGCAGACTTGGCGAAGCTGACAGAAGCGGTACTGGCGCCGATCGGGCGGGGCTGACGGGAGCGGCTTCTCGCGCCCTGGTTACAGCGACTCCGGGTCACGGGGCCCGAACAACGCCGTAAGCCCCAGATGCACCACCAACGCCCCCAACGGCCAAGCCAACAGCGCCCCCTTCGCCGAAAGCTTCAACGGCGCCGAGAAGGCGACCCCCTTCCCCACGGCCTTCGCATGCGCGAGCACGTCGGACTCGGGACCCAGATACACCCCCAGCCGCCATGCCAGCACCGACCCGAGCAGCGCACCGAGCCCGAGCGCCACCACGACCGGCACACCCCCACGCCGGCGCAGCAGAAAGACGACCACCGCACTCACGACCCCGAAGGCAAGCCCCAGCAGGGTGAACGTACCGTCCACGCCTATCGCCTGCTCCCCCTCGCTGTCCTTGAGGTAGACGACCCAGCTGTTGTCGACCTGGTCGCCGACCAGCGGCACATGCGGCGCCAGCCACCACCACAGCAGCCCCAGCAGCGCCCCGCCCAAGGTCACGACCACCGTGATCACGGCGGCCTCCCGCAGTTCGGTCTTCATCCCGGGGCCGTCCTGTTCGTAGCTGCCCCCATCCTGCGCCCCGGCAGGCGGCGGCGCCTGCCAGACCTGGTGCGGGGAGTCGTCGTGCGGTGGCGGAGTCAGCGGTGCGGTCATCCTGACATCGTGCCAGGTCGCGCTGTGCGCCGCGTCACCGGACGGCCGCCCGGCGGTACGCCCAGGTCGCCACGGCCAGCGAGACCACCCCGACACCCGCGCAGACCCCCAGGTCGACCAGGACGACGGCCCAGTCCGGGTGCGCCCCGAAGGTCCGGGCATAGGCCTCCACGCCGTAGGTCGACGGCAGCAGATCACGTGCCAGCCGTACGATCTCCGGCATCCGGTCGGCCGGCAGTACCCCCAGCAGCAGCGCCGCCGACATGCCCAGCTGCCCGAGCAGCGTGGCCAGTTCGGGCCGTGGCGCGAGCAGCCCGCAGGCGGCGCCGAGCCCGGACAGCGCGGCCCCGGCGAGCGGGATCACGGCCAGCAGGATCCACAGGTTGGACAGCGGCAGCCCGAACAGCGCGCACCCGAAGACGGCCGTCACCAGCGTCCCCGGCACGGTGAAGGAGGCGTACGCCGCCGCCGCGCCCAGCACCACGGCGGCCGGCGGCACCGGCAGGGTGGCGTAGTGATCGAGCCCCCCGCTGGCCCGCAGCTGACCGAAGTACTGCGAGAGCAGGTTCAGGGCCACATAGGCGACGACCAGCACCGACGAACCCGCCACCACGGACTCGGCCTCGCTGCCGCTGTCGACGACGCCCCGCATCATCACGGCGATGCCGACGGACTGGAAGGTGGCCACGAACAGCAGCGGGATCCGGGCCACCCGAGCCCGGGACAGCTGCGCCCGGTAGACGGCCGCCAGCGACGGCCACAGCCGTGCGGGCGGCCCGAGTTCGGCCGCGCCCCGTGCCGTCTCCGGCACGGCCGGGGCACCGCCCGGCAGAACCTCCGCGGGTACGACACTCACGTCGAGCTGCTCCTCTTCCCTACGGCAGTCGCGTAGACCCCTACGGCAGTCCCGCAGATCCCTACGGCACTCGCGCAGACCCATACGCATCGCACGGCCGCCGCGCTCACGCCTTCACCAGCCCCTGCCGGGCCGCGCCGCCGAGCGCCAGATAGACGTCCTCCAGGCTGGGCGTGGCCAGCGTGAAGTCGTCCAGGGCGGCGAAGGCGGCCCCGCCGGTCACGGTGGCGACGACGGCACGGGCCTCCTCGGGGGCGAGCCGCAGCGTCCAGCGCCGCCCGGACTCCATCGCGCGCTCGCGCAGCGCGGCGACCTCGGGCACCTCCAGCGGCGCCCGGTCCCGCCACACCAGCTCGACCCGCACCTCGTCGGCGACCTGTTCCTTCAGCCCGGCGGGGGTGTCGCAGGCGATGACCCGCCCCCGGTCGAGTACGGCGACCCGGTCGAGCACGGTCTCGGCCTCGATGACGTTGTGGGTGACCAGCAGCACGGTCGTACCGCGCTCGGCGCGCCGCCGGTCCACGGCCGCCCAGACCGCGCGCCGGGCCACCGGGTCCATGCCGGTGGTCGGCTCGTCCAGCACGAGCAGCGGCCGCTCACCGACGAGGGCGGCGGCGAGACAGGCGAGCCGCCGCTGCCCGCCGGACAGCTTCTTCAGCGCCCGTCCGGCGATCGGTGTGAGCCCCAGCTCCTCCAGTACGGCGTCCCGCTCGGCCCGTGCCCGCCGTACGTCCAGGCCGCGCAGGCGTCCGGTGGTCTCGGCGGCGAGGGAGACGGTCAGCTCGTCCAGCGCGGAGGACTCCTGGCCGAGGTAGGCGAGGAGGCGCGCGGCCCGCTCGGGGTGCCGGACGATGTCGTGCCCGAGGATCTCGACGCTGCCGCTGTCCGGCCGGAGCAGCCCGGTGAGCTGTCGTACGAGGGTGGACTTGCCGGCGCCGTTCGGTCCGAGCAGCCCGAAGACCTCGCCGCGTCGCACGTCCAGCTCGACCCCGTCGGTGGCCCGTACCTCGGGCGTGCCGGGCGCACCGCGCCGCCCTCGCACGGCCGGATAGGTCTTGCCGAGCCCGCGCACGCGTACGACCTCGTCATGCCGAGGTGCCTGTGCCGCGCGCGTACTCACAAGGGACGAGACTAAGGGGTAATGACGCTTTACCCGCCCTTGGGGCCACGTCCGTACGCGAACGGTAAGCATCCCCGGCACAGCGTGCCCGGCCGCTCACTCCCCCGCAGACGCGCTCTCTGACGCGGCCGGTACATCGATCTCCCGCCAGAACCCCGCCCGAATGGCGTAGCGGTCGTGTTCGTCGATCTGGTCGTCCTTGTGGGCGAGCAGCCCGAACCGCGCGGCGTACCGCAGCAGCTCTCCGTCGATGCGGTGCGGGATGCGCGGATACAGCTGCGACAGCTTCTGCAGATGGCCCTGGTCGCCGAGCCGGGACATCCAGCGGCGGGCGAAGACCTGTCCCACCTCGTACGGGTCGCCGCCGACCGTGGTGATGTCCTCCTCCCGGTCGGCCCAGCGCTGCTCGGCCGTGGTGAGCTGGGCGAGCGTCGGCATGGCGGCGACGTCGGGCGGCTCGGTGACGGCGCCCGGCCGGTCCACCCAGCCCTTGTCGGAGGACCAGCGCAGGGTCGCGGTCGCGGGGTGCTGCACCGGCTGGGCGCCGGGGGCGCGCAGCGCGGCGAGGTCCTTGGGGGTGGGGACGCCCTTGGCCGCGGCGGCCCGCTCCTGGGTGCCGTTCCCCGTCACGGCGGCCGCCGGGGGCGCACCCTGCTCGGCCGGCCGCTCGGGCGTCGCGGCCAGCGCGGAATCGGGCAGCGGCGCGGACAGGATCGCGGCGATCTCGGGCCGGGGCACGGGCGACGGGGCGCAGACGCTGGTCAGCTCCTTGGCCCGGACGGCCTGGGTGATCCAGGCGCGGTCCAGGACGCGCCGCTCATCGGCCTCGGCGACCAGGTCCTCGGACTGGTTGTAGTCGCCGTCGGCGGCCTGTACGGCCCACAGGTGGACGGCGACGCCGTGCTCCTTGGCGGCCATCATGCCGGGCAGCAGGTCGCCGTCGCCGGTGACGAGGACGACGTCGGAGCAGGCCCGGTTGCGGGCCAGTTCGGTCAGCTCGGCGTGCATGGCGGCGTCGACGCCCTTCTGTGCCCAGCGTCCGTCGCTGCGGGTGAGGGCGCCGAGCCGGACCGTGACCCGGGGCATCACACGCAGCCGCCGATGCTCCGGTTGGGGGACGCGGTCGGGGGCGCCGTCGAACCAGTAGATGCGCAGCAGCGGGCGCTCGGTCTCCGACTCGGCGCGTTCGCGCAGCGCCTGGATCAGCGCGGGGTGGTCGACGGCGATCCGGGACCGCGAGGGCTCACCGGCGAGGAGGCTGGCGGCGGCTCCCAGCAGGTACCCGGCGTCCACCAGGACGATGCAGCGGTCCACGCGACTCACCCTCTTCCCGGGAGGTTTTGCTTCGGACTTCCTTCGAGTCTGCCCGACGGCGCAGAGGTTAACGGCCCGAACTCGATCTTCGGCGTGGCGTTTGCGGATCCCGCGCACCCACCAGCCCTGTCACACACGGTAATTATCCGACATGCGCGTGATGTCAGCGTATGTGAATCTGGTCCCGGCCCTGGCCCCTAGATCCCCCACAGGAGGCAGATCACCATGGCCAAGAACAAGAACCGTAAACAGGGCGCCCCGCAGAACCGCCCCTCGCAGGCCGAGCAGGCCCGTGAGCATACGCAGCGGCAGTCGGAGGCACACGAGTCGCCGGTGTCGCACATCCAGGGCGGCCCCGCGGATGTTGCTCGCAAGAAGCAGAAGAGCTTCGGCCACAACTAAAGGGCAGTTGAAGCCCAGGCACACAGGAGGGGCGCACCCGTGGCGGGTGCGCCCCTTTGTGCATGTCCGGGCTCGTGTCCGGGTCAGCCGGCCAGGCAGGACGGGCCGAGCAGTACCTTCAAGTCGCCGAAGAGCGCCGGGTCGGGCTTGACCCGGTGCCGGTCCAGGCGCAGCACGGTGGTCTTGCGCGGGCCCTGCAGCTTGATGCGGACCTCGCTGTCGCCCTTGTGGTGACTGAGGATCTCGCCGAGGCGGCTGACCATGGGCGGAGTGACCCTGGTGGCCGGGATGGTGAGGATCACCGGCGCGTTGGTGCCCGCGTTGGACAGGTCCGGGACCATCAGCTCCATGGCGACGAGCCGGGGCACGTCCTCGCGCTTGTCGAGGCGGCCCTTGACGAACACCACCGCGTCCTCGACGAGTTGGGTCGACACCAGCTGGTAGGTGGCCGGGAAGAACATGCACTCGATGGAGCCGGCGAGGTCCTCGACGGTGGCGATCGCCCAGGCGTTGCCCTGCTTGGTCATCTTGCGCTGCAGGCCCGAGATGATACCGCCGATCGTCACCACGGCCCCGTCGGCGTGCTCGCCGCCCGTCAGCTGGGCGATACCCGCGTCCGCCTTGTCGGACAGCACGTGTTCGAGACCGAACAGCGGGTGGTCGGAGACGTACAGACCGAGCATCTCCCGCTCCTGGGCGAGCAGATAGGTCTTGTCCCACTCGTCCTCGGTGAACTGCACGTCGAGTCCGAAGCCGGGCTCGCTGCTGCTCTCCTCGCCCATGCCGCCGAAGAGGTCGAACTGTCCCTCGGCCTCCTTGCGCTTGACCGCGACCACGTTGTCGATCATCGGCTCGTACTGCGCGGTGAGCCCCTTGCGGGTGTGACCCATGGTGTCGAAGGCGCCGGCTTTGATCAGCGATTCCGTGGTGCGCTTGTTGCACGCGACCGCGTCGACCTTGTCGAGATAGTCGGGGAAGGAGGCGTACTTCCCCTTCGCCTTGCGGCACTTGATGATCGACTCCACCACGTTGGTGCCGACGTTGCGCACGGCCTCGAGACCGAACAGGATCACGTCGTCGCCCTGGGCGGCGAAGTTGTGCACCGACTCGTTGACGTTCGGCGGGAGCACCTTGATGCCCATGCGGCGGCATTCATTGAGGTAGATCGCCGACTTGTCCTTGTCGTCCTTGACGGAGGTCAGCAGCGCGGCCATGTACTCGGCCGGGTAGTTCGCCTTCAGATACGCCGTCCAGTACGACACCAGGCCGTACGCGGCCGAGTGCGCCTTGTTGAACGCGTAGCCGGCGAACGGGACCAGCACGTCCCACAGGGCCTGGATGGCCTCGTCGCTGAAGCCGTTCTTACGGGCGCCGGCCTGGAAGATGGTGAAGTTCTTCGCCAGCTCCTCGGGCTTCTTCTTGCCCATCACCCGGCGGAGGATGTCGGCCTCGCCGAGCGAGTAGCCCGCGATGATCTGGGCGGCCTTCTGCACCTGCTCCTGGTAGACGATCAGGCCGTAGGTGACCGCCAGGACCTCCTCGAGGGGCTTCTCCAGATCCTTGTGGATCGGCGTGATCTCCTGCTGCCCGTTCTTGCGCAGCGCGTAGTTCGTGTGGGAGTTCATGCCCATCGGGCCCGGGCGGTACAGGGCCGACACGGCGGAGATGTCTTCGAAGTTGTCGGGCTTCATCAGCCGCAGCAGCGAGCGCATGGGGCCGCCGTCGAACTGGAAGACGCCGAGGGTGTCGCCGCGCTGGAGGAGTTCGAAGGTCGTGGGGTCGTCCAGCGGCAGGGACAGCAGGTCGATGTCGAGGCCCTTGTTGGCCTTCACCATCTTGACCGCGTCGTCCATGATCGTGAGGTTGCGCAGGCCCAGGAAGTCCATCTTCAGCAGGCCGAGCGACTCACAGCTCGGGTAGTCCCACTGCGTGATCGTCACGCCGTCGGTGTGCCTCACCCACACCGGGACGTGCTCCGTGATGGTCTCGCTGGACATGATCACGCCGGCGGCGTGCACGCCCATCTGCCGGACCAGGCCCTCCACACCGCGTGCGGTGTCGATGACCTTCTTCACGTCCGGCTCGTTCTCGTACATCCCGCGGACCTCGCCCGCCTCCGAGTAGCGCGGGTGGCTGGAGTCGGTGATGCCGGAGAGCGGGATGCCCTTGCCGAGGACGTCGGCGGGCATGGCCTTGGTGATGCGGTCGCCCATCGCGTACGGATAGCCCAGCACGCGCGCGGAGTCCTTGATCGCGTTCTTGGCCTTGATGGTGCCGTACGTGCCGATCATGGCGACCTTGTCGGCGCCGTACTTCTCCGTGACGTACCGGATCACCTCGACGCGCCGGCGCTCGTCGAAGTCGATGTCGACATCGGGCATGGAGATGCGCTCGGGGTTGAGGAACCGCTCGAAGATCAGGCCGTGCGGGATCGGGTCGAGGTCGGTGATGCCCATGGCGTAGGCGACGATCGAGCCTGCGGCGGAGCCTCGGCCGGGGCCGACGGCGATGCCGTTGTTCTTCGCCCACATGATGAAGTCGGCGACCACGAGGAAGTAGCCGGGGAAGCCCATCGAGATGATGACGTCCATCTCGTACTCGGCCTGCTTCTGACGGTCCTCGGGGACGCCGCCGGGGAAGCGGCGCTCCATGCCGCGGCGGACCTCCTCCTTGAACCAGGTGACCTCGGTGAAGCCCTCCGGGATGTCGAACTTCGGCATGAGGTCGCGCTTCTCGAACATGCCGTCGGTGTCCACCATCTCGGCGACGAGGAGCGTGTTGGCGCAGCCCTCCTGCCAGGCGTCCGAGGAGTCGATGGCGTACATCTCGTCCGTGGACTTCAGGTAGTAGCCGGTGCCGTCGAACTTGAAGCGGTCCGGGTCGGAGAGGTTCTTGCCGGTCTGGATGCAGAGCAGGGCGTCATGGGCGCCCGCCTCGTGCGCGTACGTGTAGTGCGAGTCGTTGGTGACCAGCGGGGGGATGCCGAGCTTCTTGCCGATGTCGAGGAGGCCCTGGCGGACCCGGTGCTCGATCTCGATGCCGTGGTCCATCAGCTCCAGGAAGTAGCGGTCCTTGCCGAAGATGTCCTGGTAGTCGGCGGCCGCCTTGAGGGCCTCCTCTTCCTGGCCGAGACGCAGCCGGGTCTGGACCTCCCCGGAGGGGCAGCCGGTGGAGGCGACGATGCCCTCGGACCACTGGGCGATGGTCTCCTTGTCCATCCGGGGCCACTTCTGCAGCCAGCCCTCGGCGTAGGCGTCGGAGGAGAGGCGGAAGAGGTTGTGCAGGCCGGTCTTGTTCACCGCCCACATCGTCTTGTGGGTGTAACCACCGGAACCGGAGACGTCGTCCCGCTTCTGATGCGGCTGGCCCCACTGGATCTTCCGCTTGTTCCGCCGGGACTCAGGGGCGACATATGCCTCGATCCCGATGATCGGGGTGATTCCGGCCTTCTTCGCGGAGTGGAAGAAGTCGTACGCCCCATGGAGGTTGCCGTGGTCGGACATGGCGATGTGCGTCATGCCCATCTCATTGCAGGCATTGAACATGTCCTTGAGCCGCGCGGCACCGTCCAGCAGCGAGTACTGGGTGTGGACGTGCAGGTGCGTGAAGGGCGGCTTTGACACGGTATGGCCTCCGGCGAAAACAGTAGGCGACGGGCGTACGGGCAGTTCTGGGGTCAGCGTCGAAGTCTATGCCCCGGGACTGACACAGGAGGGGGATCCCTGCGTACCTTCGTGCGGGAACCGGGCACTCCCGCGTGGCGTCGCCCGTTGGAGACGGCGGAAGCGCTGTCGTACCCGTTCATGCACATTCATGCACCGCACCAGGAGGCACCCAGCGATGTCGGTCCCCCAGCTCAGCGACGAGCAGCGCGGCGAGGAGCTCCTCGCCGTCTTCGACACCGCCTTCGGCCGGCTCCTGGCCGCCGACCCGGCCGCGTTCCGGGTGAAGTTCCGGAAGATGGCGGCCTCGGCCTTCGCGTTCTACCGGGGCACGGCGTGCCTCTTCTACCACGACCTGGACGCCGAGAAGCGCGGTGGTCCATTCCTGGACGACCGCACCTCGCGCGTGTGGATCCACGGCGATCTGCACGCGGAGAACTTCGGCACGTACATGGACTCCAACGGCCGTCTGGTCTTCAACGTCAACGACTTCGACGAGGCGTACGTCGGCCCGTTCACCTGGGACCTGAAGCGCTTCTCGGCGTCGATCGCGCTGATCGGGTACGCGAAGGCGCTCGGCGACGAGCAGATCACCGAGCTGGTCTCGGTCTACGCGGCCGCCTACCGCGAGCGCATCCACGCCCTGGCCACGGGCGCCAAGAGCGATGAGGTGCCGCCCTTCACCCTGGACACCGCCGAGGGCCCGCTGCTGGGCGCCCTGCGGGCCGCCCGTTCGCTGACCCGCTTCGAGCTGCTGGAGTCGATGACCGAGATCCGCGACTTCGAGCGCCGCTTCGCCCCGGGCGGCGGCTCCATCGAGCTGGACGCGGCCACCCGCTACAAGGTCCTCGCGGCCTTCGACGGCTATCTGGAGACGCTGCCGGACTCCTCCCTGGCCCGCCCGGACTCCTACCGCGTGAAGGACGTCGTCGGCCGCCGGGGCATCGGCATCGGCTCGGCCGGCCTGCCGTCGTACAACATCCTCCTGGAGGGCCACAGCGACGCCCTGGAGAACGACGTCGTGATCTACGTCAAGCAGGCCCAGACCCCGGCCGTCTCCCGGCACATCACGGATCCGGCCATCGACAGCTACTTCCAGCACGAGGGTCACCGCACGGTGATCTCCCAGCGCGCCCTGCAGGCGCACGCCGACCCGTGGCTGGGCTGGACCGAGCTGGACGGCGCGGGCCAGCTGGTGGCCGAGGTCTCGCCGTACGCCGTCGACCTGGACTGGAGCGACATCGACGACCCGGAGGAGATCGCGCAGGTCGTCGCCGACCTGGGCCGGGCCACGGCGACGATGCACGCGGCCGCCGATGACACCTCCGGCGAGTCCCTGGTGCCGTTCTCCACCGAGCGGGCCATCGACGCGGCGCTCGCGGCCGACGAGGAGGGCTTCGCGCCCCTCCTGGTGGACTTCGCGCACAGCTACGGCGCACGCGCGCGTGCCGACCACCAGATCTTCGTCGACCTGTTCCGCAATGGCCGGATCCCGGGGCTGTGACCTTCGGGTACTCACAGGCAGTCTTTAGGAGTCCCTTAACGGCGTACGTGACAGACTCTTCTCTCTATGGACATATCCGGGACCCAGCTCAGAGCCGTGCGCGCGGCGCTGTTCACGGCTGTCGTCGTGACGCTCAGCACCGCGTCGCACGTGCTGCTGTCCCGGGCTCCGCTGCCGGTGCCGACGGTGCTGGCGGTCTCCGCCGGCGTGTTCGGCACCGCGTACGCGCTGGCGGGCCGAGAGCGCGGCTTCGGCCGGATCGCGGCCCTGCTGGTCCCGCTGGAACTGGCCGCCGACACGGTCTTCACCACCGGCCAGCACGCCTGCTACGGCCGGGC
>NZ_CM002285.1:7199246-7229222 GCF_000497445.1 Streptomyces roseochromogenus subsp. oscitans DS 12.976 | reverse complement strand
CCCCCGGGTCCGCCGGCCTGCCCCCGCCCCGGGCTCCGCGCCGGGCCGCCGCCCGCGACCTGCTTTTCGTGCACTCCCTGGGACGACGTGGACCGCCGTGCTCGCCCACTCTCGCCGCCGTCTGAGCGGCGAGGCCTGAGCACATCCAGTCCCCCACACGTATTCCGCGTACGGCATGTG
The DNA here is from genome assembly GCF_000497445.1 of Streptomyces roseochromogenus subsp. oscitans DS 12.976. Lineage (NCBI taxonomy): Bacteria > Bacillati > Actinomycetota > Actinomycetes > Kitasatosporales > Streptomycetaceae > Streptomyces > Streptomyces roseochromogenus. Next base: position 7,229,042 of record NZ_CM002285.1, on the reverse strand, counting down.
CGCGTCCCACACGGAGATCACCAGTATGAGCAAGCGGAACAGCCAGTCGGCGAAGACGGCGGCCCGGGAGCGGCTGCGCCAGGAGCGCGAGCGGCAGGCCAAGCGTGACAAGGCCAGGCGGCAGGTCATAGTGGCCGCCTCGGTCGTGGCCGTACTGGCCGCGGCCGGCGGTATCGGCTATGCCGTCGTCCAGGCGAACAAGCCCACCGGGTGGGAGGCCGTGAAGGACCAGAAGCTGGTCAAGCCGGCCAACACCACCGGTGCGGACGGTACGACCGTCGTCATCGGCAAGAGCACGGCCAAGAAGACCCTCTCGATGTACGAGGACCCGCGCTGCCCGGTCTGCTCCATGTTCGAGCAGAGCGTGGGCTCGACGGTGCGCCAGGACATCGAGGACGGCAAGTTCAAGTTCCAGTTCGTCGGGGCCACCTTCATCGACGACAACATCCCGGGCACGGGCTCGAAGAACGCGCTGAGCGCCCTGGGCGCCGCGCTGAACGTCAGCCCGGAGGCGTTCCTCGAGTACAAGTCGGCGCTCTACTCGGCGAAGTACCACCCGGGCGAGCAGGACGACAAGTTCAAGGACGACTCGTACCTGATCAAGGTGGCCGACACGGTCAGCGCTCTCAAGGGCAACACGACGTTCCAGAACGACGTCAAGAACGGCACGTTCGACAAGTGGGCGCTTCTCATGAACGACAAGTTCGACGCGGACGGCAAGAAGTACAGCTTCTCCGGAACCCCGACGCTGATGATGGACGGCAAGAAGCTCACCGTCGACAGCAAGGGCAACCCGCCCATGTCGGTAGCCGACTTCAACCGTGTCGTGGACGCGGAGCTCAAGCGCTGACGCCCCGGCGGAATCCGACCTTCACGTGAAGAGCGGGCGAACATTGTGAGTTCGCCCGCCCTTTTGTCCGTACTGGTCAGTAACCTGATCGGTCGTGACCAGTCGTCAAAGATCACTTCCGGCCCCCGAAGGCCTCAACTCCCTCTCGCCCCGCCGCCGTACGGTCGTCAAGGCCGCGGCGGCGACCGCTGTGCTGGCCGCCCCGCTCGCCGCCACCCTTCCGGCGCGCGCCGCCGGCCAGGCCCCCGCCTTTCTGCACGGTGTCGCCTCCGGTGACCCGCTGCCCGACGGCATTCTGCTGTGGACCCGGGTGACCCCGGCCCCGGAGGCCGTACCCGGCTCCGGGCTCGGCCCGGACACCGAGGTGAGCTGGATCGTCGCCAGGGACAAGGCGTTCACCAGCATCGTCGCCAAGGGCACCGTCAAGGCGACCGCCGCATCCGACCACACCGTGAAGGCCGACGTCCGCGGGCTGCAGCCGGCGACCGACTACTGGTTCCGGTTCTCGGCCGGCGGCACCGACTCCCCGGCGGCCCGCACCCGTACCGCCCCGGCGGCGGACGCGTCCGTTTCCGGCCTGCGCTTCGGCGTCGTCACCTGCGCCAACTGGGAGGCCGGCTACTTCGCCGCCTACCGTCATCTCGCGAGCCGCAACGACCTGGACGCGTGGCTGCACCTCGGCGACTACATCTACGAGTACAAGTCCGGCGAGTACGCGGCCCGCGGCACGGTCGTGCGCCCGCACGCGCCCGCCAACGAGATCATCACGCTTGCCGACTACCGGACCCGGCACGGCAAGTACAAGACCGACCCCGACCTCCAGGCCCTGCACCTGAAGGCGCCGGTCGTAGCGATCTGGGACGACCACGAGTTCGCCGACAACGCCTGGTCGGGCGGCGCCGTCAACCACACCGAAGGCGCCGAGGGCACCTGGACCGCCCGCAAGGCGGCCGCCAAGCAGGCCTACTTCGAGTGGATGCCGGTCCGGCCCGCCATCGAGGGCACCACCTACCGGCGGCTGCGCTTCGGCAAGCTCGCCGATCTGTCCCTGCTGGACCTGCGCTCCTTCCGCTCCCAGCAGGCGTCCGCCGGCAGCGGCTCGGTGGACGACCCGAACCGGACGATGACCGGCCGCGCCCAGCTCGACTGGCTGAAGGCGGGTCTGAAGGCCTCCGACACCAAGTGGCGGCTGGTCGGCAACTCGGTGATGATCGCGCCGTTCGTCATCGGCTCCCTCACCGCCGATCTGCTCAAGCCGCTCGCCAAGCTGCTCGATCTGCCGCAGGGCGGCATCGGCGTCAACACCGACCAGTGGGACGGCTACACCCACGACCGCCGTGAACTCCTCGACCATCTGCGGTCGAACGCCATCGGCAACACTGTCTTCCTGACCGGCGACATCCACATGTCCTGGGCGAACGACGTGCCGGTGGACGCGGGCACCTACCCGCTGTCGCCGTCGGCGGCCACCGAGTTCGTGATCACCTCGGTGACCTCCGACAACCTCGACGACATCGTCAAGGTCCCCGAGGGCACGGTCTCCGCGGTCGCCGCGCCGCTCATCGAGGCCGCCAACCGGCACGTCCACTGGGTGGACACCGACCGGCACGGCTACGGCGTGCTGGACATCACCGCCGACCGCGCCCAGATGGACTACTACGTCCTGTCCGACCGCACCGACGCGAACGCCACCGCCAAGTGGGAGCGCTCGTACCGCACCCGCAGCGGCACGCAGAAGGTCGAGCGGACCTACGACCCGGTCTAGCCGACGTCCCTACGCGTTCTCCAGGCCGTCCAGGAAGCCGAGCGCCACCCGCCAGGTGGCCTCGGCGGCCTCGGCGTCATAGTCCGGCAGCTCGGGGTCGGTGTACAGGTGCCCGGCGCCGGCGTACCGGTAGACCTCCACATCGGCGCCCGCCCGGCCCATCTGCAGATACCAGGCGGTCAGCCAGTCGTCCGTCTCGAACGGGTCCGGCTCGGCCACATGCAGCTGCACCGGCAACTCGTCCACCTGCGTGTTCGGCGCGATGTCCGACGTGCCGTGCAGAAGCAGCAGTCCGCGCGCCTTGGCGTCGCCGAGGGCGAGGGTCTGGGCGATGGAGGCGCCGAGCGAGAACCCGGCGTACACCAGCCCACGGTCCGAGTACGCAGCCGCCGCCAGCACAGCCCGCTTGAGCAGCTCCTCCTTGCCGATCTGCTCCTTGAATTCCATGCCCTCCTCGACGGTGTCGAACGTGCGCCCCTCGAAGAGGTCCGGCGTCCACACCTCGTGGCCGGCCGCGCGCAGCCGGTCCGCGGCCGCGCGCACCGCGGGCCGCAGGCCGTAGGTCGAGTGAAAAAGCATGATGTTCATGAGGCCATGGTGCCAGCCTGCCGGCCGGTGCGACGCCGCCGGAGCCGCCGTCCCCGGCGACACACCGCTGTGGGGGCTGCCGCGCCGCCGATCACGCTGACCCGGTCGGCCTACGACGCCCGCCCGCCTCCGTACGGGCGATGGGCTCCCAGGGTCCGTCAGTTTCCGCGCTCCGCTCCGCCGTTGACCTGGATCACCTGCGAGGTGACGTGCCCGGCGCCGGGCGAGGCCAGCCAGTGCAGGGTCGCGGCCACGTCTCCTGGTATCCCGGCGCGGCCGGTCACCGTGTCGGCGATGAGCCGCGCCCGCCGGGCCTCGTCCATGGTGTCGCCGAAGAACTCGGTGTCCTCGATGTACCCCGGCGCGACCACGTTCACGGTGATGCCGCGCGGGCCCAACTCGCGGGCCAGGTCGTGCGCGTACGGATGCAGCCCCGCCTTGGCCGCCGCGTAGGCGCCGGTGCCCGAACCGCGGTAGGCGGCGATGGAACTGAGGAAGAGCACGCGGCCGCCGGGCTCGGCGAGCCGGTCCTTGAGCGCTTCGGTGAGGAGCGCGGCGGTCAGGACGTTCTGCCGGAAGTTGACGGTCCAGTTGTGGGCCACCCGGTCCAGCGGGTCTTCGCTCTCGGATGAGGGCTCCAGATACCCGGCGCCGCCGGCACCGTGCACCAGGACGTCGACGGTGCCCAGCTCCGCGGCGACGAACCGGGCCACCCCGCGCACCTGCTCGGGCTCGGAGAGGTCCGCCGCGTGGGTCAGCGCCCCCGGCACCCCGGCCTTGTCCAGCACCTCGGCGCGCCGCCCGAGTAACAGCACCCGGTCCCCGTCCGCCGCGAACGCCCGTGCCGTCGCCAGTCCGATCCCCGTACCGCCACCACTGATCACGATGTTGCGAGTCATGATCCGAGAGTAGAAGCGAACCGCAGATGATGCCGGGATTTATCCACAGGTCGGGCACATTTATATGACTATTCACCCGCAGGGGGCACCGTGCACAGGGGCGTCATCCACAGCGGTCACCGCAGACTGCGCACGTCGAGATGCCGGAGCACCCGGTCCACGATCTCCGGATCGGCTCCCGGCTCGCTCCGTGCCGCCAGCACCTCGTGCCGGGCCGCGCTCAGCATCTCGTTCTGGATGTTGCGGATCCGCTTGATCCGCTTGACCCGCTGGTGCTGCGCCTCCCGCCGCTCCTCCTCGCCCATGTCGGGGCTGATGCGGATCCCGATGTCGAAGGCGCGCCGCAGCATCTGCTCGGACAGTTCCTCGGGCAGGTCCTCCACCTGCTCGATCTCCCGCAGTCTGCGCTTGGCCGCCTTCGCGGCCCGCAGCGCCAGCTCCTTCTCGAACTCCTTCTCCCGCTCGGAGTCGGCCCGCACCCCGAGCCGCTTCACCAGCCACGGCAGCGTCAGCCCCTGCAGGACCAGGGTGACGATGATGACCCCGAAGGCGATGAAGACGATCTCGTCCCGGTCGGGAAACGGCGAGCCGGCGTCGGTCTTCAGCGGGATGGCCAGCGCGAGCGCCACCGAGGCCACCCCGCGCATCCCGGACCACCACATCACGACGGTCTCCCGCCAGCTGACCGGGATCTCCTCGTCGTAGTCCTGCCGCGCGTGCAGCAGCTTGGTCAGCCAGGTCGCGGGCAGCAGCCACAGCAGCCGTACGACGATCACCACGCCCACTACGGCGGCGGCCCAGCCGAGCAGCTCGCCCCAGCGCCCCTGGGCCGTGCGGATGGCGTTGTGCAGTTCGAGGCCGATCAGCCCGAAGGCGACGCCCGTGACGAGGGTGTCGATGATGTCCCAGAAGGTGTGCCCGGCCAGCCGGGTCATCACGTCGTCTGCGCCGGTGGCGTACTCGGCGAGGAAGAGCGCCGTGGTGAGCACCGCGAGCACGCCGGAGCCGTGCAGCTTCTCCGCGAGGACGTAGGAGGCGTACGGCACGAGCAGGGTCATGCCGATCTGCAGCGTCGGATCGCCCAGCAGATCCATCAGCCGGTTCGCACCCCAGCCGAGCACCAGGCCCACGACCACCGCGACGACGGCCGAAAGCACCAGGTCGAGTCCGGCCCGCCACACCGAGAACGAGCCGCTCACCGCCGCGGCGATGGCCACGTGGTACAGCACGATGGCCGTGACGTCGTTGAAGAGCCCCTCGCCCTCCAGGATCGACACCAGACGGCGCGGCAGCCCGAGCTGCCCGGCGACGCTGGTCGCGGCGACCGGGTCGGGCGGGGCGATCAGCGCGCCGAGCGCGATGGCGGCGGCGATCGGCAGCCCCGGCACGATGGCGTTGGCGACGAACGCCACGCACACCGTCGTCACGAACACCAGGGCGACGGCCAGCAGGAAGATCGGGCGGAGGTTGGCCGCGAACTGCCGCCAGGAGGTGCGCCGTACGGCGGCGTAGAGCAGCGGCGGAAGCAGACCGGGCAGGATCAGGTCCGGCGGGATGTCGACATTGGGCACGAAGTCGGCCACCGCGAGGACCCCGCCGAACACCGTCATCAGCACCGGCGCCGGCACCCCGAACCGGTCCCCCACCGGGACGCTCACCAGGGCCCCGAGCAGCAGGACGAACAGCAGGGCCAACTGGTCCACGGCCGGCGCTCCGGGGTTCGACGATCACACAGCAGGCCTCAAGCCTGCCATCCGACCGGCGGGAACGCCTGCCGCCGCAAGGTGCGACGCAGCGCCGACAAGGCGCGAGGCACCGCCTACAGGACGCGGCGCATCGCGCGGTGCGGGATGCCGGCGTCCGGGAACTCCGGACCGTACGGCGCGTAGCCGAGGCGCTCGTAGAAGCCCAGGGCGTGGGTCTGGGCGTGCAGGTCCACTGCGGTGAGACCACGCGCACGTGCCGCGTCCTCGATGGCTCGGACCAGAGCCACGCCGACGCCCAGCCCGCGGGCCTCGCGGGAGACGGCGAGCCGGCCCAGGGAGCCCACCGACGCGTCCCCACCGGTCTTCTCCGCCGCGACCGCACCGTGCAGCAGCCGCCCGGTGCCGAGCGGCGCTCCGTCCTCGCGGACCGCCAGGACATGCACGGCGACCGCGTCGTAGGCGTCGTACTCGAGGTCCTCGGCGACGCCCTGCTCCTGGACGAAGACCTCCTTGCGGACCGCGAAGCAGGCCTCGCGGTCGGCGGGGCCCTCGGCGATCCGGACGCTGTACGGCACGCTCACGCGTACGTCTCCTCGCGGACCTGGTCAAGGGCCTGCTGCAGGTCCTCCGGGTACTCGCTCACGAACTCCACCCACTGGCCGTCCCCGGGGTGCTCGAAACCGAGGCGCACCGCGTGCAGCCACTGGCGGGTCAGCCGCAGCCGCTTGGCGAGGGTGGGGTCGGCGCCGTAGGTGAGGTCGCCGACGCAGGGGTGGCGGTGGGCGGACATGTGCACCCGGATCTGGTGGGTGCGGCCGGTCTCCAGCTTCACGTCCAGCAGGGAGGCGGCGCGGAACGCCTCGATGAGGTCGTAGTGCGTCACGGAGGGCTTGCCGTCGGCCGTGACCGCCCACTTGTAGTCGTGGTTCGGGTGGCGGCCGATCGGTGCGTCGATCGTGCCGCTCGTCGGATCCGGGTGGCCCTGGACGAGGGTGTGGTAGCGCTTGTCGACCGTGCGCTCCTTGAACTGGCGCTTGAGCGACGTGTACGCCCGCTCCGACTTCGCGACGACCATGAGGCCCGAGGTGCCGACGTCCAGGCGGTGCACGATGCCCTGGCGCTCGGCGGCGCCGGAGGTGGAGATCCGGTACCCGGCGGCGGCGAGGCCGCCGATGACGGTGGGGCCGCTCCAGCCCGGCGACGGGTGAGCGGCCACGCCGACCGGCTTGACGATCACGACCACGTCCTCGTCGTCGTGCACGATCTCCATGCCCTCGACCGGCTCGGCGACCACCTGCACGGGCGCGGGCGCCTGCGGCATCTCGACCTCGAGCCAGGCGCCGCCGCTCACGCGCTCGGACTTGCCGACCACCGTGCCGTCGACCTGCACCTTGCCGGCCGCGGCCAGCTCGGCCGCCTTCGTGCGGGAGAAGCCGAACATGCGGGAGATGGCGGCGTCGACGCGCTCGCCCTCCAGGCCGTCGGGCACGGGCAGGGTACGGATCTCGGGAATCGTGCTCACCCGTCGAGTATGCCGGACGGGTGGAACCGGCCCGAACGAGCCTGTGGAAAACCGGCTGTCGAGAACTCTGGCGCCGGTCCTTGCGGACCGTGCCGCGGCCTCAGTCCTTGTGGACCGTGCCGTCCGGGTCAAGGCCCCGGAAGGAGAGCAGCACGATCAGGATGCCGCCGCACACGATCGCCGAGTCCGCGAGGTTGAACACAGCGAAGCCCTTGGGCGCGATGAAGTCCACGACCTTGCCCTCGAAGACGCCCGGTGAGCGGAAGATCCGGTCGGTGAGGTTGCCGAGGGCGCCGCCGAGCAGCAGGCCGAGCGCGATGGCCCACGGGTAGCTGTAGAGCTTGCGGGCCAGGCGCATGATCACCACGATCACGGCCGCGGCGATCAGGGTGAAGATGATCGTGAAGGCCGCGCCGAAGCCGAAGGCCGCGCCCGGGTTGCGGATGGCGTTCAGCTCCAGCCAGTCCCCGATGACCTTGATCGGCGCATGGCCCTCCAGCTTGGCGACCACGATCGTCTTGCTGATCAGGTCGAGGGCGTACGCGAACGCGGCCACCGCGAACAGCAGAGCGATCCGGCGCCCGCGGGGGCCCCGCACGTCCGCCGGGGCCTGTCGCTCGCCCGCTCCGGACACACCGGGCGCGGCGGACGCACCGGAACCGGCGGACGCGCCTGCCGCCGGCTGCTCGCCGCTGTCGTTCGGGGTGTCCGGCGTACCGATGATGCGCTCCGCCTCTGCCACGTGAGTCCCTCAACCTAGGTGCCTGACTGAGGACGAGACTACGGCACGGCCCGGCACGCTCAGGAGCGGCGTTCCTGCTTCTGCTTGCACTCGACGCACAGCGTGGCCCTGGGGAAGGCCTGCATCCGGGCCTTGCCGATGGGGTTGCCGCAGTTCTCGCAGAGGCCGTAGGTGCCCGCGTCCAGCCGCTCCAGGGCGTGCTCGTTCTGGACCAGCATGTCGCGCGCGTTGGCGGCCAGCGCCATCTCGTGCTCACGCGCGATGTTCTTGGTTCCGGTGTCGGCCTGGTCGTCTCCCGCGCCGTCCCCGGAGTCCCGCATCAGGCCCACCAGGGAAGCCTCGGAGTTGCTGATCTCGGCGCGCAGCCGCTCCACCTCGGACAGCAGTCCGGCGCGGGCCTCGGCGACCTCTTCCGAGGTCCAGGGGTCCTCGCCGGGGCGCACCGCCAGCTCGCCGGGTTCCGCGGCGGCGACCCGCGCCTTGGGAACGGCGCTCTCCGCCGTGGCCGTGCCAGGAGTCTTCTTCGCAACCACTGTCGTGGCTCCCGTCTGCTTCGCGGCCCGCGCCGCGCCCGCTTTCTTGGCCGTGCTCGCATCGGCCGTCTCCGTGGAGACGCCCTCGGCGGCCGCCTTCCTGCCGCCGGCCTTCTTCGCCGCCGGCTTCCTGACGGCCGTCTCCTCCGCCTCCGCCACCCCTTTCACCGCCGCCTTCTTCCCGGCGGCCTTCTTGCCAACGGTCTTGTTGCCGACGGCCTGCTTGCCGACGGCCTCCGTGGCCGGCGCCTTCTCGGCAACGGCCGTCTTTGCTGTGGTCTTCTTGGCCGCGGTCCCCTTGCCCGGTGCCTCCTCGGAAGCCGCCTTCCTGGCGCCGGCCTTCCTGCCACCGGTCTTGTCGGCGGCCGCCCTCTCTCCGGCCATTTCCTTCACCGCCGCCTTCTCGGCCACCGTCTCCTTCGTCCCGGACTTCGTGGCGGCGGTCTTCTTGGTGGCCTTGGCGGCCGTCTCCTCGGCCTCGGCCTTCCTGGCCGCAGTCTTTTTGGCCTCGGCCTTCCTGACCTCGTTCTTCTTCGCCGCGGCCTTCTCGGCAGCCATCTCCTTGACAGCCGTCTTCCTTGCGGCCGTCTCCTTCGCCGCGGCCTTCTTCCCGGCCGTCTTTCCGGTCGTCTTTCCGGCGGCGGCCGTCTTCGCGGTCGTCTTCCCGGCGGCGGGCTCCTTCACGGCCGCTTCTTTCCGCGCCGGCTTCTTCGCGGCCGGCTCCGCGCCCCTCCCCCCGGTCGCCCTCTTCTTGCCGGCCACTGCCTTGGCCTCGCCAACAGGCGCAGCCGCTGCACCGGAGGCGGCCGCGCCCCTGCGCCGGCCGGTCGCCGGCTGCTGTACGGCGGTCTTTTTCGCCACCATGGCCGCGACCCCTTCACATATTGTGATCTTGTTCGCGAATCGTGCTGGGACGATAAATCGACTTGAGTCCCGCGGCAACGGGGCACACCGCCCGATTCGCCCGCCCTCACCCCCACGCAACGGGCCTGCATCCGTTGTGCCCAGCTCCCCGGCGGGTAATCCGACCGGCCTGGCCTCCCCGGACCCGAGCGCCCGCCTCGCGCCATTCGGGTCATCCGGGCCGGTCACGCCGCCCACGGCCGTACCGCGCGGAAAACCGGTCAGCCGCTGTCCGCGGGGCGCCGTACACTGGGCGGAGCGAGAAGCGTGGATGGGGACGAGTAGCGGCGTACGCAGCCCAGAGCGACCCGGGGACGGTGTGAGCCCGGGGGTGAGCGCGGCGTGAAGATCACCCCGGAGCCGCCGGAAGAAAGCCGCAGCCAGAGTGCTGCGGCGAGTAGAACCGGCTTCGCGACCCCAATGAGGGGGCTCACCGGCGTGTACGGCGCGACGGAGGGCCAAGGAGGGTGGTACCGCGGGAGCGCGCCGCACACGGCGTAGACAGGATCGAAGGCTCTCGTCCCTCCGACGGAAGGCAGCAAGTCCGTTGGAGGATGCTCGCAGATGACAGCGCCGACGTACCGCCAGGTGCCCGCACAGGTCGACCTGCCCGCTCTTGAGCACGCCGTGCTCGACTTCTGGCGCGAGCAGAAGATCTTCGCCAAGAGCCTGGAGCAGTCCGAGGGCCGCCCGGAGTGGGTGTTCTACGAGGGCCCGCCCACCGCGAACGGCATGCCCGGCGCCCACCACATCGAGGCGCGCGTCTTCAAGGACGTCTTCCCCCGCTTCCGCACCATGCGCGGCTACCACGTGGCCCGCAAGGCCGGCTGGGACTGCCATGGCCTGCCGGTGGAGCTGGCGGTCGAGAAGGAGCTGGGCTTCTCGGGCAAACAGGACATCGAGGCGTACGGCATCGCCGAGTTCAACGCGAAGTGCCGCGAGTCGGTGACCCGGCACACCGACGCCTTCGCCGCGCTGACGACCCGCATGGGCTACTGGGTCGACCTGGACGACGCCTACCGCACCATGGACCCCGAGTACGTGGAGTCCGTCTGGTGGTCGCTGAAGGAGATCTTCGGCAAGGGCCTGCTGGTACAGGACCACCGCGTCGCCCCCTGGTGCCCGCGCTGCGGTACCGGCCTGTCCGACCACGAGCTGGCACAGGGCTACGAGACGGTCGTCGACCCGTCCGTGTACGTCCGTTTCCCGCTCACCTCCGGTCCGCTCGCCGGCGAGGCCGCACTCCTGGTGTGGACGACGACCCCCTGGACCCTGGTGTCCAACACGGCGGTCGCCGCGCACCCGGAGGTCACCTATGTCGTCGCGACCGACGGTGAGGAGAAGCTCGTCGTCGCCGAGCAGCTCGTCGCCAAGGCGCTCGGCGAGGGCTGGGAGACCACGGGGCAGACCTTCACCGGCGCCGAGATGGAGCGCTGGACGTACCAACGTCCGTTCGAGCTGGTCGAGTTCCCGAGCGTCGGCGAGGGAACCAATGGGCACAGCCCGGAGCCGGCGCACTACGTGGTCAACGCCGACTACGTCACCACCGAGGACGGTACGGGTCTGGTGCACCAGTCCCCCGCCTTCGGTGAGGACGACCTCAAGGTCTGCCGCGCGTACGGCCTGCCCGTGGTCAACCCGGTCCGCCCGGACGGCACCTTCGAGGAGGACGTCCCGCTGGTGGGCGGCGTCTTCTTCAAGAAGGCGGACGAAAAGCTCACCGAGGACCTCCAGCAGCGCGGTCTGCTCTTCAAGCACATCCCGTACGAGCACAGCTACCCGCACTGCTGGCGCTGCCACACCGCGCTGCTCTACTACGCACAGCCGTCCTGGTACATCCGCACGACGGCGATCAAGGACCGCCTCGTCCAGGAGAACGAGAAGACCAACTGGTACCCCGAGACGGTCAAGCACGGCCGGTACGGCGACTGGCTGAACAACAACATCGACTGGGCGCTGTCCCGCAACCGCTACTGGGGCACCCCGCTGCCGGTCTGGCGCTGCGAGGACGACCACCTCACCTGCGTGGGCTCCCGCGCCGAGCTGACCGAGCTGTCCGGCGCCGCCCAGTCGAACCTCGACCCGCACCGCCCGTACATCGACGAGGTCACCTTCGACTGCCCCCAGGAGGGCTGCGGAAAGACGGCCACGCGCGTGCCGGAGGTCATCGACGCCTGGTACGACTCGGGCTCGATGCCGTTCGCGCAGTGGGGCTACCCGTACAAGAACAAGGAGCTGTTCGAGAGCCGGTACCCGGCGCAGTTCATCTCCGAGGCGATCGACCAGACCCGCGGCTGGTTCTACACGCTGATGGCCGTCGGCACCCTCGTCTTCGACAAGTCGTCGTACGAGAACGTCGTCTGCCTGGGCCACATCCTCGCCGAGGACGGCCGCAAGATGTCCAAGCACCTGGGCAACATCCTGCAGCCGATCCCGCTCATGGACGCCAACGGCGCCGACGCGGTGCGCTGGTTCATGGCGGCCGGCGGCTCCCCGTGGGCGGCCCGCCGGGTCGGCCACGGCACCATCCAGGAGGTCGTCCGCAAGACCCTGCTGACCTACTGGAACACGGTCGCCTTCCAGGCGCTGTACGCCCGTACGTCCGCGTGGGCGCCCAGTGCGGCGGACCCGGCCCCGGCCGAGCGCCCGCTGATCGACCGCTGGCTGCTGTCCGAACTGCACGCCCTCACCGACCAGGTGACCCAGGCGCTGGAGGCGTACGACACCCAGCGCGCCGGCAAGCTGCTGTCCGCGTTCGTCGACGACCTGTCCAACTGGTACGTCCGTCGCTCGCGCCGCCGCTTCTGGCAGGGCGACAAGGCCGCGCTGCGCACGCTGCACGAGGTGCTGGAGACGGTCACGAAGCTGATGGCGCCGATCGTCCCGTTCATCACCGAGCGGGTCTGGCAGGACCTGGTCGCGCCGGTGACCCCGGGCGCCCCGGAGTCCGTGCACCTGGCGGCCTGGCCGGAGGCGGACCTGTCGGCGATCGACCCGGAGCTGTCGAAGCAGATGGTTCTGGTCCGCCGCCTGGTGGAGCTGGGCCGGGCCACGCGCGCGGAGTCCGGCGTCAAGACGCGTCAGCCGCTGTCTCGCGCGCTGATCGCCGCGACCGGCTTCGAGTCCCTGGACCCGGAGCTGCACACCCAGATCACCGAGGAGCTGAACGTCTCCTCGCTGGCCTCGCTGTCCGAGGTGGGCGGCAGCCTGGTGGACACCACCGCCAAGGCCAACTTCCGTGCGCTGGGCAAGCGGTTCGGCAAGCGGGTCCAGGACGTGGCGAAGGCGATCGCGACCGCCGACGCGGCCGTGCTGTCGCTGGCGCTGCGCGAGGGCACGGCGTCGGTGGAGGTCGACGGTGAGACGGTCACGCTCGCCCCGGACGAGGTGATCATCACCGAGACCCCGCGCGAGGGCTGGTCGGTGGCCTCCGACTCGGGTGCCACCGTCGCCCTGGACCTGGAGATCACCGAGGAGCTGCGGCAGGCGGGCCTGGCCCGTGACGCGATCCGGCTGATCCAGGAGGCCCGTAAGAACAGCGGGCTGGATGTGGCCGACCGGATCGCTCTGCGCTGGATGTCGACCGACCCGGCGGTGGTCGCCGCGCTGGCTGAGCACAGTGAGTTGATCGCCGACGAGGTTTTGGCCACCGACTTCCAGCAGGGTGAGGGCGACGACAGCTTTGGTGAGCCGTTCACCGATGAGGGGCTGTCTCTCACCTTCCGGCTGCGGAAGGCATAAGCGCCGAGCGGTTTGAGAAGGGCCCGGTCTCCGGTGAGGAGGCCGGGCCGCCTTCATAGGTGCCGGTCAGTCCATTTTCATAGGTGCCGGTCAGTCCAGTTACTGTGCGAGACTCCTCGTGCCCCTGAGTTTCGTCACTCAACCCGCGTAAATAGGGCGGGCCCCCGGGACCGAAGTCCAGGGGGCCCGCCCTATTGAGCGCTGCCGACGCCGTTGTCGTACTAGTGCCCGGTGCTCAGTTGTCGTCCTCGTCGATCAGGAACCCGCGCATCGGCGAGGGTGCCTGGCCCATCGGGGACGGGCCCTGCGGCCGGACCGGGGCCATGGGCTGCGTCATGGCCGGGGTCATCTGCTGCTGGCCGCCGTAGGACGGGGCGGACGGAGCGGGGTTGCCGCCCATCGTCTGGTTGCCGCCGTAGGACGGGGCGCTGGCACCGGCCGGGGCCATGGAGGGCGCCGGGGACGGCGGCAGAGACGCGGTGGCCGGGGTGCGCGGCGGAGCGAGCGAGTCGTCGGCCTGGGTCTCCAGCTGGCGCAGCTGGGACTCGAGGTACGACTTGAGCCGCGTGCGGTACTCGCGTTCGAAGCCACGCAGGTCCTCGACCTTGCGCTCCAGCGTGGCGCGGGCGGACTCCAGGGAGCCCATCGCGACGCGGTGCTTCTCCTGCGCGTCCCGCTCCAGGGCGTCGGCCTTGGCACGGGCGTCACGCTCCAGACCCTCGGCGCGGCTGCGGGCCTCGCCGACGATCTTGTTGGCCTCGGAGCGGGCCTCGGCGATCGCCTGGTCGGCGGTCTGCTGGGCCAGCGAGAGGACTCGGGCGGCGCTGTCGCCACCAGGGCCCTGACCGGGCATGCCGGGTCCACCCATGGGACCGCCCATGCCCATCTGCTGCTGCATGGGCGGCTGTCCGCCCATCGGGCCCTGACCCATCGGGCCTTGACCCATGGGGCCCTGACCCATGGGGCCCTGGCCCATCGGACCCTGGCCCATCGGACCGGGACCCTGGGGGCCGCCCTGACCGCCGGGACCGGCGGGCAGCTGCGGGGCGCCGCTCGGCAGCTGGGGCGGGCCACCCATGGGGCCACCCATCTGCTGCTGCGGCGGGCCCGATATGCCGGCGGGCACCGGCGCGCCGGGTCCTCGCATGCCCTGCTGCTGCGGATGCTGCTGCTGGTCCTGCTCCGGCGGACCCTTGCGCATGTTCTGCTGGTTCTGCGCGGCCGCACGGGTCGCCGCGGCCAGCTTGGCGCGCAGGTCCTCGTTCTCGCGGAGCAGACGGGTCAGTTCGGCTTCGACCTCGTCGAGGAAGGCATCGACCTCGTCCTCGTCATAGCCTTCTCGGAGGCGGACGGTCGTGAACTGCTTGTTCCGCACGTCCTCGGGGGTCAACGGCATCTCTTCACCTCAACGTAGTCATCGGCAGTCGGCAAGACCGTATCGTCCACACTCATCACATGAAGCTCCCCGTGATGGAGAGGAGGATGTAGACGATGATCATCAGTACGAAGAAGGACAGGTCGAGCGCCACGCCCCCGAGACGCAGCGGCGGGATGAACCGCCGCAGAAGCTTCAGCGGTGGATCGGTGACAGTGTAGGTGGCCTCCAGTACGACCACCATCGCCTTGCCGGGTTGCCACGAGCGGGCGAACTGGAACACATAATCCATGACGAGCCGGAAAATGAGCACGACGAGGAACACCAGTAGCGCGGTGTGGACCACCGTGATGAACACGCTCATGGCCTGCGCTTCCCTCTCCCCTGTCCGTGCTCTTCCGAACGTCGATCCGGTTGTGCGTCTCAGCTCTGGTTGAAGAACCCGCCCTCTGCGATGCGGGCCTTGTCCTCCGCCGTGACATCGACGTTAGCAGGAGACAACAGGAACACCTTCTGCGTCACCCGCTCGATGCTGCCGTGAAGACCAAACACCAAACCGGCCGCAAAGTCGACAAGTCGCTTCGCGTCTGTGTCATCCATCTCAGTCAGATTCATGATCACCGGGGTGCCCTCACGGAAGTGTTCCCCGATGGTACGGGCCTCGTTGTAGGTCCGGGGGTGAAGTGTGGTGATCCGGTACGGCTCTCGTTCCGACACGACCTTGGGCATGATCACCGGTGCGTTCTTCTCCAGGGACTGACGTTCTTGTGTGATGGATGCCACGGGCGCGATGCGCGCCGGACGTCCGGATTCCGCGGCGAGCGAAGTCGAACGGGCCACCGGCTCGCGTGGCGCGGGCGGTTGCACGATTCGCACCTCTTCGTCCCTTTGGGACTGATGTGCACTGTGCGACTGGTGTGAAGATTCGTGCCGTCGGTGATCCCGCTCCGGCTCCGGGTCCAGTTCGGGCTCGAAGTCGTCGTCGGGGTCGAATCCTCGGCCGTCGTACCCATCGTCCTCCACGAGGCCGAGGTAGACCGCCATCTTGCGCATCGCGCCGGCCATGCTCTGAGTCCTCCGCTCTGTGGTGGATCGGCTGACGACTGCCAAGTGCCCGCGATCCACGGGGTCGTTGCGCCCGCATTCACGGGCATTGACCATATTTTCTGCTGTGGTCCGACTTCTTGGCGACGTTACCCGAGCTTGGGGCGGACTCCGAGTACCGCAGTGCCGACGCGCACATGTGTCGCTCCGGCGGCCACGGCCTGTTCGAGGTCCGCGCTCATCCCTGCCGACACCATGGTTGCAGCCGGATGAGTCCGGCGCAGGTCAGTCGACAAATCCATGAGCCGCTCGAACGCCGCCCGTTCGCGTCCCGCGTACTCGCCGGTGAGCGGAGCGACGGTCATCAGACCGTCGAGCCGCAGCCCCGGAGCCCGGGCCACGACGTCGGCCAACTCTTCGATTCCGCCGGGCGCGACGCCGCCACGCCCGCCCGTCTCCCGCCACCGCCCTTGCAACGAGCTTCGCGCTCCTTCTGGTTCCCGCTCGCTCTCGCCCGCGTCCAGCGCCACCTGGAGCAGGCAGCCGACCTCACGCCCCGCCCGCACCGCCTCCTTGGACAGCGCGGTGACGAGCCGGGTACGGTCGACGGACTGCACCACATCGGCATAACCGACCACGGAACGGACCTTGTTGGTCTGCAACTGACCGACGAAATGCCATGTCAGTGGCAGATCTGCGCACGCGGCGGCCTTCGGCGCCGCGTCCTGGTCGCGGTTCTCGGCGACATGGCGCACACCGAGTTCCGACAGGATCCGCACATCGCTCGCCGGATAGGTCTTGGTGACCACGATCAGGGTCACCTCCTCCCGCCTGCGCCCTGCCGCCACACACGCGGCGGCGATACGCTGCTCCACTTTCGCCAGATTTCCGGCGAGTTCGGTCTTACGGTCCGTCATGCCCCATCAGTCCAGCCAGACGTAGCTCGCGAGCCGCCCGGTGGTGCGGTCGCGGCGGTACGAGAAGTGGTCGCCCGACTCCAGCGTGCACACCGGCGACTGCGCCCGGTCGCACACCCCGAGCCGGTCGAGCTGCGCGTGCACCCCGGCGCCCACATCGACCGCCGGCGTACCCCAGCTCGTCTCAGCGTGCGCCGCCGGCTCGACGGCGGCCACTTCGGCGCGCATCGGCTCCGGCACCTCGTAGCACCGTCCGCACACGGCCGGGCCGGTGCGGGCGACGATCCGGTCCGGCGCGGCGCCGAGTCCGACCATGGCCCGCACCGCGGCGGGGACGACCCCCTTGGCCATGCCGGGCCGGCCCGCGTGCGCCGCCGCGACGACCCCGGCGACGGGATCGGCCAGCAGCACCGGCACACAGTCGGCGGTGAGGACGGCGAGGGCGAGTCCGCGGCGGGCGGTGACGACGGCGTCGGCCTCCGGCACCGGCCCCGTGCCCCAGGGCTCCGCCACCACGGCCACGTCGGCGCCGTGCACCTGGTTCATCCAGACGACCCGGCCCGGGTCGAGGCCGAGCGACTTGGCGGCGATCTCCCGGTTGGCTCGTACGGCCTCGGAGGCGTCGCCGACCGCGCCGCCGAGGTTGAGCTCCTCATACGGAGCGGCGCTCACCCCGCCCCACCGGTCGGTGAAGGCGAAGTGCGCGCCGCTCACACTCTCGCGCTGTCCTATCACTTCAGGAAGTCCGGCACGTCCAGCTCCTCGGCCGCGCTGTCCGAGTAGGTCCGGGGCGCCGGTGTCACCGGCGGGGTGACCGGGATCTCGGCCACCGGCTCGGGCGCCTGCTCCGGCTCCTCCTTCGGCTTGACGCTGCCCAGCGAGCCGAAGGACGGGCGGCTGGGCTCGCTCGGCCGGGCCTGAGCGGGCTCCTCACGGCGGGGGGAGGCCGAAGTCGAGGCCGAGCCGAGGACGTTGTCCCGGCGGGCGGGCGGCTGGCCGCCGTCGAAGCCGGCCGCGATCACGGTGACCCGGACCTCGTCACCGAGGGCGTCGTCGATGACCGCGCCGAAGATGATGTTCGCCTCGGGGTGGGCGGCCTCGCTGACCAGCTGGGCGGCCTCGTTGATCTCGAACAGACCGAGGTCGGAGCCACCGGAGATGGAGAGCAGCACGCCCCGGGCGCCGTCGATGGACGCCTCCAGGAGCGGCGAGGAGATCGCCATCTCGGCCGCTGCCACCGCGCGGTCGTCGCCGCGGGCCGAGCCGATCCCCATGAGGGCCGAACCGGCCTCGGACATGACCGACTTCACGTCGGCGAAGTCGAGGTTGATGAGGCCGGGGGTGGTGATGAGGTCGGTGATGCCCTGGACACCGGAGAGCAGGACCTGGTCGGCGG
Organism: Streptomyces roseochromogenus subsp. oscitans DS 12.976; assembly: GCF_000497445.1. Classification (NCBI taxonomy): domain Bacteria; kingdom Bacillati; phylum Actinomycetota; class Actinomycetes; order Kitasatosporales; family Streptomycetaceae; genus Streptomyces; species Streptomyces roseochromogenus. The sequence continues at coordinate 7,211,061 of NZ_CM002285.1, read as the reverse complement.
ACTTGAAGGCGTCCAGGACCGAGACCTGGCGGTCCGAGATGGACAGCAGCCGGTCGTTCGGGATGACGATGAGGGTGTCGACCTCTTCGCGCAGCTCGGCGATGCCGTCCTCGGCCTGGTTCGCCCGGCGCCGTCCCTCGAAGGTGAACGGGCGCGTGACCACGCCGATGGTGAGGGCGCCGAGCGAGCGCGCGATGTTGGCCACCACGGGTGCGCCGCCGGTGCCGGTGCCGCCGCCTTCACCGGCCGTCACGAAGACCATGTCGGCCCCCTTGAGGACCTCCTCGATCTCCTCGCGGTGGTCCTCGGCGGCCTTGCGGCCGACGGCCGGGTTGGCCCCGGCGCCGAGTCCGCGGGTGAGTTCACGGCCGACGTCGAGCTTGACGTCGGCGTCGCTCATCAACAGCGCCTGTGCGTCGGTGTTGATGGCGATGAACTCGACGCCCTTGAGACCGACCTCGATCATCCGGTTGATGGCATTGACACCACCGCCGCCGACACCGATGACCTTGATGACTGCGAGGTAGTTCTGCGGTGCTGCCACGTCGAAGGCCTCTCGCCTCGAATTACGTTGTCGCCGCCGTGCGGTGTCCCGCGCCGGGACGACGGATGCCGAATGGGACGGTCCGTAGCGCCGACCCGAACCCTAACCCTGAAGTTTAGGGTTACCAGTGTGTGTGTTCCCTGAAGTCTTCTGAACAGGACACTAAGTCGACAAGTGGCGCACGTTCAACGAACACGCCGAACCTCCCGTTTTTCTTTTCACCCTATGTGATCAGCCGTAGCAGTGCCCAACCAGGGTGCTGGCCTGCGCTGATGTGCGTCAACTCCCCGATGACGCAGGGGCAGTGGGAACGCTGACGTCGAAGTGCCGCGCGCCGGGAGCTGCTTTCATGAGAGCCGTGAGGGTTCGTGCCTTGGCCCGGCCGTTCTCGCTGCTGCCCCATCCCACGGTGCGGCCGTCGGCCAACTGCAGCGAGATGTTGTCGTAGGAACGGACTTGGACGGTCCGGGTCTCCTGCGCCACGGCGGCCGGCAGCGCGCCGGCGACCCGGACCGCCTCGCGCACCAGCCGGTCGGTGCCGAACCGGCGGAAGCCGGCGGCTCCGGGACCCGTGCGGGAGACGGACAATTCCAGTGCCGGAACGGCTTTCGGTGCCTCAGAAACCGTGGCGAAACGGACACCTTCGTCATCGACTTCGACGAAGTTCCCGCCCTTTCGGAGAAGCAGAACCGGAGTGCGCTCGGTCACTTTCAGTCCGATTCCATGAGGCCAGGAGCGGACCACATCAACAGTGTCAATTCTGGGCAATTTCCGGCGAAGCCGGGCTTCGATGGCGTTGATGTCGACGGAAATCATCGGGGCCCCGACCGGCACGTCCGCCGCGTCGCGCACCTCGCCGGGGGTCAGGACATCCGCGCCGGACACCGATACATGTCCGACGCGCAGCCATGCGGAGCCGTACAACACCCAGGCGCCACCGGCCCCGAGCAGCACGACGGCCACGGCCAGAATGACGATCGTACGAAGGCGCCGCCTTCTGAGCCTGCGGGCGGGCGGCGGGCCGGACGGCTTCTGCTGGCGTTCACCGCGCTCGGCGGTAGTCGGTCCGGCCACGCTCACTGCCCTTTCGTCATACGGTCCTAACGGCGCGAGGCGATCGCCTCGTACACCATGCCGACGAGCAGCTCGTCGGCGTCCCGGCGACCGAACTCACTTGCCGCGCGGGACATCTCGTACAGCCGGTGCGGGTCGGCGAGCACGGGCAGCACGTTCTGCTGCACCCACTCGGGTGTCAGTTCCGCGTCGTCGACGAGGAGTCCGCCGCCGGCCTTCACCACCGGCTGGGCGTTCAGCCGCTGTTCGCCGTTGCCGATGGGCAGCGGGACGTAGGCGGCCGGAAGCCCGACGGCGGAGAGTTCGGCCACGGTCATCGCGCCCGCGCGGCAGAGCATCATGTCGGCCGCGGCGTACGCGAGGTCCATCCGGTCCAGGTAACTTACCGGGACATAGGGGGGCATTCCCGGCATCTGATGCACCTGCGGCAGTTCGTTCTTCGGGCCGACCGCGTGCAGGATCTGGATACCGGCCTGCTGAAGCCACGGGGCGACCTGCTGGGTCACCTCGTTCAGGCGCCGGGCGCCCTGGGAGCCGCCGGAGACGAGCAGCGTGGGCAGGTTCGGGTCGAGGCCGAAGCGGTGGCGCCCCTCGGGGCGGGAAGCGGCCCGGTCCAGGGTGGCGATGGCGCGGCGCAGCGGGATGCCGATGTAGCGGGCGTCGCGCAGCTTGCTGTCCGGCGTGGAGACGGCGACCCGGGCGGCGTACCGCGAGCCGATCTTGTTGGCCAGGCCCGGGCGGGCGTTGGCCTCGTGGATCACGATCGGCACACCGAGGCGCTTGGCGGCCAGATAGCCGGGCAGGGCGACATAACCGCCGAAACCGACCACGACATCCGCCTTGGTGCGTTCCAGGATCTGCTCGGCGGCCTTGATGGTGCCGCGCAGCCGGCCCGGGACGGTGATCAGCTCAGGGGTGGGCTTACGGGGCAGCGGCACCGCCGGGATCAGCGCCAGCTCATAGCCGCGCTCGGGCACCAGCCTGGTCTCCAGGCCGCGCTCCGTGCCCAGGGCCGTGATCCCCACGGTCGGGTCCTGCCTGCGCAGGGCGTCCGCGAGGGCGAGCGCGGGCTCGATGTGGCCGGCGGTCCCCCCACCGGCGAGTACGACATGCACCGAAATTCACCGCTCTCCGGACGAACGCGCCCTCGAGGCACGCCGTCGCATCGTGTTCCATCTCCGGGGAGCTCCGGCCTGCCTTCTGGCAGGCGCCGAGCCCCCGGCTCCCCGCTTTCTACCAAAGCGAGGTTGCCGCATCGCAAGCGCCGCCCGCGCAGCGGGATCGTCGCGCGCGAAGGCGATCAGCAACCCGATGGCGAACATGGTCGGCAGCAGGGCGGACCCTCCGTAGGAGAACAGCGGGAGGGGGACGCCGGCGATCGGCAGCAGACCGAGCACCGCACCGATGTTGATCACCGCCTGGGCCATGATCCAGGTGGTCACGCCTCCCGCGGCATACCTCACGAAGGGGTCCTCCGTGCGTCCGGCCACGCGGATACCCGCATAGCCTAGAGCCGCGAACAGGGCCAGCACCGACAGTGTCCCCGCCAGGCCCAGTTCCTCACCGGTGACCGCGAAGATGAAGTCGGTATGGGCTTCCGGGAGTTGGCCCCATTTTTCCACACTCGCACCGAGACCGGAGCCGAAGAGTCCACCGGAGGCGAGCGCGTAGATCCCGTGCACGGCCTGCCAGCAGTCGGCCACGCCCGTCTTGGGCTCGGTGGCGCCGATGCAGGCGAGCCGGGCCATCCGGTTGGGGCTGGTCTTGATGGCGACGAAAGCGAGCAGAGCGGCGATCTGCAGCACCATGGCGAACAGCCTGGTCGGCGCCCCCGCGAGCCACAGCAGGCCGAACAGGACCGCCGTGAGGATGATCGTCGTACCCATGTCGCCGCCGAGCATGATCAGCCCGAGCAGCAGGAAGGTGACCGGCACCAGCGGCACGAGCATGTGCTTCCACTGGGTCAGCAGCTTCTTCTCCTGCTTGCGGGCGATCAGGTCCGCGCCCCACAGCACCAGGGCCAGCTTGCCGAACTCGCTCGGCTGGATCTGGAAGGAGCCACCGAGGGCGATCCAGTTCTGGTTGCCGTTGACCGTCTTCCCTATCCCAGGCACCTGCACCAGGGCCATCAGGAAGACGGCGCAGGCCAGGATCGGGTAGGCCAGCGCCCGGTGCAGCTTCACCGGCATGCGGGAGGCCACGAACATCAGTACCCCGCCCAGCACGGCGGCCAGCAGCTGCTTGCGGAAGAAGTACGACCCCGGCAGCGCCATCTGCAACGCGGTGACCTGGGAGGCCGAGTAGACCATGACCAGGCCGAGCACGGTGATCAGCACGCTGCCGCCGAGGATCAGGTAGTAGGCGGTCAGCGGACGGTCCCAGGCCTTCTTGGCACGCATGTAGAACCGTTGCACGGGACTGTCACGCCGGGGTCCGGGGACGGCGGGACGGCGGGACGCCCCTTGCACGGGCGGCCGACCGGTACGGCTACTGGGCATCAACGCCTCCACTGAACGTCGACCGTCCCACGCGTCCCTCCCAAGATCCGCCCGGCGGGCGGCCGGGGTCAGGCTTCGAGTTCGCGGACCGCCGCCGCGAACGCGTCACCGCGCTGGTTGTAGTTGGTGAACATGTCCATGGAGGCGCAGGCCGGGGCCAGCAGCACCGTGTCACCGGGCTGCGCGAGCCGCTTCGCTTCCCTCACCGCCTGGAGCATCGCCTCAGTGTCGGTCCGGTCGAGGTCGACGACGGGTACTTCGGGGGCGTGTCGCGCGAGGGCGTCGCGGATCAGGGCACGATCGGCGCCGAGCAGGACGGCACCACGAAGTCGCTTTGCCGACTTGGCGACCAGCTCGTCGAAGGACGCACCCTTCGCCAGACCACCCGCAATCCATACAATCGACTCATATGATGCCAATGAGGCTTCGGCGGCATGCGTGTTGGTGGCCTTGGAGTCGTCCACATACGCCACCGAGTCGATGTCGGCGACGTGCGCGATGCGGTGGGCGTCCGGCCGGAAGGACCTGAGGCCGTCGCGGACGGCCTGGGCGGGCACCCCGAAGGCACGCGCGAGGGCCGCCGCGGCAAGGGCGTTGGCGATGTTGTGCGGGGCCGGCGGGTTGACGTCGGAGACCTCGGCCAGCTCCTGCGCGTTCTTCTGCCGGTTCCCGACGAAGGCGCGGTCGACCAGGATGCCGTCGACGACGCCGAGTTGGGAGGGCGCGGGGGTGCCGAGGGTGAACCCGATGGCCCGGCAGCCCTCCTCGACGTCGGCCTCGCGGACCAGGTCCTCGGTGGCCTTGTCCTCGACGTTGTAGACGCAGGCGACCCGATTGCCCCCATAGATACGGCCCTTGTCGCGCGCGTACGCCTCCATGGAGCCGTGCCAGTCGAGGTGGTCCGGGGCGAGGTTGAGGACGGCCGCCGAGTGGGCGCGCAGCGAGGGCGCCCAGTGCAGCTGGTAGCTGGAGAGCTCCACGGCGAGCACGTCGTAATGCTCCTCGCCGAGGACCGCGTCCAGCAGGGAGACGCCGATGTTGCCGACGGCGGCCGTGCGCAGGCCCGCGGCCTTCAGGATCGACGCCAGCATCTGCACGGTCGTCGTCTTGCCGTTGGTGCCGGTGACGGCGAGCCAGGGCGCCGCTTCGGGGCCGCGCAGGCGCCAGGCCAGCTCGACGTCGCCCCAGACGGGCACGCCCGCCTTCTCCGCCGCCAGGAACAGCGGCTTGTCCGGCTTCCAGCCGGGCGCGGTGACGATCAGCTCGGTGCCCTCCGGGAGGGCCGCCCCGTCGCCGAGGCGGACGGTGATCCCGAGTGCCTCCAGTTCCGCGGCCTGCTCACGCGCGCGTGCGTCGTCGCCGTCGTTGACGACGGTGACGATCGCCCCGCGCGCGTGCAGCACCTTGGCCGCCGGGACGCCGGAGACACCGAGGCCGGCGACGGTGACGCGCTTGCCCTGGAAGTCGAAGAGCTCCGAGCTGGAGGTCACTTTTCCGCTGCCCATCCTGCATAGAAGAGGCCCAGTCCGACAATCACACAGATTCCCTGGATGATCCAGAATCGGACCACCACCAGGACCTCGGACCAGCCCTTGAGTTCGAAGTGGTGCTGGAGTGGCGCCATCCGGAAGACGCGCTTGCCGGTGAGCCGGAAGGAGCCGACCTGGATGACGACCGACATGGTGATGAGGACGAACAGGCCGCCCATGATGGCCAGCAGCAGCTCCGTACGGGAGAGGATGGCCAGGCCGGTGAGGACACCGCCGAGGGCGAGCGAGCCGGTGTCGCCCATGAAGATCTTGGCCGGCGAGGTGTTCCACCACAGGAAGCCCAGGCAGGCGCCCATCAGGGCGGAGGCGATCACCGCGAGGTCGAGCGGATCGCGCACCTCGTAGCAGGCGGCCGGGTTGGTCAGGGTCTGCGCGTTGGCACAGGACTCCTGGAACTGCCAGACGCCGATGAACGTGTAGGCGCCGAAGACGAGCACGGAGGCGCCGGTGGCCAGGCCGTCCAGACCGTCGGTGAGGTTCACGCCGTTCGACATCGCGAGGATCATGAACAGCGCCCAGACGACGAACAGCACCGGGCCGATGGTCCAGCCGAAGTCGGTGATGAACGACAGCTTGGTGGAGGCCGGGGTGTTGCCGCGCGCGTCGGCGAACATCAGCGACAGCACGGCGAAGGAGATGCCGACGATCAGCTGGCCGGCCATCTTCGCCTTGGCCCGCAGACCCAGCGAACGGCGCTTGACGATCTTGATGTAGTCGTCGAGGAAGCCGACCAGACCCATGCCGAACATCAAACCGAGGACCAGCACGCCGGAGTAGGTGGGCGGGTAGCCGGTGATGAGCTTGCTCAGGAAGTACGCGGCGATCGTCGCCAGGATGAAGGCGATGCCGCCCATGGTCGGCGTACCGCGCTTGCTGGCGTGCTCGCGCGGGCCGTCGTCACGGATGTACTGGCCATAGCCCTTGCGGGCGAGAAGCTTGATCAGCAGCGGGGTGCCGATCAGCGTCAGGAAGAGGCCAATGACTCCCGAGAACAGGATCTGCTTCATCATCGGGCGGCAACCTCGCCCTCGACGAGCGCCTGGGCAACGCTCTCCAGACCCACCGAACGGGACGCCTTCACGAGCACGACGTCCCCCGGGCGCAACTCGCTGCGCAACAGGTCGATCGCCGCCTGTGCGTCGGACACGTGCACCGACTCCTCACCCCACGAACCCTCGTTATATGCGCCCAGTTGCAGCCAGGAGGCCTCAATCCCCCCGACCGCGACGAGCTTGCTGACGTTGAGCCGGACGGCGAGCCGTCCGACGGCGTCGTGCTCGGCGAGCGCCTCGTCCCCCAGCTCGGCCATCTTGCCGAGCACCGCCCACGTGCGGCGCCCCTTGCCCATGGCCGCGAGCGCCCGGAGGGCGGCCCGCATGGACTCGGGGTTGGCGTTGTAGGCGTCGTTGACGATGGTCACGCCGTCCGGGCGCTCGGTGACCTCCATGCGCCAGCGGGAGAGGGTGCCCGCCTCGGAGAGCGCGGTGGCGATCTCTTCCGCGGACATGCCCAGCTCATGGGCGACGGCGGCCGCGGCGAGCGCGTTCGACACGTGGTGCTCACCGTACAGGCGCATGGTCACATCACTTGCACCGGAGGGTGTGTGAAGTCTGAAGGACGGCTGTCCACTGTCCGTGAGTCGCACGTTCTCGGCGCGTACGTCCGCTTCGGCCGACTCTCCGAAAAGGACCACCTTCGCCTTGGTACGCGGGGCCATCGCCCGGACCAGCGGGTCGTCGGCGTTGAGGATGGCGGCGCCGTCCTCGGGCAGCGCCTCCACGAGCTCCCCCTTCGCCTCCGCGATCTGCTCGCGTCCGCCGAACTCGCCGATGTGGGCGGTGCCGACGTTGAGCACCAGGCCGATCTTCGGCGGGGTGAGGTCGGTGAGGTAGCGGATGTGCCCGACACCGCGGGCGCCCATCTCCAGCACGAGGAACCGCGTCTCCTCGGTGGCGGTCAGCGCGGTCAGCGGCAGCCCGATCTCGTTGTTGAGGGAGCCGGGCGTGAACACGGTCGGCGCCTTGCGCTGGAGCACCTGGGCGATGAGGTCCTTGGTGCTGGTCTTGCCGGCCGAGCCGGTCAGGGCGACGAGGGTCGCGCCGAGCCGGCGTACGACGTGCCGGGCGAGGGCGCCGAGGGCGGTCTGCACGTCCTCGACCACGATCGCGGGCACGCCGACCGGGCGGGACGCCAGTACGGCGACCGCCCCCGCCTCGACGACCTGCGGTGCGAAGTCGTGGCCGTCCACGCGCTCGCCGACGAAGGCGGCGAACAGGCTGCCGGGCTCCACCTCGCGGGAGTCCCGGACGACCGGCCCGGTGACCTGGACGGACGGATCCGGTATGTCGTGCGTCTGCCCGCCGACGACTGCTGCGATCTCGGCGAGGGAGAGGGCGATCACAAGTTCATCCCCTGGGTCTTCTGGATTTTCATCCCTGGGTCTTCTGGATGGCTTCGCGGAGCACCTGGCGGTCGTCGAAGGGTCGGACCACGCCGGCGATGTCCTGGCCCTGCTCATGGCCCTTGCCCGCGACCAGCACGGTGTCGCCGGCCTGGGCGCGGCCCACGGCGGCGGCGATCGCCGCGGCCCGGTCCTCGAACAGGAGCACCTCGCCACGCTCGTGCGAGGGCACGGAGGCGGCGCCCTGGAGCATGGTCGCGAGGATCGCGAGCGGGTCCTCGGAGCGGGGGTTGTCGGAAGTCAGTACGGCCGTGTCGGCGAGCCGGGCCGCGGCGGCGCCCATCGGAGCGCGCTTGGTCTGGTCGCGGTCGCCACCGCAGCCGAGGACCACGTGCAGCCGGCCCTTGGTGACCTTGCGCAGCGCCTTGAGCACCGATTCGACCGCGTCGGTCTTGTGGGCGTAGTCGACGACCGCGAGATAGGGCTGCCCGGCGTCCACGCGCTCCAGACGGCCGGGGACGCCGGGTACGGCGGCGATGCCGTCGGCGGCGGTCTGCGGGTCGAGACCGGCGGCGGCGAGGGCGACGACGGCGGCGAGGGTGTTCGCCACGTTGAAGGGGCCCGCGATCGGTGACCTGGCGTGGATCCGCTCGCCGTTCGGGCCGACGACGGTGAACGTGGAGTCCATGGGGCCGACCTGGACGTCCTCGGCGCGCCAGTCGGCGTCGGGGTGGCCCTCGGCGGAGAAGGTGACGACCGGGACCGTGGCCTCCCGGGCGAGCCGGCGGCCGTACCCGTCGTCGGCGTTGATCACGCCGAGTCTGCTGCGTTCCGGCGTGAACAGCTCTGCCTTGGCCCGGAAGTAGTCCTCCATGTCGGAGTGGAACTCCATGTGCTCCGGGCTGAGGTTGGTGAACACGGCGATGTCGAAGACACAGCCGTCGACCCGGCCGAGGACCAGGGCGTGGCTGGAGACCTCCATCGCGACGGCCTCGACGCCGCGCTCGCGCATGACGGCGAACAGGGCCTGAAGGTCGGTGGCTTCGGGGGTGGTGCGCTCGGACTTGATGCGCTCGTCGCCGATGCGCATCTCGACCGTGCCGACGAGACCGGTGGACTTCGCCGTCCGCAGCCCGCCCTCGACCAGGTAGGCCGTGGTGGTCTTGCCGGAGGTGCCGGTGATGCCGATCTGGAGCAGATCGCGGCCGGGGTGGCCGTAGATCGTCGCCGCGAGCTCGCCCATCCGCGCGCGCGGGTCGGCCACGACGAGGACCGGCAGTCCGGTCGCGGCGGCGCGCTCGGCGCCCGTCGGGTCGGTGAGCACGGCGACCGCGCCGAGGCCGGCAGCCTGAGTGACGAAGTCGGCGCCGTGCAGGCGGGCGCCCGGAAGGGCGGCGTACAGGTCGCCCGGGCGGACGGCGCGCGAGTCGTGGGTGATCCCCGTGACCTCTGCGGCGGTGTCCGGAGCGGCGGCACCCAGCTGATCGGCCAGTTCCGCGAGGGGTGTGGCGGAGACCTGAACCGGTCGCGGCGGTCCCGGAAATGTCACGGAAGCGCCTTTCTGGGGGGTTTGGGACTGATCAGCGTGTGGCACGGCGGTGAGCGTACCGGTCGCACCCGCTCCGGAGCGAAGCGAGGGGCGGGGGGCGCCGTGGTTCCCGGGTTCCGGGGTGATCGTTGTCACGAGTTCGTTCCTGGTGTTCCGGTGTGCTGATCGGGGCCGATCAGGGCTTGTAGTCGACGGGCAGGTTGGCGGCCGGCGCCCCGGTCGGCGGGACCTGGAGGGTCTTCAGGGCGAACTCCATCACCTGCTTGTAGATGGGACCGCAGATCTGGCCGCCGTAGTAGCTGCCGGAGGTGGCGTTCTGGATGGCGCAGTAGACGGTGATCCGCGGGTTGTCGGCGGGGGCGAATCCGGCGAACGAAGAGGTGTAGCCGCGGTACTTGCCGGTGGCCGGATCCACACGGTTGGCCGTGCCGGTCTTGCCGGCGACGTTGTAGCCGGGGATGCGGGCCTTGATGCCGGTGCCCTGCTCGTCGTCCACGACGGACTCCAGCATCTGGGCGACCGTCCTGGCGGTCTTGTCGCTGACCACCCGCGTCTCCTCGGGCTTCAGGGAGGGGGTGAAGCGGCCGTCGGCGCCCTTGGTGCCGCGCACCAGGGTCGGCTGGATCCGGACCCCGCCGTTGGCGATGGTCGAGTACACGGAGGCGGCCTGCACGGCGTTGATGGAGAAACCCTGGCCGAAGGGAATCGTGTACTGCTGCGACGTGGACCACTTCTGGTACGGCGCGAGGATGCCGGGGGTCTCGCCGGGGAAGCCGAGCCCGGTGGGGCTGCCGATGCCGAACTTGCGCAGGTAGGAGTAGAGGACCTTGTTCGCCTCGGCCTGCGTCCTGCCGAGCTGGCCGGTGGCCAGGATGGTCCCGATGTTGCTGGACTTGGCGAGCACCCCGTTCAGCGTGAGGTACCAGGTGTCGTGGTCGACGTCGTCCTGGAAGAGCCGGTCGCCGCGGTGCAGCCGGTTGGGTACGACGACGTGGGTGAGCGGGGTCGCGGCGTTCTCCTGCAGCACGGCCGCCATGGACATCACCTTGGCGGTGGAGCCGGGCTCGTAGGCGTCCTGCAGGGCCGCGTTGCCCATGGCGTCCGCGTCCGCCTTGGACAGGTTGTTCGGGTCGAAGCCGGGGGCGTCGGCCATGGCCAGGATCTGGCCGGTACGGGTGTCCTGGACGACGACGTACCCGCGGTCCGCGTTGGATTTCTGGACCTGCTCGGTGATGGCCTTCTGCGCGGCCCACTGGATGTCGCGGTCGATGGTCAGCTCGACGTCGGAGCCGGGCACGGCGGGGGTCTCGTTGGACCCGACCGTGGGCACCTCACGGCCGCCGGACTGGGCATAGCGGATCTTGCCGTCCTTGCCCGACAGCTGCTTGTTCAGCTCCTGCTCGATGCCGCCGGCACCCCGGCCGTCGGCGTTGACCCAGCCCAGCAGCCCGGCGGCGAGTTCGCCGTTGGGGTACACGCGCTGGCTGCTGGGGTCGGCGAAGACGCCGGCCAGCACGTTGGCGGTGTTGTTGTCCGTCGCCGCCTTCGTGGCGAGCGCGTTCCTCAGGTCCTTGATCTGCTTCCAGACCTGCGGGGTCTGCCGGTTGGCGAGCCGGGCGTACCTGGAGTTCTTGTTCTTGGGCCGCAGCTTGTTCACGAGCGTGGCCTGGTCCTGCCCGAGGATCGGGGAGAGCAGCGCGGCGGCCTGCTCGGGCCCGTCGTCGATCTTCAGCTGTTTCCGGCTGAACATCGTCGGGTCGGCCGTGATGTCGTACGCGTCCTCGCTCTCGGCGAGGGCGATGCCGTTGCGGTCGGTGATCCCGCCGCGCTCGGCGGCCAGCGTGTGTGCGACATACCGGTTCTGCTCGGCCCGCGCGGCGTACGCGCTGGCGTCGACGGCCTGCACCTGGAGCAGTCGTACGACGAAGGCGAGCAGCACCAGGGTCAGCATGAGGCTGACCATGCGCAGCCGGGGCCGTGGGCTGCCGAGCCGGAGGGTGGCCTGGGCCGAGAACGGCGCGCCGCTCGGCCGCCGCACCGGACGCGCCCCGGGCCCGGGCTGCCGCCGTACGGCGCCGCTCCCGGGTCGCGGTGGTTTGGCAGGCCCGGGCACACGACGACGCGGCGCTTCCCTGTCGGACACTTCCGTCACCTGCCGGGGTCGGGTGGGGTGGGCTGGGGCATGGCGGGCGGCGGGGG
>NZ_CM002285.1:7178777-7198483 GCF_000497445.1 Streptomyces roseochromogenus subsp. oscitans DS 12.976 | reverse complement strand
GGGGTGGTTGAGGGGAGGGTGGACCCTGTCGCGGAGAGGGCGGGGGACGGGGTCAGGGCCTCGGGGGCGACCGGGGCGGTGAGGGCGGCGGACCGGGGGGCAGCGCTCGGGACGCCCATGACCTTGCCGTCGGGGCCGAGGAAGGCCGGGTCGCCGCCCGGGATCATGCCGAGTTCGCGGGCCCGGCGCTGGAGGGCGTCGGGGGAGGAGTAGGCGTCGATGTCCCGCTGGAGGGCCTGTTCCTCGTCGGTGAGGCTCCTCGTCCGCTTCTGCAGATCGGCCAGCTTGAACGAGCCCTCGCTGAGCGCGGAGTTCAGCACCAGCAGCCCGATGAGGCCGCCTCCGAGGACCAGGACGACGAGGAGGACGAACGGGGTGCGGGCGGCCTGGGCCCGGCCGGCCGGGAAGAGCCGGGCGAGTCGCGCGGCCCGCCCTCTCAGTTGGGGTCTCCTACCCACGGCTCCCCCGATGAGTTCGGGAATCCAACCGGCTCGCCCCGTGCGTTCGGGAATCCAACCCACTCCCCTGGTGCGTTCGGGGATCCAACCGGTCCCCCCAGCGAGTTCGGGAATCCAACCGACGGGTCTCGCTCACTCGGCGTCCTCCCTGATGCGCTCGGCGCCGCGCAGCCTGGCCGGCGCGGCCCGGCGGTTCTCGGCGACCTCTTCCTCGGTGGGAAGTTCGGCACCCCGCGTGAGCAGCTTGAGCCGCGGCTGGTACCGCTCCGGCACGACCGGCAGCCCGGGCGGCGCGGTGGACGCGGCACCGGCCGCGAACACCTGCTTGACCAGCCGGTCTTCGAGCGAGTGGTACGACAGCACGGCGATGCGCCCACCGACGTCGAGGGCCCGCACCGCGGCCGGGATCGCCCGCTCCAGGACGGACAGTTCGCCGTTGACCTCGATGCGCAGCGCCTGGAAGGTGCGCTTGGCGGGGTTTCCGCCGGTGCGCTTGGCGGCCTGCGGCAGGGCGTCCCTGATCAGCTCCACGAGCCGCGCGCTGGTGCTGAACGGCTCCTTCTCCCGCTCGCGCACGATCGCGGACACGATCCGCTTGGCCTGCTTCTCCTCGCCGTACGCGCGCAGGATACGCACGAGCTCGCCCGCCGGGTAGGTGTTGAGCACCTCGGCGGCGCTGATGCCGGCCGTCTGGTCCATCCGCATGTCCAGGGGCGCGTCCTGGGCGTAGGCGAAGCCTCGGTCGGCCTCGTCGAGCTGCATGGAGGAGACACCGAGGTCGAACAGGACGCCCTGCACGCGCGCGATACGCAGCCGGCGCAGCACGTCGGGCAGTTCGTCGTAGACGGCGTGCACGAGAGTGGCGCGCTCGCCGAAGGGCGCGAGTCGCTCGCCGGACAACCGCAGCGCCTCCTTGTCCCGGTCGAGGCCGATCAGCCGCGCCTCGGGGAACCGGGTCAGCAGCGCCTCGCTGTGTCCGCCGAGGCCGAGGGTGCAGTCGACGACCACCGCTCCCGGCCGCTCCAGGGCGGGCGCCAGCAGATCCAGGCACCGCTGGAGCATCACCGGGACGTGTCGACTCTGGCTCAAGGGGGCCTCTCATCTTCCGGCGAGGCGCCGTACGCACCGCCGGGTCCCCGCCAGCTCGTGTAGGGGAGGCCTGCCGGCGCCGGAAGCGTCAGCCGGACCGGGAGCGGGAGGAGGCCGAGCCGTACGTACGCGCCGCGCACGTGGGGAGACGGTCCGGGGTGAGCCGGGGTCTCCGGGGGTTTCACCAGCAGGGAGAGCCGCGTCTCCCGCTTCGCGTCACTTTAGTCCACCCTGTCTCGCGGTCAATCAACCGGCCTGCGCGTCGCCTACCGCATCGCGGCGGGGGCCGCAATTCGAACTGATTCACCCGTCCGAAGCAGGTTTGCCCTCCCTGTGGGTTAGCTCACAACAAGCCACGATGACGTTCTTTGTCCCCTCTCACAGCGGGCCAGGACCGACCGTGACCAGTAACGTCATGAGTATGACGACTTCCGCAGCAGTTCCCACTGGATCCGAAGGCGCCATAACCGACAGCGGGACCGTGACGGACCGCCTGGTCGAGGCCAACCAGGCGTATGCCGCCGAGTTCTCCGACCCGGGCATGGACGCACATCCCGTGCTCCAGGTCGCCGTCGTGGCGTGCATGGACGCCCGCCTCGACCTGCACGCCGCGCTGGGCCTGGAGCTCGGCGACTGTCACACCATCCGCAACGCGGGCGGCGTCGTCACCGACGACGTCATCCGGTCCCTGACCATCAGCCAGCGGGCGCTCGGCACCCGCAGCGTCGTCCTCATCCACCACACCGGCTGCGGCCTGGAGTCCCTCACCGAGGAGTTCCGGCACGAGCTGGAGATGGAGGTCGGTCAGCGCCCGGCCTGGGCGGTGGAGTCCTTCCGGGACGTCGACCAGGACGTGCGCCAGTCCATGCAGCGCGTGCGCACCTCGCCCTTCCTGCCGCACACCGACGACGTGCGCGGTTTCGTGTTCGACGTGCGCACCGGTCTGCTGCGCGAGGTCGACCCGGCCTGACCGGGCGGACCGGCCGGCCGCCCCGAAAGCGCGCCGCCTCCCATGCCGTCGTCTTATCGAAAATGCGGTCGAAAAAGACGTAAGGCCGACATCGTGCGGGCAGTTGTCCACAGGCGAGTGACACGAATCGGTAACGGCGGCAAGAATGCGGGGTGTGGCGTCACGCGGAACCTTTCCCGCGTGGTGTCCGTGTTTCGGGGTGGGCCGGTTTCGCAAGCAGCGTCGGCCCGGAATGAACGGGCCGAGGAGGGCCGGGTGACGACCTATGACGATCGAGCGAACCTCACTGAGCTGACCGCAACGGTGGAGCGGGTGCGCGGTTCGGTGGAGGGCGTGATCGAGGGCAAGCCCGAGGTCGTACGGCTCGCGCTGACCGTGCTGCTCGCCGAGGGCCACCTGCTGATCGAGGACGTTCCCGGCGTGGGCAAGACGATGCTGGCCAAGGCGCTGGCGCGGTCCATCGACTGCTCGGTGCGCCGCATCCAGTTCACCCCCGACCTGCTGCCCTCGGACATCACCGGGGTGTCCATCTGGGACCAGCAGCGCCGGGACTTCGAGTTCAAGCCGGGCGCCATCTTCGCGCAGATCGTGATCGGCGACGAGATCAACCGCGCCTCGCCCAAGACCCAGTCGGCACTGCTGGAGTCCATGGAGGAGCGCCAGGTCACCATCGACGGGCAGACGTACGAACTGCCCAGCCCCTTCATGGTGGTGGCCACGCAGAACCCGGTCGAGATGGAGGGCACCTACCCGCTGCCCGAGGCCCAGCGCGACCGCTTCATGGCCCGCGTCTCCGTCGGCTACCCGAGTGTGGAGGCCGAGCTGCAGATGCTCGACATCCACGGCGGGGTGAGCCCGCTGGAGGACCTGCAGCCGGTGGCGCACGCCCACGAGATCGTGAAGCTGATCGAGGCGGTGCGCGGGGTGCACGTCTCCGAGCCGGTCCGGCGGTACGCGGTGGAGCTGGTCGCCGCCACGCGCACGCACCCCGACCTCAGACTCGGTGCCTCCCCGCGCGCGACACTGCATCTGCTGCGCGCGGCGAAGGCGTCCGCGGCCCTCGCAGGCCGGGAGTACGCCCTGCCGGACGACGTCCAGGCGCTCGCCGTCGCCGTCCTCGCGCACCGCCTGCTCCCCACCGCCCAGGCCCAGCTGAACCGCCGTACGGCCGAGCAGGTCGTGCAGGAGATCCTCCAGCGCACCGCGGTGCCCGCGGCGCCGGGACAGCAGAGCGGCTTCGGCGGCCTCGGGCGGGGTGTTCCGGCGTATCCCCAGCAACCCCCGCGGAGTCTGTGATGGGAGCCGGGGGGACCGGGCAGGCGGACGCCGGCCGCGGGGAGACCGGCGGCGTCCGTACAGCCCTGGCGGGCCTCACGACCCGTGGCCGTTCCTTCCTGGCGGCCGGGATCGCGGCCGCGATCTGCGCATACGTCCTGGGCCAGAGAGACCTGCTGCGGGTCGGCCTGCTGCTGGCCTCGCTGCCCCTGATCTGCGCGACCGTGGTGTACCGCACGCGCTACCGGGTGACCGGCACCCGCCGGCTCGCCCCCGCGCGCGTGCCGGCCGGCAGCGAGGCCCGGGTGCACCTGCGGATGGACAACGTCTCCCGGCTGCCCACGGGCCTGCTGATGCTCCAGGACCGGGTGCCGTACGTCCTCGGACCGCGCCCCCGGTTCGTGCTGGACCGGGTGGAGCCGGGCGGCCGCCGCGAGGTGTCCTACCGGGTCCGCTCCGACCTGCGCGGCCGCTACCCGCTGGGCCCGCTGCAGCTGCGGCTGACAGACCCCTTCGGGATGTGCGAACTGACCCGCTCCTTCTCGACGTACGACACCCTCACGGTCATCCCGCGCGTGGAGCCGCTGGCACCGGTCCGCTTCAGCGGCGAGGCCCAGGGGTACGGGGACGGGCGGCAGCGCTCGCTGGCTCTCGCGGGCGAGGACGACGTGATCCCGCGCGGCTACCGCTACGGCGACGACCTGCGCCGGGTGCACTGGCGGTCCACCGCGCGCTACGGCGAGCTGATGGTGCGCCGTGAGGAGCAGCCCCGGCGCTCCCGGTGCACCGTCCTGCTGGACACCCGGGGCGGCGCCTACGAAGGCGCGGGCCCCGACTCGGCCTTCGAGTGGGCGGTCTCCGCCGCCGCCTCGGTGCTGGTGCACATGCTCGAACGGGGCTTCTCGATACGGCTGCTGACCGACAGCGGCAGCGTGGTGCCCGGCGAGGGCGCCGACGGGTTCGCGGGCAGCGGCCAGGAGACCGCGGAGGCCGCCGGGCTGATGATGGACACCCTCGCGGTGATCGATCACTCCGACGGCACGGGCCTGTCCCGGGCGTACGAGGTCCTGCACGGCGGGAACGAGGGGCTGCTGG
The DNA here is from genome assembly GCF_000497445.1 of Streptomyces roseochromogenus subsp. oscitans DS 12.976. Classification (NCBI taxonomy): domain Bacteria; kingdom Bacillati; phylum Actinomycetota; class Actinomycetes; order Kitasatosporales; family Streptomycetaceae; genus Streptomyces; species Streptomyces roseochromogenus. The sequence goes on along the minus strand of NZ_CM002285.1, from coordinate 7,193,596 downwards.
TGGCCTTCCTGGGCGACCTGGACGAGGAACAGGCCACGACGGTCGCCAAGATGAGTCGGCGCAGCGGCGGCGCCGTCGCCTTCGTGCTGGATCCGGACACCTGGGTGCGGGAGGCGACCGATGTGCCGCGGCCCGGTGACCGGCACGCCGAGCGGCTGCGTCTGCTGCGGGAGGCGGGCTGGACGGCGCTGAGCGTGCCGCGCGGTGCCACGCTGAGCGCGCTGTGGCAGCAGGCGGACCGGGAGCGCTCGGGCCTGGCCGCCATGAGCGGGGAGGCGGCGCGATGAGCGGGCGGGCACGACTGGCGCTGTGCGCGGCCGCGGCCACGCTGATGGCCTCCTGCGCGCTGCTGCCCCTGGTGGCCGAGCCGACCTGGCTGCTGCAGCTGATCCCGCTGGTGGCCGTGCAGACCGGGGTGGGTGCGGCGGCCCGCCGGGTGCCACTGGGCCGGCCGCTGACCGTGGCGGCACAGGCGCTGGCCACCCTGGTGCTGCTGACCCTGGTCTTCGCACGGGAGTACGCGATCATCGGGCTGATCCCCGGCCCGGACGCCTTCCGGCACATCGCCGGCCTGCTTCAGCAAGGCTCCAACGACGTCAGCGAGTACGCGATACCCGCGCCGCTCACCGACGGCATCAAACTGATGCTGATCGGCGGCGTCCTGCTCATCGGTCTGCTGGTGGACACGCTCGCGGTGACCTTCCGCAGCGCGGCCCCGGCCGGGCTGCCGCTGCTCGCGCTGTACTCGGTGGCCGCCGGGCTGTCCGGCGGCGGGGCCGACTGGCTGTGGTTCCTGGTGGCGGCGGCCGGCTATCTGATGCTGCTGCTCGCGGAGGGCCGGGACCGGCTGGCGCAGTGGGGCCGGGTCTTCGGCGGTTCTCCTCGTTCCCCCGGCTCCCCGGAGGGCGGCGCGGTGGCCCCGGTGCGCACCGGGCGCCGGATCGGCGCGGTCGCGCTCGGCGCGGCCCTGGTGGTGCCGCTCGCCCTGCCCGCGATGCAGGGAGGCCTGCTGGGCGCCGCCGGCACGGGCGTGGGAGCGGGCAACGGCGACGGGGGGACGATCTCCGCGGTCAACCCCCTGGTGTCGCTGCGCGACAGCCTGAACACGGGCGACGACCGCCAGGTACTGTCCCTGGAGACCAGCACGAACGACGTCTCCGACCTGTATCTGCGGATCGTCTCCCTGGACGACTTCGACGGGACCACCTGGAAGCCGGCCCAGCGGCACATCGTCGGCGTCCCGGACAGGTTCCCCACGCCGATCGGCCTCGACGCGGGCGTCAAGCGCGGCACGGTGACGACCACCGTCTCGGCGGCGGGCTGGTACGCCCAGGACTGGCTGCCGATGCCGTACCCGCCGAGCGGAGTGAGGATCGGCGGCCGCTGGCGCTACGAACCGGTCGGCATGACCCTCGTCGGCGACCACGGCCAGACCACCCGTGGTGCGACCTACCAGGTGACCAGCCTGGACGTGCAGCCGACCGCCGGGCAGCTGGCCGGCGCACCGGAGCCGCCGGCGGCCCTGAAGCGCGAGTACACGAAGGTGCCGTCCTCGGTGCCGAAGGTGGTGGCCCAGACCGCCAGGCAGATCACGGCGGGTGCGCGGAACCACTACGAGGAAGCCGTCAAGCTCCAGGAGTACTTCGCCGTCTCGGGCGGCTTCCAGTACGACACCCAGGTGGAGGTCGGCCGTGGTCCCGACGCCATCGCCAACTTCCTTAAGAAGAAGCAGGGATTCTGCGTCCACTTCTCCTTCGCGATGGCGGCGATGGCCCGCACCCTCGGCATCCCGGCCCGGGTCGCGGTGGGCTTCGCGCCCGGTACCCCGCAGGCCGACGGTTCGGTCACGGTGAACCAGAAGGACGCGCACGCCTGGCCCGAGCTGTACTTCGCGGGCGTGGGCTGGACCCGCTTCGAGCCGACCCCGACCCGTGGCACCACGCCGTCGTACACCCTGTCGGACACGCCCGGTACCTCGCTGCCCGACCAGGACCTGCCGTCGCACCACTCGTCCACGGCGCCCTCTACGGCGGCTTCGCCGAGCGAGAGCTGCACGCCCGAGCTGGTCAAGCTGCAGGGCTGCGACACCGCGTCCGCGGCGGCGGCGCCGCACAGCGGCGGCGGGGGCACGGGCCCGTGGTGGTATCTGCTGATCGGCCTGGGCGCGCTGGTGGTGGCGGCGGTTCCGCTGTCGCCGCTGCTGTGGCGGATGCGGGTGCGGTCGGTGCGGCTGGGCGGGCATGCCCGGACCGAGCAGGGCGCGGTGGCGCACACCCTGGCGGCCTGGCAGGAGCTGACGGACAGCGCCTGGGACCATGGCATCCCGCCGGACGAGTCGCTGACGCCGCGCAGGGCTGCCGCCCGGATCGTCGAACTCGGTGAGCTGGATCCGGCGACCGGTGCCGCGGTGCACCGGGTGGCGGACTCGGTGGAGCAGGTGCTGTACGCGCCCCGGCCACGCCCGGCGGTGGGCGCCGCGGAGGACGTACGCCGGGTGATCGAGGGGCTGCGTAGCACAGTGAGCACCGGCACCCGGCTGCGGGCACTGTTCCTGCCGCGCTCGTCGGTGCGGGTGCTGTGGGCGGTGTCGGCCCACTGGACGGCCCTGCGGGCCCGGGTGGCCGCGGCGAAACCCAGCCTGCGCCGGCCGTCGCAGCAGGAGGGCTGAGACGGACAACGTGTGAGGGGCGGCCACCCGAGGTGGTCGCCCCTCACACGTTGTCTGTCGGCGTCCGCGGAAACCGCCGGACGGCTACTGGCCCTGTCCGTCGCGGCGTCGCTGCCAGCGCTCCTCGATCCGGTCCATCATGGAGCGTTTCGGCCGCGCCTGGCGGCGGACGGCGCCCGCGGGCTGCTCACCCGGCTTCGGGCCCTTGCGCCAGCCGGTGACGGCGAGTACGGCGCAGCCCAGCATGACGAGGAAACCCACCACGCTGACCCAGATCAGCTGCGCGACCATTCCGGCCATGAGGAGCGCGATACCTACGAGGAAACCTGCGACCGCCTGGTAGACCCGCCGCCGGGTGTACGTACGCAGTCCGCTTCCCTCAAGCGCTGACGCGAACTTGGGATCTTCGGCGTACAGCGCTCGCTCCATTTGCTCGAGCATGCGCTGCTCGTGCTCCGAGAGCGGCACGGAGTCCTCCTCATCGTGCAGTCGCCGGGGCGACCCGGGGGGTCCCTTCAGGATAGGCAGGGAATCGCCCCCGTGAAACCCGCCCCTCTACGCCAATTGGCCAACCGGAACCCGCCATGAGCGTCCCGGCTCGCTGAGGCTTCCATTCCCCTGCGGCCGACCCGTCATGCCGGGTGGTGTACCTCGATCATACGGCGCAAACCCCTCGATCGGAGGTCTTGTGGCGTACTCCATCCGCTGCCAAGCCCCTGATCAGGGACGGGTCCCGGTGGTGCGCTCAGGCCTCGGCGGCACCCCGGGTCTCACCGAGCACATGCAGCTGGGTGGCGACGGAGTGGAAGGCGGGCAGCTCGGCCGCGGCCACCTCCAGCTTCAGGAGCGCGTCGAGAGCGCCGGGCTCGGTGTCCACGAGGACGCCGGGCACGAGGTCGGCGAAGACCCGCACGCCGTGCACGGCGCCGACCCTGAGGCCCGCGCCCTCGACCAGCGCGGTGAGCTGTTCGGCGGTGAACCGGCGCGGCATCGGGTCGCCGGCGCCCCAGCGGCCCTCGGGGTCCTGCAGCGCCTGCCGGGCCTCCGTGAAGTGACCGGCGAGGGCGCGGGCGAGGACCGCCCCGCCGAGGCCGGCGGCGAGCAGGCTGAGGACGCCCTCGGAGCGCAGCGCGGCGACGGCGTTGCGGACGCCCTCGGCCGGGTCGTCCACGTACTCCAGGACGCCGTGGCACAGTACGGCGTCGTAGCCCCCGCGCTCGACCACGTCGAACAGGCCGTGCGCGTCGCCCTGGACGCCCCGGACCCGGTCGGCGACACCGGCCTCGGCGGTCCGGCGCTCCAGCGCGAACAGCGCGTTCGGGCTGGGGTCGACCACGGTGACGCGGTGGCCGAGCCGGGCGAGGGGCACGGCGAACTTGCCGCTGCCGCCTCCGGCGTCGAGGACGTCGAGTGAGTCCCGTCCCGTGGCCTTGACCCGGCGGTCGAGAGCGTCCTGGAGGACCTCCCAGACCACGGCGGTACGCAGGGAGGCGCGGGATCCAGGGGTGTCGGAGCGCGGCGACGCCCACTGAGGGTCGTGGTGGGAGACGGGTGGGCGCATCGGGTCCGACACGGCAGTTGACTCCTCGGCAGAGCTGAAAGGCTTCAGTCGACTCCAGCCTATTGCCTCCGGCGCCCTGCCGGTCACCGCGGCCGGATGGCCCGCGTGCGTCTCGTCCGGCGGACTTCCCGGTGGTCAGCCCGCGTCCGGAAGGTCGCCGCGCGCTCTCGGTCCGGTCACCTCCCCGCTCTCCCCCGCGTCCCTGCGGGGCTGGGGCAGGACGGGCTGGAGGACGAGCATCCGCTCGACGATGCGCAGGAACATCGCCACGTCCCGTATCAGGTCGTCGGCGTCCCGCCGGCTCGCCGCGCCCTGGATACCGGCCTCGGCACGTGCACGGCGGGCGGCGCCGGAGGCGAACAGGGCGCTCCACTCGGTCAGTTCGGGGGCGATCTCGGGCAGCACTTCCCAGGCGCTGCGGATCCGGGCGCGGCGGCGCGGGGAGGTCTCGGGGCGGCCCAGGGCGGCGAGCACGGCGGCGGCGGTGCGCAGCGCGGCGAGGTGGGCCGTCGCATAGCGTTCGTTCGACGTGTCCAGGACGGTGGCCTCGTCCAGTCCGGCGCGGGCCTGGGCGAGCAGGTCGAGGGCGGCGGGCGGGGCCGTGGCCCGGCGGAGCACGGGGTGCACATCGCTCGCGGGGCCGGTCAGTGAGGGGGCAGGGCCGGTGGCGCGGCGCCGGCGGGCGGCGGCTGCGGATGGGTTGGCCATGACGAACCTCCTGTCGTCTGGGTGACGGCACGGATGCCGTATGTGCCCATCGTGCAGTATGGCACTGACAATCCGTTCTGACCTGGGGCTTTGCTTCGATCGAAGGTTCGGGCGTATTTTTGCACTGACCAGTCAGTTCAAAAATGTGCGACAACGGCAGGGGGCTTGTGGACGGCGTGGACGTCAAGGCCGAGGGCCTCGGGCTCAAGGGGCCGCGGGGGTGGGCCTTCCGGGGCATCACCCTCGACGCGGAGCCCGGCTCACTCATCGCGATCGAGGGACCGTCCGGCTCCGGCCGCACCTGTCTGCTGCTCGCGCTCACGGGACGGATGAAGCCCACCGAGGGAGCGGCCGCCGTCGGCGGATTCCGGCTCCCGCGGCACATGGCTCGGCTGCGCCGCGTCAGCGCGGTGGCCAACGTGCCCGGGGTGACCGATCTGGAGCCGGCCCTCACCGTCGGCGAGCACCTGCGCGAACGCGCCCTGCTGCAGAGCCGCTTCGGCGACTCCCTGCGCGACCTGCTGCGCCCTCGCGCCCAGCGCCTGCACGAGGCGCGGCTGCGCGTCGACGCGGCCCTGGCCGCGGCCGGACTCGACCTCGAAACGCTGCCCAAGGGCTCCCGGACGGCCGTACGCGATCTGCAACGGCCACAGGAACTGCGCCTGTCCATCGCCCTGGCCCTGCTCTGCCGGCCCGGACTGCTGGGCGTCGACGACATCGACCTCAAGCTCTCCGACGCCGAACGCGCCGAGGTGTGGGACCTGCTGCGCTCCCTCACGCGCGCGGGGACGACGGTGGCGGTGGTCTGCCGTACGGCTCCCGACGGCTGCGTGATCGTCTCCACCCACGAAGCCCACGAAACCCGCGAAACCCGCGAAGCCCACGAGACCAGCGAGACCAGCGAGAACAGCGACCCGAAGGAGGACGTCGATGCGCTCGCCTAGGCTGGCCGCGCTCGAACTGAGGCGCTTCGGGCGCGGGAAGCTGCCGCGCGCCGCCCTGGTCGCGCTGCTCGTGCTGCCGCTGCTCTACGGCGCCCTGTACCTGTGGTCGTTCTGGGACCCGTACGGCCGGCTGGACCGCATCCCGGTGGCCCTGGTGAACGACGACAAGGGCGCCACGGCGGCCGGTAAGAAGATCACCGCCGGTGACGACATCGTGGACGGGCTGCGCGACAGCCGGACCTTCGCATGGCACGAGGTGAGCGACGAGGAGGCCCGCAAGGGCGTCGAGGACGGCACCTACTACCTGTCGCTGACCATGCCGGCCGACTTCAGCCGGCGGATCGCCTCCAGCTCCGGCGACACCCCGGAGACCGGCGCCCTCCAGGTGCGCACCAACGACGCGAACAACTACATCGTCGGACAGATCTCCCGCACGGTCTTCAATGAGGTCCGCTCGGCCGCCTCCACCAAGGCCTCCCGCACCTTCCTCGACAAGATCTTCGTCTCGTTCTCCGGCATCCACGACAAGACCGTCACGGCCGCCGAGGGCGCCGACAGGCTGAACACCGGTATCGGAAAGGCGGAGAAGGGCTCGAAGGACCTCGCCGATGGTCTGAAGGACGCCCGGAGCGGCAGCGGCGAGCTGGCCAAGGGCATGAAGAAGCTGAACTCGGGCGCCGGTGACCTCCAGGCCGGTTCCCGGCAGGTGGCCGACGGTACCCAGGCGCTCGCCGACAAGGTCAACGGCGTCTACGACAAGGCCGGACCCTTCCTGAAGGACAACGAGAAGACCATCGGGGACACCGCCCGGCTGGTCGGCGACTCGGCCAAGACCGTCGAGGACAACCTCGACGTCCTGGTGAAGCGCGCCCCGGACGCCGCGAAGCTCGCTCATGTGAACGCCGCCTTCATGGACGAGTTCTACAAGGCACGCTGCGAGACCGCCACGATCCCCGACCCGAACTGCCCCGACTTCAAGCGGGCCAGGACGGCCGCCGCCGAGGTGGCCGGCGTGGCCGACGACCTCAACACGCTGATCGCCGACCAGGACGGCGACCTGAAGACGATGCGGGACAACCTCGGCGCCCTCCAGAAGCAGGCCGCGGCCCTCCAAGAGCGCGCACCGCACCTGTACGAGGACGTCGACGACGCGGTCAAGCAGATCAACAAGCTGAACACCGGCGCCCAGAAGGTCGCCGCCGGTGCCAAGAAACTGCACGCCGGGCTCGGCACCGCCCAGACCGGCGCCACCGCGCTGGACGAGGGCATCGGCACGGCCGCGTCGGGCGCCGAGACCCTGAACGGCGGCCTGTACAAGCTGTCCGACGGCTCCGGGAAGCTCGCCGGCGGACTGCACGACGGCGCCGGGAAGATCCCGGACTACGACAAGAAGGACCGCGACCAGCGCACCGGCGTGATGGCCGACCCGGTCCAGCTGGCCTCCCACGACCTGCACAAGGCCCCGAACTACGGCACCGGCTTCGCCCCGTACTTCATCCCGCTGTCCCTGTGGGTGGGCGCGATGGTCGCCTACATGCTGATCGCGCCGCTCAACCGGCGTGCCCTGGCGGCCGGTTCGCCGGCCTGGCGGATCGCGCTCGCGGGCTGGCTGCCGGTGGCCGCGGTGGGCGTGCTCCAGGTGGGCGCCCTGATGGCCGTACTGCACTGGGCGATCGGTCTGCAGATGCTGCGCGCGGCCGGCACGATCGGCTTCCTGTGCCTGGTCACGGCCTGTTTCGCGGCGATCGTGCAGTGGCTGAACGCCCGCTTCGGCGCGGCGGGCCGGATCCTGGTGCTCGCGCTGCTGATGCTCCAGCTGACCTCGGCGGGCGGCACGTACCCCGTGCAGACCAGCCCGGGCTTCTTCAACGCGATCCACCCGTTCCTGCCGATGAGTTATGTCGTGGCGGCGCTGCGCCGGCTGATCACCGGCGGCGGGCTCGGCCCGGTCTGGCAGGCGTGCGCCGTGCTCGCCGCGTTCACCGCGGGTGCGCTGGCCCTGACCGCCCTCGCGGCCCGGCGCCGCCAGGTGTGGACGCTGGACCGGCTGCACCCGGAGCTGAGCCTGTGACCCCCGGGCGGCCGCCGCACGCGCGCGTACCTGTGAGAATCGGGGCCATGGAAAGCAGCAGCGCCAGGTCCGGGGGCGGCACGCGCCGAGAGGCCACCCGGCAGAAGCTCTACGAGGCGGCCGTCACGCTCATCGCCGAGCAGGGCTTCTCCGCGACCACGGTGGACGAGATCGCCGAGCGGGCAGGAGTCGCGAAGGGCACGGTCTACTACAACTTCGCGAGCAAGTCGGTCCTCTTCGAGGAGTTGCTGCGGCACGGTGTGGGCCTGCTCACCGCCTCGCTCAAGGAGGCGGCGGAGCAGACCGCACATGCGGGCGGCAGCAAGGTGGACGCGCTGGACGCGATGGTCCGCGCGGGCCTGGTCTTCATCGACCGCTACCCGGCCTTCACCCAGCTGTACGTCGCCGAGCTGTGGCGCACCAACCGGGCCTGGCAGTCCACGCTGATGGTGGTCCGGCAGGAGGCCGTCGCCGTGGTCGAGGGAGTGCTGCGCGAGGGCGTGGCGGCCGGCGAGTTCAACGACGAGATCGATGTGCAGCTGACGGCGGCCGCGCTGGTCGGCATGGTCCTGGTGGCCGCGCTGGACTGGAAGTCCTTCCAGCCGGAGCGCTCCCTGGACGACGTCCACTCGGCCCTGTCCCGGCTGTTGCAGGGCCGGGTCAGCGGCCGGGGCTGAGCGCCCCTCGGGCAGGGGGAAGGCGCCGGCCCGCTGCCGGACCGGCGCCTTCCCGTTCCCCTTGTTCCCCGCACTCCCCCGTACGGTCCTCCCCCGATGGTCCCCCGTGGGTGGTCGTTCCCCCGGGTCCCCCGACTCGCTTCCGCCGACGGATCGGCGGAAGGAGCGGCCAGGTGACGGACGCCGTTCCGCCGCCCCGTGTCGGCGGTGCCGGGCCGTGCCCCTTGCCGTGTCTCCACTCTCCCGTTCCCGCGGGTCGCGGCCCATCCGCGCAGGTACTCATCTGGTGACCTAGGTACGGATACTCAGGCGTCCGCGCGCGTGCCCACGGCTGCGGCCCGCCGGCTGACTACGATCGCGTACGTGTCCGTACTCCCCCTGGCCGAGGGTCTGGGGGTGTCCCCCCGGAGAACACAGCACGAGTGGCTGGGCCAGCGGCACCAACGCCTGCGCGGTGGTGCTGCCGCTCGGCCTGTTCGGCGCGACGGGCGTGAGCGACGGCGCCCCGCAGACGCTGCAGCGCCGGCGCCGGCCAGCCATCAGGTGAGCGGCGATCATCGCGGCCGTATTGCTGGTGGGCGGTCTGCTGGCTCTGCTGTTCCTCGTCTCGCGCATCCGGCGCTTCCTGCGGCGACGGGCGCAGCGGCGCGAGGAGCGGCGGCCGGCCTCGCGGTCGCCCTGACCCGCCCGCGGGCCGGATTGTCAGTGGCGGTCGATAAAGTCGCAGGCATGGCACGGATTGCGGTGATCGGCGCCGGGATGGGCGCGATGGCGGCCGCTGCCCGGCTGGCCGTCGCGGGCCACCGGGTAGTGGTGTACGAGCGTACGGACACGTACGGCGGCGGGGTGCGCCGCCTCGAGCGGGACGGGTTCGTCTTCGACACCGGCCCGGGACTGTTGACACTGCCCGCGGTGTACCGCGATCTGTTCGTCAAGACCGGCAAGGAGCCGCTGGAGGACTGCGTCGAGCTGGTCCAGGTCGACCCGTCCTCGCGGCACGTCTTCGCGGACGGCACCGAGGTGGCGCTGCCGAACGCCTCGCGCGCGGGTGTGGTCGCGGCTCTGGACGAGGCGCTCGGTGCGGGCGCGGGCGAGCGCTGGGGCGAGTTCCTGGTGCGGGCCCGAGAGGCCTGGGACCGCACCCGCAGACCGCTGCTGGAAGAGCCGCTGTGGCCCAACTGGCGGGTGCTGGCCGAGAAGGAGCCGTATCCGGGCGTCCCGCAGCGGCGTCTGCTGCGCACCCGGCAGGCGCGCACCCTGTCCGAGATCGGCGCCTGGGAGTTGCGCGACGAGCGCCTCGCGACCCTGCTGGAGAGCTCCGCGCTCGCCTACGGCCTCGATCCGCGGACCGCTCCCGCGAGCGCGGCCGTGCTGCCCTACATGGAGCACGCCTTCGGCACCTGGTATGTGCGCGGCGGCATCCGGGAGTTGGCGCGCGCGGTGTACGAGCGGTGTCTGCAGCGGCGGGTCGAGTTCGTCTTCGACGCGGAGGTCATGCGCGTCCTGGACAAGGACGGCCGGGCCGCGGGCGTGGAGTTGAGAGACGGCACGGTGGCCGAGGCCGACCATGTCGTGGCGGACGTGGACCCGGCGCGGTTGAAGGTGATGACGGACCGCCCGCTGGACAAGAACGGGGATGTGCGGGCCGATCCGTTCACGACCCGCCCCGGGAGGTTCACCGTGCTGCTGGCCCTCCGCGGCGGGCGCGAGGCCGGTGCCGCGCATCGCACGGTCGTCCATGCGCCGGACCCGGAGTCCGAGCTGGACTTCCTGGCCTCGGCGGACGGGGACCAGCCGCCACCGCCCACGGTGACCGTGCTGCGCCCGGACGACCCCGCGCTCAGAGCGGACGAAGGGCACGAGTCCGTGGTGCTGTCCGCAGTGGTGCCGAGCGCCGCCGACTGGGACGAGGAGAGCATGGTCCGGCAGTACACGGACCATCTCCTCGACGCCGCCGAGGCCGCGATACCGGGCCTGCGGGACCGCGTCCTGTGGCACGAGGTGCGCACACCCGACGACTCCGACGACGAGACGAGTGCGTTCCTCGGCGCGGTGCCGGCCCCCGCGCTCGCCGCTGGCCAGGGCCGTTTCCTGCACCCGGCGAACACCACGCGGCTGCCCGGTCTGTACCGGGTCGGCGGCTGGTCCCATCCCGGCGGCGGCCTGCCGCACGCGGGCATGTCGGGCGCGCTGGTGGCGGGGCTGATCGTGGAGGGCCCGGAGTTCCGCGGCTCCCAGTGAGCCGGACCCCAGGCCCGAGAAACGGTACTGCTCAGGTCAGAAGCGGTACTGCTCGTCGTATCCGGCGCCGGGCTGCGGCTGCTGAGCATGGCCGTGCCCCTGGCCCTGGTACGGGTAGGGCTGCTCCTGCGGGAGTTCGCCGCCGTAGCCCTCGTCGGTGCGCTGCTGCGGCACCCACACCCCGCCCGCCGGGGTCGTCTCGCCGTAGCCGCCGGCGTACGGGTCCTGGGCGTAGCCCTGCTGGCCGTACTGCCCGGCGTAGCCGGTGTCGTACGCGCCGCCGTAGGACTGGTTGCCGATGTAGGGGTCGGAGTAGTTGGCGTAGGCCTGCTGGCCCCCGGCGTCATAGCCGTAGCCCTGCTGGCCGTAGCCCGAGTAGTCGTAGGCGTACGCCTGCTGGCCGGTGCCCTGCTGCTGGGCGGCGGCAGCGTGGGTGGCGGTGTCGCCGTAGACGCCGTAGGAGCCGGTGTCGTCGGGGATGGGCTGCGGCTCGTAGACGGAGGTGGTCTCGGCGGCGGTGGGGGTGGCGGGGCGGGCCGGGGTGAAGACGTCGTCGCGGTCGTAGTCGTCGTAGTCACCGGGCGCCTGACCGTAGACAGGCTGACCGGCGTCCCGGTCGTCGGCGGTGCCGTCGTGCTCCGGGTCGGCGGCGGCGTCCAGCTCCGGGTCGTGCCGGCCCGCCTTGCCGCGGCGGCGCTTGCTGCCGCCGCCGGTCTCGGCGTCGGGACGCTTGACCGCCCAGCCGGCGGCGAAGCCGCGGCGGAACGACAGGGTGACATAGGTCTGGCCGACGGCGAAGGCGATGGCACCGACACCGATCACGATCACGGACGGCATCAGCACACCGACCACGACACCGAGGAAGCCGGCGAAGGCGAGCAGCCGCCAGCGCAGGCGCGCCTTGTACTGCAGCAGCACCTCGCCGAGCAACCACAGTGCGACGGCGCCGAACGCGATGTAGAGGACCGTCCAGCCCATGTACGCCCCTCTCCCAGTGACCGCTACGCAGTGTGTCGTATCGCGGTGCGGCCGGTCTAGGCCTGCGGGGGGTGGTGCAGGCCCAGGTTCTCGTAGATTTCCAGGGTCGCCGTGGAGTTGTTGAGCGTGATGAAGTGCAGTCCGGGCACTCCCTCGGCGAGCAGCCGGGCGCAGAACTCCGTGGCGAAGTCGATACCGATGGAGCGTACCGCCGCCGGATCGTCCTTCGCTGTGAGGATCCGCTCTTTCAGAGCGTCCGGGAAGACCGCATTGCTAAGTTTGGGCAACCGTTCCAGCATCTTCACGCTGGTGACAGGCAGCACCTCGGGAATGACCGGGGTGCCACAGCCGGCGGCCGCCACGCGGTCGCGCAGCCGGAGATACGACTCCGGCTGGAAGAACATCTGTGTGATGGCGTAGTCGGCGCCCGCACGGCACTTGTCCACGAAGTGGGCCACGTCGGTGTCCCAGTCCGCGGAGCGGGGGTGCATCTCGGGGAACGCGGCGACGCCCACGCAGAAGTCCCCCGACTCCTTGATGAGCTGGACGAGCTCGGCGGCGTAAGTGAGGCCCCGCGGGTGCGGGACCCAGTCGCCCATGGGGTCGCCGGGCGGGTCGCCGCGCACGGCGAGCATGTTGCGGATCCCGGCGTCCGCGTACTGGCCGATGATGTTGCGCAGTTCGGCGATGGAGTGGTCGACCGCGGTGAGGTGGGCGACCGGGGTGAGCGTGGTGTCGGCAACGATCTGCTGGGTCTCCTTGACCGTGCCGGCGCGGGTGGAACCACCGGCGCCGTAGGTCACGGAGACGAAGTCGGGCGCGACCGCCTCGACCCGCCGGAGCGCGCTCCACAGGTTCCGCTCGCCTTTGGGGGTCTTCGGCGCCGAGAACTCGAACGAGTACGTGGTCTTGCCGCTGGCGAGGATGTCCCGCACGGTGCGTGCGCGATCAGTCCTGGTGGATGGGGTTCCGAGGGCCATACGGGCAGGTTAGCCAGGGGTGGGCGGTCACCCAACCGAACGTCGATAATTTGCCCGAATTGTCGACTTAGTGTCCACCCCTTGGACACTTCTGGACACTTCGCCGGACCGGTCTCCCGTCAGGCCTGCCGCAGCCGCTTGGCGAACTCGGCCGCGGCGGCCCCCGGGTCGTCGGCCTCGGTGATCGCACGGACGACGACCACCCGGCGGGCGCCCGCGTCCAGCACCTCGTCGAGGTGGGCGAGGTCGATGCCGCCGATCGCGAACCAGGGGCGTTCGGTGCCCAGGCCGGCCGTGTACCGGACCAGGTCGAGGCCGGGGGCGTGGCGGCCGGGCTTGGTGGGGGTGGGCCAGCAGGGGCCGGTGCAGAAATAGTCCACGCCGTCCTGCGCGGCGGCCGCGGCGGCCTCGGACTCGGCGTGCGTGGAGCGGCCGATCAGCACCTGGTCGCCGAGGATGGCGCGGGCCGCGGGGACCGGGAGGTCGCCCTGGCCTAGGTGCAGCACATCGGCGCGGGCGGCGTGGGCGACGTCCGCGCGGTCGTTCACCGCGAGGAGCTTGCCGTGCCGGGCGCAGGCGTCCGCGAAGACCTCCAGGTGCGCCAGCTCCTCGGCGGCCTCCATGCCCTTGTCGCGCAGCTGCACGATGTCGACACCGCCGGCCAGGACCGCGTCCAGGAACTCGGGAAGGTCGCCCTGGCGGGTGCGCGCGTCCGTGCACAGGTACAGACGGGCGCCGGCGAGCGCGGTGCGTGCGGTGTCGGACATACGTGGGTCCCCCTGGTCGGTGTCCCTGGCGGCTTCGGCGGGTGGTGTACGGGCTACAGCGGCCCGCACACCACCCCTCGTGGTGCGGGTCGCTCAGACGGCGAGCGCCTGGGCGCGGCGCTTCACCTCCGTGCCGCGATTCTCGCTCAGGGCCTGCGCGGGGGTGCCGGGCAGGGTCGGGTCGGGGGTGAAGAGCCACTCAAGCATCTCTTCGTCCGTGAAGCCGTCGTCCCGCAGGAGCGTCAGGGTCCCGGTCAGGCCCTTGACGACCTTGTCCCCGTCGATGAAGGCGGCGGGGACGTGCAGCGCGCGGTTCTCACCTCGGCGTACGGCGATGAGCTGGCCCTCCTTGACCAGCTGCCGCACCCGGGTCACCTCGACGTCGAGCATCTCTGCGATGTCGGGGAGGGTGAGCCAGGCGGGGACGAGAGCATCGATCTTTGCGTCAATCTCGGTCACGGGATCTAGCGTAGGCGCTCCGCTGGTCCAGCCGCGATGTGGTGGTGCCGGGTTGTGTCGGCGGTCGTCCGCGGGTTCGTCGTGGCTTGTCGCTCCCCCACTCTCGACTGCGCTCGAGCGGGGGGACCCCCATCGCGGCGGAGCCGCATATCGACACAGCCCCGCGCCCCTTGGGGCATTGCCCTTCGGGGCGCTGATCAGTCGACCGTGGCATCCTTCAGCGGTCTGGCTGGGTCAGACATGGCCTGCGGGTCCATCAGTCGGCCCGCTTCGATCAACCGGCGTCCCTGGGCCAGGTCACGCGGGCGGCCTACGGCCAGCAGGGCGACCAGGCGGTTCTCGCGGAGCCAGCACACCGACCAGGACGGGCCCGTCGGGTCGCCGCGCCACACCGTGGCGTCGGCCGCGGCGTGGTGGCCGGCGTACTGGACGAAGCGGCCGAACTGCTCGGACCAGAAGTACGGCACCGGGTCGTAGACCGCGGGGGTCTCGCCGAGGATGTTCGCGGCGACCGTGCGCGGGCCCTGCAGGGCGTTGTCCCAGTGGTGGACGAGCAGCCGTTCGCCGTAGCGGGCGGAGGGGAAGGAGGCGCAGTCGCCGACGGCGTACACGTCCGCGGCGGAGGTGCGCAGGTGCGCGTCGGCGAGGACGTCACCGTGCGGGCCGAGCGCGATGCCGGAGCCGGCCAGCCAGGCCGTGGCGGGGCGGGCGCCGATACCGACGACGACGGCGCCCGCGGGCAGCCGGGTGCCGTCGGCGAGGACC
>NZ_CM002285.1:7166489-7177697 GCF_000497445.1 Streptomyces roseochromogenus subsp. oscitans DS 12.976 | reverse complement strand
CGGCGCCGATCCAGCCGGCCCCGACGACCACGATGTCGTGCTGCTCGGCCAGCACCGGCCGCAGCCGTTCGGCGTCGTCCAGGGTGCGCAGCAGGTGCACGCCGGGCACGCCCTCGGTGCCGGGCAGGGTGATCGGTTCGGCGCCGGTGGCGAGGACCAGGACGTCGTACGGCACCGGTCCCGCCTCGGTGTCCAGTTCGTGCGCGGCGGGGCGCAGGCCCAGCACCTCGCAGCCGAGCCGCAGCTCGACGCCGAGCGTCTCGAAGTCCACGTCGAAGGCGGAACCCTCGGCCTTGCCGAGCAGCACGGCCTTCGACAGCGGCGGCCGGTCGTACGGCTGGTGCGGCTCCGCGCCGAGCACGGTGACAGCACCCCTGAATCCCTGTTCGCGCAGGGCGACCGCGGTCTGCACCCCGGCCATGCCCGCGCCGACGACGACCACGCGCCGCTCCCCTGACGTGCCCCCTTGCGCTGTCTGCTCGCTCACCCGATCACAATAGACACGTGACAACGCGTCAGTCAGCGGGCGTGCTCGGTGACCTGTTCCACAACGCTCGTACCGGCGCCCGTCCGGGACTCCCACTCCCAGGTCTCCTCCAGCCGCACCCGCCCGTCCGGCAGCGTGACGACCGTGGACACACAGTGCCCGGAAGCGGTCGTCCCGTCGGTCCTCAGCTGGACGTACCGGAAGTCCAGCCGGTCCTCCTCGCGGGTGCCGACCAGATGGCCGCGTACGACATCGCCGCCCGCGTACTCGGCCCAGATCTCGCCGCTCTTCTCGTGGTACGCGAACCGGGTGTGAGTACCCACCTGACCTGGGGCTTGGTCCGCCACGGGGGCGAAGGTCAGACCGTCCAGCGAGCGGGCCATGGGTGGGGGCTCCCTTACGAGTGACGAGCGCGGCGGGCTAGGGTGGCCACCGTACAAGCACTCGCGGGAGCCCGGACGCACCGGGCTGAGAGGGAGGCTGGCGGCCTCCGACCGTACGAACCTGATCCGGGTCATGCCGGCGAAGGGAGGGGCTGGACGCCCATGTCGTCACGTACGTCCGACGTCCTCGTCATCGGGGGCGGAATCATCGGCCTGGTCACGGCCTGGCGCGCGGCGCAGCGCGGGCTCGCCACGGCCGTCGTGGACCCCGAGCCCGGCGGCGGGGCCGCGCAGGTCGCGGCCGGGATGCTGGCCGCGGTCACCGAACTGCACTACGGCGAGGAGACCCTGCTCGCCCTCAACCTGGAATCGGCGCGCCGCTACCCGGAATTCGCGGCCGAGCTGACCGAGCTGACCGGCCACGACCTGGGCTATCGCCGCTGTGGCACCCTCCAGGTCGCGCTCGACGCCGACGACCGCGCGTATCTGCGTGAGCTGCACGCCCTTCAGCGGCGTTGCGGCCTGGAGTCCGAGTGGCTGTCGGGCCGGGAGTGCCGGCGCCTGGAGCCGATGCTGGCGCCCGGGGTGCGCGGCGGGCTCCGGGTCGACGGCGACCATCAGATCGACCCGCGGCGGCTGGCCGCGGCCCTGGTGGCCGCGTGCGAGCGGGCCGGCGTCACGTTCCACCGGGTGTGGGCCGAGCGGCTGGACGTCGCGGGCGACCGGGCCGTCGGCGTCACCACGGCGGACGGCACCGGGCTGCGCGCCGGGCAGGTGGTGCTCGCGGCCGGCAGTCTGAGCGGACGGCTGGCGGGTGTGCCCGAGGCGCTGCTGCCGCCGGTACGGCCGGTCAAGGGACAGGTGCTGCGGCTGACGGTGCCGCGCCCCTACGCGCCGTTCCTCAGCCGTACCGTACGGGCCGTGGTGCGCGGCGGCCACGTCTATCTGGTGCCCCGCGAGAACGGCGAACTGGTCGTCGGCGCGACCAGTGAGGAGCTGGGCTGGGACACGACCGTCACCGCCGGCGGCGTGTACGAGCTGCTGCGCGACGCGCATGAGCTGGTGCCGGGCATCACCGAGCTGCCGCTCACCGAGACCCGGGCCGGACTGCGCCCCGGCTCCCCCGACAACGCGCCGCTGCTCGGGCCTTCCGGGCTGGACGGGCTGCTGCTGGCCACCGGGCACTTCCGCAACGGGGTGCTGCTGACGCCGGTCACCGGGAATGTGCTGGCCGAGGTGCTGACGAGTGGTCAACTGCCGGACGAGGCCCGTCCGTTCACGCCGCAGCGCTTCGGCGCCGTACTCCTGGAGCAGCCCGCATGAGCATCTCCGTGACGTTTTCCGTCTCCGTCAACGGCGAGCGCCGCAAGGTCGCCTCGGGCACCTCGCTCGAAGCCGTCGTACGGTCCCTGGTCGCCGCGCCCTCCGGGGTGGCCGCGGCCGTCAACGAGACCGTCGTGCCGCGTGCGCAGTGGGCGGGCACGACGCTGAGCGAGGGCGATCGCGTGGAGATCCTCACCGCGGTCCAGGGGGGCTGAGCCATGGCCGACGATTCCTTTGCCCTCGGGGGTACGACGTACTCCTCGCGGCTGATCATGGGTACGGGCGGTGCGCCCAGCCTGGAGGTGCTGGAGCGGGCGCTGGTCGCCTCCGGTACGGAGCTGACGACGGTCGCGATGCGGCGGGTCGACCCGTCCGTGCACGGTTCGGTGCTGTCGGTGCTGGAGAAGCTGGGCATCCGGGTGCTGCCGAACACGGCGGGCTGTTTCACGGCCGGCGAGGCCGTGCTGACCGCGCGGCTGGCGCGGGAGGCGCTGGGTACGGATCTGATCAAGCTGGAGGTCATCGCCGACGAGCGGACGCTGCTGCCGGATCCGGTGGAGCTGCTGGAGGCGGCGGAGACGCTGGTCGACGACGGGTTCACGGTGTTGCCGTACACCAATGACGATCCTGTGCTGGCGCGGAAGCTGGAGGATGCCGGGTGTGCGGCGGTGATGCCGCTGGGGTCGCCGATCGGGTCCGGGCTCGGGATTCGCAATCCCCATAATTTCCAGTTGATCGTCGAGCGGGCCGGGGTGCCGGTGATTCTGGATGCGGGAGCGGGTACGGCGTCTGACGTGGCCCTGGCGATGGAGCTGGGGTGTGCGGGGGTGATGCTTGCCTCTGCCGTGACGCGGGCGCAGGAGCCGGAACTCATGGCGGCGGCGATGCGGCATGCCGTGGAGGGGGGTCGGTTGGCTCGGTTGGCCGGGCGGATTCCGCGCAGGCACTTCGCCGAGGCGTCGTCTCCTGCGGAGGGCCTGGCCGTGCTGGATCCCGAGCGTCCTGCGTTCTGACCCCGCGCTGCGGTCGCCCATTGCCCACCCACCCACGCACCACCCGTGACTCTCGGCTGGAGGGCTGGACTTTCCCGCGGGGCGTCCTCACCATCGGCGACCGCGGGTCGTGGGGAGGGGAGCGGGCTGGCGCCGGTCGTAGGGGATGCGGGCTCGCGCCGGACCAGGGGTGGAGCAGGCTCGCGCCAGACGAGGAGCGAAGCGGGCTCGCGCGGGACGTGGGGGGAGCAGGCTCGCGCCAGACGAGGAGCGAAGCAGGCTCGCGCCAGACGAGGAGCGAAGCAGGCTCGCGCCGGACCAGGAGCGAAGCAGGCTCGCGCCAGACGAGGAGCGGAGCGGGCTGGTGCCGGGCGTGGGAGCGCGGAGCGGTTGGGCTTGGGGTGTGGGAAGCGTTACAGGTCGGCTTCAGTGGGGTCGGGAAAGCGGTCTCGGCGGGGGGAGTGTCCGTTGGCCCTCGTAGACTCCCCTGCGTGGATACGACCCTTCAGGACCCCCTAGTCGGGCAGGTGCTCGACGGCCGTTATCGCGTCGACGCGCGGATCGCGGTCGGCGGGATGGCCACGGTCTACCGGGCCCTGGACACCCGCCTGGACCGTGTGCTCGCGCTGAAGGTGATGCACCCGACGCTCGCGGCGGACGGATCCTTCGTGGAGCGGTTCATCCGGGAGGCGAAGTCCGTCGCCCGGCTGGCCCACCCGAATGTCGTCCAGGTCTTCGACCAGGGGACCGACGGGTCGTATGTGTACCTGGCGATGGAGTACGTCGCCGGGTGCACCCTGCGGGACGTGCTGCGCGAGCGCGGGGCGCTGCAGCCCCGCGCGGCCCTCGACATCCTCGAACCCGTCCTCGCCGCACTCGGTGCCGCGCACCGGGCCGGGTTCGTGCACCGGGACATGAAGCCCGAGAACGTGCTGATAGGCGACGACGGGCGGGTCAAGGTCGCCGACTTCGGGCTGGTCAGGTCCGTCGACACCGTGACCAGCACCACCGGCGCCGTGCTCGGCACCGTGTCGTATCTCGCGCCCGAGCAGATAGAGCAGGGCACCGCCGACCCGCGCGTCGACGTGTACGCGTGCGGTGTCGTGCTCTACGAGATGCTGACCGGTGGAAAGCCGCACTCCGGCGACTCCCCCGCCCAGGTGCTGTACAAGCACATCCACGAGGACGTGCCGCCGCCCTCCGCGCTGGCGCCGGGGCTGCCGTATGCGCTGGACCAGCTGGTCGCGTCGGCGACCGCGCGGATCCCGGACGCCCGGCCGCAGGACGCCGTGGCGCTGCTCGCCCAGACGCGCGAGGCGCGTCAGGGGCTGAGCGCCGAGCAGCTGGACACGGTGCCGCCGCAGGCGCTGTCCACGGAGCACGACAACGCCGGGGACCGTACGAGCGTGATCCCGCGCTCGCTGACCTCCCCCACGCTCGGCTCCGCTCGCGCGGGGGGACCCCCGTCCCGGCCGCTGCCCGGCAATGAGGACGCGCCGGCGGAGGGTGGCGTCCAGCGCACCAGCCGGCTGCAGGCACCGCCCGCCCCGTCGCCGCGGCGATCCCGGCGGTCCGGGCGCTCCCCTCGCCTGGTGCTGACGATCGTCGCCGCCGTGCTGGTGGTGTTCGGCGTGGGCGCCGGGGTCTGGTACATCAACTCCGGCCAGTTCACGAAGGTCCCGCCGCTGCTGTCGAAGACCGAGGCGCAGGCGCGGGACCGGCTCAAGGCGGCCGGGCTCGACGTCGGGCAGGTCAAGCGCGAGTACAACGACACGGTCAAGCGCGGCACGGTCATCGGCACCGATCCGGCCCCCGGAGCCAGGATCCGTGACCACGACGCGGTCACGCTGACCATCTCGCTGGGCCCGGACACGGTGAACGTACCGGATGTGACGGGCCGCACCCTGGCCGAGGCGCGCTCGCAGCTGACGGCGGACGGACTGGAGCCGGGCATGGTCACCCAGGAGTTCAGCGAGGACGTCGACCAGGGCAAGGTGATCGGCACGACGCCGCAGGCGGGCACCAAGCGGCACGCCGGTTCGGCGATCGCGCTGACCGTCAGCAAGGGCAGCCCGATCGATGTCCCGGACGTCACCGGTGACGATCTGAACGACGCCAAGCAGCGACTGACGGACGCCGGACTGAAGGTGAAGATCGCCTCCACGCAGGTCAACTCCGCATACGACAAGGGCAAGGTGGCGCAGCAGAGCCCCGGTGACGGCAGCCAGGCCGCCGCGGGCGACACGGTGACACTGACGCTGTCCAAGGGCCCGCAGATGGTCCAGGTGCCGGACGTGGTCGGCGACAGCGTCGACGACGCCCACAAGGCGCTGCAGGACGCGGGCTTCAAGGTGGAGGACGACCGCGGGCTGCTCGGGCTGTTCGGCGACACCGTGAAGCAGCAGTCGGTGAAGGGCGGCGACACGGCGCCCAAGGGGTCGACCATCACGATCACCATCCGCTGACGGGAGTCACCGCAGACCGTGGTCCGGCGGCCGGTGCGGGCATGACACCCTGAACCTGTGAGTCCGGTTCAGTCGTCGTTCCCCCAGCCGTCCCCTCAGCCGTCCCCCCGGCTGTCGTCCCTTCCGCGCAATCCCGTCGGCGGTCATGTCCCCGTGGCCGGGGGCCTGCACTCGGTGGGGCTGTCGTACGCCCATGATCTGAAGGCGGAGACCGTGCAGGTCTTCGTCGCCAATCCGCGCGGGTGGGCGACGCCCGTGGGAAACCCCCGGCAGGACGAGGCGTTCCGTCAGGCGTGCGCCGAGGAGTCGATCCCCGCGTATGTGCACGCCCCCTATCTGATCAACTTCGGCTCGCACACCGAGGCGACCGTGGAGCGGTCGGTGGAGTCGCTGCGGCACTCGCTGCGGCGCGGGCGGGAGATCGGCGCGCTGGGCGTGGTCGTGCACACCGGAAGCGCGACCGGCGGGCGGGCCCGGGAGACGGCGCTGGCGCAGGTGCGCGCGCATCTGCTGCCGCTGCTGGACGAGCTGACCCATGACGACGACCCGTTCCTGCTGCTGGAGTCGACCGCGGGGCAAGGAGCCTCGCTCTGTGCCCGCACCTGGGACTTCGGGCCGTACTTCGAGGCGCTGGACGCCCATCCGAAGCTGGGCGTGTGCCTGGACACCTGCCATATCTTCGCCGCCGGGCACGATCTGACCGGCCCGAGCGGCATGCACCAGACCCTGGACCTGCTGGTGGACACCGTCGGCGAGGGCCGGCTGAAGCTGATCCACGCCAACGACTCCAAGGACGTGGTCGGCGCGCACAAGGACCGGCACGAGAACATCGGCGCCGGCCACATCGGCGAGGACCCGTTCCGCGCCCTGATGACCCACCCCGCGACCGAGGGCGTACCCCTGATCATCGAGACACCCGGCGGCAAGGAAGGGCACGCGGCGGACGTGGAGCGGCTGAAGAAGCTGCGCGACGGATGACCCTGGGGAATACCCCGGTACCACGGCTGGGGAATCCCCGGTACCACCGCTGAGGGCTACAGCTCCGGGCCGTCTCCCGGTTCCTCCTGGTAGGAGTAGCGCTGTTCCTTCCAGGGGTCGCCGATGTTGTGGTAGCCGCGTTCCTCCCAGAAGCCGCGGCGGTCGGCGGTCATGTACTCGACGCCGCGGACCCATTTGGGGCCCTTCCAGGCGTACAGGTGGGGCACGATCAGGCGGACCGGGAAGCCGTGCTCGGCGGTGAGGAGTTCACCGTCCTTGTGGGTGGCGAAGATCGTGCGGTCCGAGGTGAAGTCGGACAGGCGGAGGTTCGAGCTGAAGCCGTACTCCGCCCAGACCATCACATGGGTGACGTCCGGCGCCGGCGGGGCCAGGTCGAGGATGGCGCGGGCGGGGATGCCGCCCCACTCCGCGCCGGTCATGCTGAACTTCGTCACGCAGTGCAGATCGGCCACCACGGTGGTGTACGGCAGGGCCGTGAACTCCTCGTGGCCCCAGGTGTGCTTGTCGCCGTCGGCGGTGGCCCCGAAGACCCGGAACTCCCAGCGCTCGGGCCGGAACTTCGGGACGGGCCCATAGTGCGTGACCGGCCAGCCGCGCTGGAGCCGCTGACCCGGCGGAAGCTCGGACCCTGCCGTCGCTCCAGACTCTCGCTCCACCGGATGACCCATGTATCCATCCTGACAGACCTCGGGCAGTGCCCTTGACCACGCGTCCACCCTTGCACATGAACCGGACAACAGGCGCCAAGTCAGGGCGAACTTACTAAGCATCCACTTACTGGACGATCTTGGTTGCCGATGCAATCATGCGGCCGCATAGACACCTCCCCGTTTCCCGTGGAAGGAGCCTCTGCGATGCAGGGCGACCCCGAGGTCATCGAGTTCCTCAACGAGCAGCTCACCGGCGAGCTGACCGCGATCAACCAGTACTTCCTGCACGCGAAGATGCAGGAGAACTTCGGCTGGTACAAGCTCGCCAAGTACACGCGGCACGAGTCGTTCGACGAGATGAAGCACGCGGAGGTGCTCACCGACCGGATCCTGTTCCTGGAGGAGCTGCCCAACTACCAGCGGCTCTTCCACGTCCGTGTCGGACAGACGGTGAAGGAGATGTTCGAGGCCGACCGGCAGATCGAGGTGGAGGCGATCGACCGGCTCCGGCGGGGCATCAAGGTGATGCGCGAGAAGGGCGACATCACGTCCGCGAACATCTTCGAGGACATCCTCGCCGACGAGGAGCAGCACATCGACTATCTCGACACCCAGCTGGAGCTGGTGGAGAAGCTCGGCGAGGCGCTCTACATCTCGCAGATCATCGAGCAGCCCCAGAGCAGCTAGGCGCTCCGCGGGAAGGGCCGGGGCAGGCTGTCGATCGTCTGCGGGCCCGTCATGGCTGGTCGCGCAGTTCCCCGCGCCCCTTCGGGGAGCTCACCCGGCAGCGCCGTCAGCACGGGCTTGCCCTGGTCGGCCAGCTCGCGGCGCGGGCAGGCGCCTCGGCCCAGCAGTGCCTGGATCCGGCGGACACACGAACCGCAGTCCGTGCCCGCCTTGCAGGCGGAGGCGATCTGGCGGGGGGTGCAGGCGCCGTCCTCCGCGTGCTGCTTGACCTGGGCTTCGGTGATGCCGAAGCAGCTGCAGACGTACACGCGGATTCACCTCCCGACGGGATCGCTGTCTTGATGCCATCCCCTTGATCGGTGAGGCAAACCTAACCTTACCCGCCGCACAGGGTCCGGAAAAGTGGGGAGGGGCGCGGATCGTATGTGATCCGCGCCCCAGATGCCCCGCGGCCCCTCCGGCCCTCCTACTGGTCCCGGTACATCTCCGCGACCAGGAAGGCCAGGTCCAGCGACTGGCTGCGGTTCAGCCGGGGGTCGCAGGCCGTCTCGTAGCGCTGGTGCAGGTCGTCGACGAAGATCTCGTCGCCGCCGCCCACGCACTCGGTGACGTCGTCGCCGGTCAGTTCCACATGGATGCCGCCCGGGTGGGTGCCGAGCGCCTTGTGGACCTCGAAGAAGCCCTTGACCTCGTCGAGCACGTCGTCGAAGCGGCGGGTCTTGTGCCCGGAGGCCGCCTCGAAGGTGTTGCCGTGCATCGGGTCGGTCACCCAGGCCACCGTCGCACCGGACGCCGTGACCTTCTCCACCAGCTCGGGGAGCTTGTCACGGATCTTGTCGGCGCCCATCCGGACGATGAAGGTCAGCCGGCCCGGCTCCCGCTCGGGGTCGAGGCGGTCGATGTACTTCAGCGCGTCCTCGGCCGTCGTGGTCGGACCGAGCTTGATGCCGATCGGGTTGCGGATCTGCGAGGCGAACTCGATGTGCGCATGGTCCAGCTGCCGGGTGCGCTCACCGATCCACACCATGTGCGCGGAGACGTCGTACAGCTTGCCGGTGCGCGAGTCGACCCGGGTCAGTGCGGACTCGTAGTCCAGCAGCAGCGCCTCGTGCGAGGAGTACAGCTCGACGGTCTTGAACTCCTCCGGGTCCGTGCCGCAGGCCCGCATGAAGTTCAGCGCGTTGTCGATCTCACGGGCGAGCTGCTCGTAGCGCTGGCCCGACGGCGAGGTCTTCACGAAGTCCTGGTTCCAGGCGTGCACCTGGCGCAGGTCCGCGTAACCGCCGGTGGTGAAGGCACGCACCAGGTTCAGCGTGGACGCCGAGGCGTGGTACATGCGCTTCAGCCGCTCGGGGTCCGGGATGCGGGACGCCTCGGTGAAGTCGAAGCCGTTGACGGAGTCGCCCCGGTACACCGGGAGCGTCACGCCGTCGCGGGTCTCCATCGGCTTGGAGCGCGGCTTGGAGTACTGCCCGGCGATACGGCCGACCTTCACCACGGGCACGGCGGCCGCGTAGGTGAGGACGGCACCCATCTGGAGCAGAGTCTTCAGCTTGTTGCGGATGTGGTCGGCGGACACCGCGTCGAAGGCCTCGGCGCAGTCGCCGCCCTGGAGGAGGAACGCCTCTCCCTTGGCGACGGCCGCCATCCGGGCGCGCAGCTGGTCGCACTCGCCCGCGAAGACGAGCGGCGGATACGACTCGAGGTCCGCGATCACTGCGCGCAGAGCCTCGGCGTCGGGGTACTCGGGCTGCTGCGCCGCGGGCAGGTTTCGCCAGGTGTTGCCAGCGCTCGGGCTGGTCTTAGCGTTCACGGTCACCTCGTAAACATTACGGGGTCGCGTCGCATGCCCCATCTTCTGGCTCGAAGGGTGAGACGCGACGGTTGTCCTGTGGACCGGGGGACGGGTGCGGTAGGGTTTCCGCCATGTTCGCGCTTTCGATCCAGAACTGGTGGTGGACCGCTTATCCGGCGGCCCACTGATCGCGCGTACGCAAGACTTCGCGAAGGCCGCCCGAGGGGCGGCCTTCGGCGTGTCCGGGGTCGTTCCTCACCGATGTCGATCGCATCGACCGACATCGACGGAAGAGGAACCGAGGACCATGGACCTGTCACAGCTCCTGCACGACGACCGCCCCTTCGCCCTGCTCCGCCGCCGTGTCCCGGGCCGCGACGAGCACCCGGTGGAGCTGCTGATCGGCCCGGTGACCGGCCGCGACCGGCTCGCCGACCTGCCCGAGGAGGGCCTCGCGCTGATCCCGTTCCGGCAGATCCGCGAGCGCGGCTTCGACGTCCGCGACGACGGCACCCCGCTGCTGGTGCTGACGCCACAGGAGTCGTACGAGATCCCGCTCGACGTGGCCCTGTCCCGGCTCCCGGCGCACGAGGTGCGGGTCGAGGGCGGCGGCTTCGACGTCGATGACGTGGCGTACGGCGAGATCGTCGGGCGGGTGCTGGCGGAGGAGATCGGCCGGGGCGAGGGCGCGAACTTCGTGATCCGGCGGACGTACGAGGGCGAGATCCCCGGGTTCGGCCGGGCCGACGCGCTCGCGCTGTTCCGGAGGCTGCTGGAGGGCGAGCGGGGCGCTTACTGGACGTTCGTCGTGCACACCGGGGAGCGCACGCTGGTCGGAGCCAGCCCCGAGGTGCATGTGCGGATGTCCGGCGGGACGGTCGTGATGAACCCGATCAGCGGGACGTACCGCTATCCCGCCGAGGGGCCGGCCCCGGAGCATCTCCTCTCGTTCCTCGCCGACGGCAAGGAGATCGAGGAGCTGTCGATGGTCGTCGACGAGGAACTGAAGATGATGTGCACCGTCGGCGACATGGGCGGGGTCGTCGTCGGGCCGCGGCTGAAGGAGATGGCGCACCTCGCGCACACCGAGTACGAGCTGCGCGGGAAGTCCTCCCTGGATGTGCGGGAGGTGCTGAAGGAGACCATGTTCGCGGCGACGGTGACCGGGTCGCCGGTGCAGAACGCGTGCCGGGTGATCGAGCGGCACGAAGTCGGCGAGCGCGGGTACTACGCGGGGGCGCTGGCGCTGCTCGGCCGGTACGCGGGCGGCGGGCGGGAAGGATCTGTGGGCGCGCAGACCCTGGACTCCCCCATCCTGATCCGCACGGCCGACATCTCCGCCCAGGGGCGGCTGCGCGTCCCGGTCGGCGCGACGCTGGTGCGCGGCTCGGATCCGGCGAGCGAGGTCGCGGAGACGCACGCGAAGG
>NZ_CM002285.1:7103545-7165455 GCF_000497445.1 Streptomyces roseochromogenus subsp. oscitans DS 12.976 | reverse complement strand
GCGGGCGTGCTCGCGGCCCTCGGGGTACGGCCGTCCCGGCCGCGCGCGGACCGGGAGCGGCCCCGGCTGGCCGACGACCCGCGGGTGCGGGCGGCGCTGGACGGCCGAAGGGCGGCGCTCGCGCCCTTCTGGCTGCGGATGCAGGAGCCGGCCGAGGAGCTGACCGGCCATGCCCTCGTCGTCGACGGCGAGGACACCTTCACCGCGATGCTGGCGCATGTGCTGCGCTCGGGCGGCCTGGAGGTGACGGTACGGCGGTACGACGAGCCGGGGCTGCGGGCGGCCGTGCTCGCGCACGAGGGCCCGGTGGTGCTCGGCCCCGGCCCGGGCGACCCGGCGGATCTCGCCGACCCCAGGATGCGGTTCCTGCGCGAGCTGACCACCACCGTGCTCCGGGAGCACCGGCACGGGGTGCTGGGCGTCTGCCTGGGCCATGAGCTGATCGCGGCCGAGCTGGGGCTGGACATCGTCCGCAAGGAAGTGCCGTACCAGGGGGCGCAGACCACGATCGACCTGTTCGGGCGGGCCGAGACCGTCGGCTTCTACAACAGCTTCGTCGCCCGCTGCGACGAGGAGGCGGCCCGGGAACTGGCCGCGCACGGCATCGAGGTGAGCCAGGCGGCGAACGGAGAGGTGCATGCGGTACGGGGCCCTGGGTTCGCCGGGGTGCAGTTCCACCCGGAGTCGATCCTGACCCTGAACGGGGCCGCAGTCGTACGGGAGCTGGTCGGTCAGCTGCGCGGGGCGAGCAGGGCGAGGTGAGCGGTCGGGGCCCGGGGACCACTCGCTCCCCGGGCCCCGACCGGACTGTCAGCCGAAGAACACGCCGACTTCCTGATACAGCTTCGGGTCCACCGTCTTCAGCTTGGCCGTGGCCTCGGCCAGCGGAACGCGGACGATGTCGGTGGCGCGCAGGGCGACCATCTTGCCGAAGTCGCCGTCGTGGACGCACTCGATGGCGTGCAGGCCGAAGCGGGTGGCGAGCCAGCGGTCGAAGGCGCTGGGCGTGCCGCCGCGCTGGACATGGCCGAGGACCGTGGTCCGCGCCTCCTTTCCGGTGCGGCTCTCGATCTCCTTGGCCAGCCACTCGCCGACCCCGGAGAGCCGGACGTGCCCGAAGGAGTCCAGCGAGCCGTCCTTGAGCACCACGTCGCCGTCCTTGGGCATGGCACCCTCGGCGACGACCACGATCGGCGCGTACGACGCCCGGAAGCGGGAGGTCACCCAGGCGCAGACCTGCTCGACGTCGAAGCGCTGCTCGGGGATGAGGATGACGTTGGCGCCGCCGGCCAGCCCCGAGTGGATGGCGATCCAGCCGGCGTGCCGGCCCATCACCTCCACGACCAGGACCCGCATATGGGACTCGGCGGTGGTGTGCAGCCGGTCGATGGCCTCGGTGGCGATGTTGACGGCGGTGTCGAAGCCGAAGGTGTAGTCGGTGGCCGACAGGTCGTTGTCGATCGTCTTGGGCACCCCGACGCAGGGCACCGCGTACTCGTCGGACAGCCGCGCGGCGACGCCCAGGGTGTCCTCGCCGCCGATCGCGATGAGGGCCTGGACGTCCAGCTTGACCAGGTTGTCCTTGATCCGGCGGATGCCGTTCTCCGCCTTGAGGGGATTGGTGCGGGAGGAGCCGAGAATGGTGCCGCCGCGGGGCAGGGTGCCGCGCACCGCGGGGATGTCGAGACGGACGGTGTCGCCTTCGAGAGGACCGCGCCAGCCGTCCCGGAAGCCGACGAAGTCATAGCCGTATTCCTGCACGCCCTTACGGACGATGGCCCGGATGACGGCGTTGAGCCCGGGGCAGTCGCCGCCTCCGGTCAGTACTCCGACGCGCATGGAAATGTCCCTTCACCGCGGTTCCCTGACACCCGGTCACGCTAATGGTGACTCAGGTCACACCGGGAGGGGCGGGACGGGTGATTTCGGCGCATTGCCGGAGAGCGCTCCGGCTGTGCTACTCCTCGTCGAGGCCGCGCTCTATGGCGTACCGCACCAGCTCGACCCTGTTGTGCAGTTGGAGCTTGCCGAGGGTGTTCTGCACGTGGTTCTGGACCGTGCGGTGGGAGATGACGAGGCGTTCGGCGATCTGCTTGTAGCTCAGGCCCTTGGCGACCAGCCGCAGCACCTCCGTCTCGCGGTCCGTCAGCCGGGGCGCGCCGGGCTCGTCGGTGTCGGGGGCGGGCGCGGGCTCGGAGGCCAGGCGGCGGTACTCGCCGAGGACCAGTCCGGCGAGGCCCGGCGTGAACACCGGGTCGCCAACAGCGGTACGGCGCACGGCGTCCAGCAACTCCTCGGTGGAGGCCGACTTCAGCAGATAGCCGGTCGCGCCGGACTTCACGGCCTCCAGCACGTCGGCGTGCTCACCGCTCGCGGAGAGGACCAGGACGCGCAACGCCGGGTTGTGGCCGACCAGTTCCTTGCACACCTGAACACCGGGCTTGGCGGGCAGGTTGAGGTCCAGCACGAGGACGTCGGGGGCGGCGGCCCTGGCGCGGCGGACCGCCTGCTCGCCGTCGCCGGCCGTCGCGACCACTTCGAAGCCGGACTCGGCCAGGTCCCGGGCGACCGCGTCGCGCCACATGGGGTGGTCGTCCACCACCATGACCTTGACCGGGTCCTGCTGATCGATCGCTTGATCGCTCATCGACGCTCCGCCTTCGCGTTCTTCGGCACCTTCGTCCTCGGTACCTTCAGTTCGACTTCCGTGCCCTGTCCGGGGACGGAGATCAGCTCGGCGCTGCCGCCCAGGTCGCGCAGCCGCCCCCGGATCGACTGGGCCACGCCGAGCCGGCCCTCGCCCTCTGCCTGGGCGAGCCGGCCCGCGGGGATGCCGGGGCCGTCGTCCCGGACGGTCACGACGATCTCGTCCGGCTCGTCCTCGACCAGGATCCAGGCCCGGGCCTCGCCGCCCGCGTGCTTGCGTACGTTGTCCAGGGCGGCGCCGACCGCCGCGGCCAGCTCCCGCGCGGCCGGCCGGGGCAGCTCGACCGGCGCCCCGGGCTCGGCCAGGCTCACCCGGGCCCCCACCCAGGACGCCAGCAGCGCCCGCAGATCGACGGGGCCCTCGTCATCGGGCTCGTCCACCGCTCGTACGACCGCTCCGGCGCAGGCGTCCTCCGACACCCGGGAGACCGGCACCAGACCGCCCGAGACCAGCGTGCGCAGCGCCGCCTCCTGCTCCCCCGCGAGCCGTCCCAGCTCCGCAGCCTCGCCGCCGATGACCGCGCCGCGCCGCTGCACCATCGCCAGCACCTGCAGCACGCCGTCGTGGATGTCCCGGGCCAGCCGCTCCCGCTCCCGGGTCGCCGCCTCGATCTCCAGGGCGCGGGCGAGGGTGCGCTCGGAGGCGCGGGCGACCTCCACGACGTAGCCGACGGCGATCGAGGCCACCCAGACCAGGATCAGGCTGTGCACGGTGTCCCGGGCGGGATGGCCGCGCTCGATCAGGTTGGCGGCGGCAACCGCCGTAGAGGCGACGGCGGCCCAGCGCCAGCCGCCCTTGATCGCGAAGGCCAGTACCGCGCCGCCGGTCCATATCGTCGGCAGCGTGGGGCCGCCGTCGACCGGCTGATGGCTGTCGGCGAGCGGGGTGAGCAGGATGCCGGCGAGCGCGATGGTCAGATCGGCCATCAGGAAGCGCTTGGGGCAGCTCGCCGCGTTCCGCACCCTCGGCAGAGTGGCGAGGGTCCAGACGAGCAGGACGGCGAAGTAGCCGACGGCGATCCAGGGGCGCACATAGAGGTCGTACCTGGTGACGCACAGGGCGATGGCGTACAGCATGGTCAGCACGCGGTAGCCGGCGAGCGCGCGCCACAGCGGCAGCTCGACCGACATCCGCATGACGCGCTCGCGCTTGGGCATGTCCCCGCCCCCCTGCTCCCCCGGCCCCTCCGTCAGGCCTCCGCCTTCTTCTCCGCTGTCTTCTCGGCCTTCTCGGCTTCCTTGGCCGCCTTCGCCGCCTCCGCGATCTGCCGCTTGGCGGCGGTCGCGTACATGTCGACGTACTCCTGGCCGGAGAGCTTCATGATCTCGTACATGACCTCGTCGGTCAGGGCGCGCAGGACGAAGCGGTCGTGCTCCATGCCGGCGTAGCGGCTGAAGTCCAGCGGCTTGCCGATACGGATGCCGGGCCGCATCAGCTTCGGCATCACCTTGCCGGGCGGCTGGATCTTCTCGGTGTCGATCATCGCCACCGGAATGACCGGCGCGCCGGTGGCCAGCGCCACGCGCGCGAGGCCGCCGGGCTTGCCCCGGTAGAGCCGCCCGTCGGGCGAGCGGGTGCCCTCGGGGTAGATGCCGAACAACTCGCCGCGCTCCAGCACCTCTATGCCGCTCTTGATCGCGGCCTCGCCGGCGCCGCGCGCCCCGGACCGGTCCACCGGGAGCTGTCCGACGCCCTTGAAGAAGGCCGCGGTGAGCCGGCCCTTCACGCCCGGAGTGGTGAAGTACTCCGCCTTCGCGATGAAGGTGACCTTGCGGTCCAGGACGGCCGGCAGGAAGAACGAGTCCGAGAAGGACAGGTGATTGCTCGCCAGGATGGCGGCGCCCTCGTCCGGTACGTTCTCCAGGCCTTCCACCCAGGGCCTGAAGGCGACCTTCAGCGGCCCTCCGATGGCGACCTTCATCGTGCCGTACAACACCCGTGTGCCTCCTGTTTCCGTCGAACAGACCTTAACCCGGAGGACCGTCAATGAGCCCGACGACCCTGGTCGGTGTCAGTGCGGTCGCGTACGGTGAAGCACATCCGCGCATTTTTCCCCTCGCCTCCGCCGGCCACCGGTGGGGCCCTTTTCAGGAACAGGAGCTCGAAGGTGCCGGTCCTCCCCGGAGCCGAGCCGTACCGCCACGAGGGCGGGGAAGTGGGGGTCCTCCTCTGCCACGGCTTCACCGGCTCGCCCCAGTCGCTGCGCCCCTGGGCGGAGCACCATGCGGCGCACGGCCTGACCGTGTCGCTGCCGCTGCTGCCCGGCCATGGCACCCGCTGGGAGGACATGCAGGTCACAGGCTGGCAGGACTGGTATGCGGAGGTGGACCGCGAGCTGGCCGAACTCTCCGAGCGCTGTTCCCGGGTGTTCGTCGCGGGCCTGTCCATGGGCGGCGCCCTGGCGCTCCGGCTCGCGGCCCGGCACGGCGAGCGGGTCGCGGGCGCGGTGGTCGTCAACCCGGCGAACAAGGTGCACGGCCTGTCGGCGTACGCCCTTCCGGTGGCCCGCCATCTCGTGCGGACGACGAAGGGCATCGCCAGCGACATCGCGAAGGAGGGCGCGGCCGAGCTGGGGTACGACCGGGTGCCGCTGCACGCGGCACACTCGCTGCGCCAGTTCCTGCGCCGGCTGGACGGCGAGCTGCCCCAGGTCACCCAGCCGTTGCTGCTGCTGCGCAGCGCCCAGGACCATGTCGTCCCGGCGGTCGACTCGGCCCGTGTGCTGAGCCGGGTGTCGTCCACGGACGTGACGGAGATCGTGCTGGAACACAGCTACCACGTGGCGACGTTGGACGAGGATGCGGACCGGGTCTTCGAGGAGAGCCTCGCCTTCGTCGGCCGGCTCGCACCCAGTCTCGGTAAGGAAGGGACGGCCACAGGTGGCTGAGCACGAGTCCGACCGCGAGGACCGCGAGCCGGACGAGCAGGGCGCGTCCTTCGACGAGGACGCCGCCTGGCGCGCCATCGTCGCCGGGTTCGGCGAGGAGCCGCCGGATCCGCCGGGCGCCAGGCCCTTCAAGCCGGTCGAGGACCTGGCGCTGCCGGAGCCGGAGAAGGACGCCGGGAGCGACACCGACAAGGCGCCGGTGCGGCCGCTGGGCAGCTCGGTCTCGTTCGCGCCCGGCGTCGGCCCACGCGACTACACGGCCCCGGAGCCGGCCGAGGACGACTTCGACGAGGACGACGAGGGCCACTTCGTCCCACCGGAGCCGCCGCCGCTGCCGACCGCCGACACCACCGCGAAGTTCGCCTGGCTGGGCGTCCTGGGCGGGCCGGTTCTCCTTCTCCTGGCGGTGCTGCTCGGCTGGGAGATGACCTGGTGGCTGACGACCCTCGGCATCGGCGGCTTCCTGGGCGGCTTCGCCGCGCTGGTGATGCGGATGCGCACGGACGACGAGGAGGACGGCGACGATCCGGGGCGGGGCGCGGTGGTCTGAACTTTGTACGAGTTCTGTGTGGCTCACCTATCGTGAGCCCGTGCCGCGCGACACCCTCACCCCGGAGCAGATCGTCCGGACCGCCGTGGAACTGCTGGACGACGAGGGCCTCGAAGGCCTGAACATGCGCAGCCTGGGCAAGCGGCTGGGGGCCGCGGCGACCGCCGTCTACTGGCATGTGAAGAACAAGGACGACCTCGTGCTGCTGGCCGCGGACCGGGTGTGGCACGAGGTGGAGCTGCCACAGCTCGACGCGGCCGACTGGCGGGGCACCGCCGCGGCGATGGCCGACCGGCTGCACGCGATGCTCGTCCGGCATCCGTGGCTGGTGCAGGCGATCGGCTCCCATCTGCTCTACAGCACCGGGAAGGCCCGTTACGACGACCATCTCCTCGGGGTCTTCGAGACGGCGGGATTCGCGCCGGAGGAAGCGGACCGCGCCGCCGGTGCGGTGATGACGTATGTCCTCGGCAACGCGCTCGGCGCTGCCACGATGGCCTCTCTGTCGCGCAAGCTGCGGCGGGCCGGCGAGGATCCCGGGGGGCGGTTCGAGGAGACGATGGCCAAGGCGGCGGAGGTTGCGGAGCCGTTTCCGCGGTTGCGGGCGCGGTTGGACACGGCGGCGGCCACGGGGTACGCGGACGCTCCTGACGGCACCTACCGGGTGGGACTGCGGGCTCTGCTGGACGGGCTGCGGGCGGGCGGCGCGGACAGCGGTGCCGGTGCTGCCTGAGGATCGGCAGACGCTGCTCTCCGGGAGGTGCGCTTTCTGTGGGACGGGCACCGCCCGAGCGGCACGACCGCCGGCAGCCAGGGCGGTATGAGGCTGCCCGCAGCGGCGGTGCGCTGTCGGGGGCGGCGGCTGCAGTTCCCCAAGGGGCGCGGGGCTGTATCGATCTGCGGCTCCGCCGCGACGGGGGTCCCCAGGTTCGAGCGAAGCCGAGAACTTGGGGGAGCGACCAGCCACCCCGCACCCGCAGCCGCGTACGGCGAGTCAGACCCTGCTGAAGAGGCGCCCGGCCAAGTCGACGCCCGTCACCGTGCCATCGGCCCCGCGTGAGAAGAAGCCTCGCTGGCCCTTCAAGCCGCCCTCGGCGATCACGTACTCCTCGCCCTCCCCCGGCAGGAAGCCGATCTCCGCGGCCGGGTAGTCCGGCGGCATCTGCACGTCGGAGGCCGCGCGGATCTGCGGCTTGATGCCGACCGCCAGCGTGAGGCGGCCGGCGTCGGCCGCGATGTCGAGGTTCATCGCGTCGGTCTCGTACCGCCCGGCGACCTCCCGCGCCTGCTCCTCGTCGTACGGGAGCGGTTCCGGTTCCCGCTCGACGACACCGAGGTACAGCTCCGGCGCCCGCTTCAGTACCGCCTGGTTGAACTGATAGCCGTCCGGGCCGATGTTGGCCAGCGAGACGACGGCGAAGTCCCGCTCCGGCACCAGGAGCAGCTCGGCGAACTGCCCGTTGCCCGAACCTCCGTGGCCGACCGTGCGGACGCCCTCCACGTCCCGCAGGAACCAGCAGATACCGAGGGCGTCGCCGAGCGCGCTGCCGCGCAGTCCGACCGTGGGCTGCTTCATGCGGGCCAGCGCCTGTGCCGGCAACAGGCCCTCGCCGTCGCCCAGTTGGAAGCGGGCCCAGCGCAGCAGGTCGCTCGCCGAGGAGACGATGCCGCCGCCGGGGTTGTTGCCCCGGGTGCCGGCCCGCCAGGACTTCCAGGGGCGGGCGAGGGTCACGGTGCCGTCCTCGGCGCGGTGGTGACCGACGGCGAAGCGCCGGACCACGACCTCGTCCAGGTCGTAGACGGTGTCGGACAGGCCCAGCGGCTCCAGGACCAGCTCGGCCACCGCCTTCTCGAACGGCATCCCGGTGACGTTCTCCACCACCAGCCCGGCCAGGCTGTACCCGGCCTGGCTGTAGGAGGCGCGAGCGCCGGGCGGGGCGATCAGCGGCAAGCGGTCCAGTTGGGCGACGAACGCGGCGAGCGAACCGTCGGTGTCGTCGGCGTCGATCAGATTCCAGTCCAGGCCCGCCGTGTGGTTGAGCAGGTTCAGCACGGTGATCCGGGCGGCGGTGTCCTCGTCGGCGAGGCGCAGCGCGGGGACTGGAAGAGCGTGTGCTCGTCGACCGGCAGGGGGTGGTCCACGTTCGTCACGCCGGGCGTGACATGGACCTCCTCACCACCCGTCAGCACGGCGACAGCCGCCCCCGAGAGTGGCTGCAAGAAATTTCCTGTACTTAGTTCAAGTGAAAGCTGTGGAAGCTACGCCACCGGCACGCGAAGGGCGGCCAGCACCGGGAGGTGATCCGTGGCCGCGATCAGGTCGGCCGGGGTGACTCCCGGCTGCTCCAGCGGCACCCCGCAGCCCAGCACCTCGATGCCCTTCGTGGCGAAGACGGCGTCGATACGGCGGTGGGGCTCGCTGTATCTCCAGGTCTCCTCGCCGCCCCAGGGGGCTACGGCCCGGCAGTCCTGGAGGGCGCCGGAGAGCAGCCGGAAGGCGGGACCGTCGGGGCCCTCGTTGAGGTCGCCACCGGCGATGGCGTGCTCCACCCCCATGCCGGCGAGGCGGTCGAGGAGCATCCCGGCCTGCTCGCGGCGTTCGTCCTTCCGCAGGCTCAGGTGGCAGCTGAGTACGCCGACGCGGGCGCCGCCGAAACGGACCACTGCCGTGGCGAAGCCGCGGCGGTGCTGGCCGGGGGTGAGCGGGAGGAGGACGTCTTCCGTGCGTTCGACGGTGGCGCGGAGTGAGCAGAGGATCGCCGGGCCCGCTGCCGTGGCTCCGCCGGTGAGGATCACCTGGCCGGAGGCCGCGGCCAGGCGGGCGAGCTTTTTGCGCCAGCGGAAGAAGCGGGGGGCTTCTTGCACGAGGACCAGGTCGGGAGCGCAAGCGGAGATGATTCTGGCCAGGGCATCCGTGTCGTCGCGCATCGAGCGGATGTTGTAGCTGAGAACGCGGATGACCGAGGAACCGTCGGATTCGGTACGGGAGTTGGGAAGCAGCGTGCTGGTCGCCATGCCGATCAACATACGACGATGCCCGCCCGTCCCGGGACCGGACGCGGCGGGCACTGTCGTACGACCTCGCTACATGATCGGGTCGGGCTCCCGGGCCAGGTCCGCTGCGCCCACCATGCCCGCCTTGTTGCCCAGCTGGGCCGCGATCACGTCGGCCACCGGGCGCCAGTTGCCGCCGACCAGCCAGCGCTTGTAGGACTTGCGGATCGGGTCGAGGACCAGTTCGCCCTCGTCGGAGAGGCCGCCGCCGACGATGAATGCGGACGGGTCGAAGAGGGAGGCCAGGTCGGCCAGGCCCGCGCCCGCCCAGCGGGCCAGCTCGCGGTAGGAGTCGACGGCGACCGGGTCGCCCTGGCGGGCGGCCATGGAGATGTGCTTGCCCTCGATGCCCTCGGGGGTGCCGTCGCCGAGCGAGAGCAGCAGCTCTGCATGCTCGGGGGTGGCGTTGGCGCGCTGCTTGGCGTACCTCACCAGCGCCCGCCCCGACGCGTACTGCTCCCAGCAGCCCTGCGAGCCGCAGCCGCACAGCAGGCCGTCCGGGACCATCCGGATGTGACCGAACTCGGCGGCCACGCCGAAGTGCCCGCGGCGCAGCTTGTTGCCGATGATGATGCCGCCGCCGAGGCCGGTGCCGAGGGTGATGCAGATGACGTTGCGGTGGCCCTTGCCGGCGCCGAACTTGTACTCGCCCCAGGCGGCGGCGTTGGCGTCGTTCTCGACCACGACCGGGAGGCCCACGCGGGCCTCGACCTTCTCCTTCAGCGGCTCCTGGCGCCAGTCGATGTTCGGCGCGAAGTACACCGTCGAGCGCTGCCGGTTCACATAGCCGGCCGCACCGATGCCCACGCCGACGATGTCGTGACCGACGCGTGCGCCCTCGACGGCGGCGGCGATGGCGTCCACGATGCCCTCGGGCGTGCCCGGGGTCGGCACCTGGTGGGTCGAGAGGATGTTGCCTTCCTCGTCGACCACGCCGGCCGCGATCTTGGTGCCGCCGATGTCGACGCCGATGGTGAGTCCCATGAATCCCTCAGTTTCGGTCGAGCCCCGCTACGGCCAACCGTACCCGAGGCCCTGCCGGGGGACGGCTTCAGTCCAGGTCGATGCGCTCTCCCGGGCCGCTGCCCTCACCCCGGTCGCGCCGGTCGTCGCGCCACTCGTCGGCCAGGTCGGCCGAGCGGGCGGTCCAGCGGTGCTCCTGGGCCTGGACGGCGGAACGGTAGGCGGCGAGCAGCTCGCCGCCGGCCGCGGCGAGGTGGTCGAAGACGTCGGGGTTGCGCTCCATGACGGGCTCGACGGCGGCCTTGGCCTGCTGGACGACCTGGCGCACCACCTGCTGGGCGGCGGGTCCGGCGAGGCCGCCGAGGAGCGGTGACGGGAGGCCGGACAGCTTCTCGGCCACCGTGTCCACGAGCTTCTTCAGTTCCTCGGCGGCCGAGCCGGGCTGCGGGCCGTGCTCGGCACGGTGGCGGGCCTTCTCGGCGGCGAGGTCCTCGGCGCAGGCCGTGGCCCAGGCGTCGGCGTCGGCCGCCCGGCCCTGCTCCTCGGACGACTCCTCGGACGAGTCGGTTGCGGGGCGCTCTTCGCTCATGGCGGACTCCTGACTACGGTTCGCCCTTACGACGTTACCCGAACGGGCGTACCCGGTTCATCGTCCGCCGACCGGCCACAGGTCGGGGTCCGGGGCGAACCGGACGCGCAGCTCGCCCTCGCGCAGACCGGCCCCCGCGACGGTGCAGCGGCGCAGGGCGGAGGGCAGCGCGACGATCCGCCGGAAGGGTCCCACGGTGATGACGAGTTCGTCGCCGCGCCGGATCAGGTCCACCTCGTCCCGTATCGCGCCGGGCAGCGGGATGTGCCAGACCAGCACGCCGTCCTCGGCGATCCGGTCGGCCACGGGCCACTCGACGGGGGCGGGCGCCGGATTGACGGCGGGCACGGCCAGGGCGGCGAGGTCGTCGCCGCCGCGTGGGTCGCGGCCGAGGTGCGGGACGGGGTGGACGTCGTACGGCTGCTCCCGCCAGTCGGCGAGCGTCTTGCGCTGCTGGGCGAGGAGGGAGGAGAACCAGCTGTCGGGGGTGGCCTCGGGCAGGGTGCGGTTGGCGATCAGGGCCTCGGTGCGCAGGCCGCGCAGGGCGAGGCCCAGGCGGGCGGCGGATACGGCGTCGGCGCCGGCCGGGCCGGGTTCGGCGACCAGGCGTACGGCGGTGTTCCGGTCGGTGAGGACGGCCTCGACGGCGGCCAGTTCGACGTCCCAGCGGGCCGCCGTCTCGTACAGCCAGTCGGCGGGCATGGGCACGCCGGCCAGCCGGCCGAGGACCGGGCGCAGGGCGCGGGCCGCCTGCCGCTCGGGCGGGAGCAGGCGGCGCAGATAGCGGCGCAGCTCCTCGGCGAGTGCGAGCAGGGCGAGGGCCTGCGGGAGGGGTGGGAGGTCGACGACGAGGAGGTCGTAGCGCTCGCAGAGGGCGGCGTCCCTGAGCGCGCGCAGGAAGGACAGTTCCTCGGCGCCGGGGAGCGGGGTGACCTCCTCGGCGTCCAGGCGGGCGGCGCCGAGGAGGTCGAGGACGTTCGCGGCGCGGGCCTGGAAGGCGGTGAGGTCCTCGCGGAACCGGGCGGCCGCGTCGGGACGCCAGGTGGTGAGGTTCGCGGCGGCTTCCTCGGGGACCGGTCCTGTCGCGGAGCCCAGCGCGGCGCCGAGGGTGTCGGTGCGGTCGGCGCTGAGGAGGAGAGTGCGGGTGCCCTCGCGGGCGGCGTCGAGCGCGGTCGCGGCGGCGATCGTGGTACGACCGCTGCCGCCGGGGCCCGTGATCAGGATGGTGCGCATGAGGGTGAACGGTATCGTCGTGCGCGAGCGGTGAACCGGGGTGATCAGTTCTCCCCCGACTCCACCCTCTTCTTCAGGCCCGCCAGGGCCCGGTCGATGATGACCTTCTCCGCCTTGCGCTTGATCATGCCGAGCATGGGGATCTTGACGTCGACCGTGAGGAGGTAGGTGACCTCGGTGGCGCCGGGGCCGGTGGGCTTCAGGACGTACGAGCCGTCCAGGGAGCGGAGCATCTGGGACTTGACCAGGGTCCAGGAGACCTCGTTGTCGCCGGTCCAGGTGTAGGCCAGCGTCTGGTCGTCCTTGATCGCCCCGGCGTCCATGACGAGGCGGACCTGCTCGGCGCGGCCGTGGTCGTCGGTCTTGAGGACCTCCGCCTCCTTCACCTCGCCCGTCCAGTCCGGGTAGCGGGCGAAGTCGGCGATCACCCCCATGACGTCGGCCGGTGCCGCCTCGATCGTGATGCTCGAGCTGGTGTGTTCCGCCATCGCCGTGGCTCCTCCAGATGCGGGCCGGTACTGAGGTCGTCGTGCGCACGTGTGTGCAGCGTGAAGGCTACCGCGCCGCCGACCTGCCGCCTTCACCCCATGTCCCACCGGCCGTCGACCGGTCACCATTCGAGCGCCCAGGGGCGGCCCGTGCCCGCGAAGTGGCCCACGTTGACGCACTCGGTCGCGCCGATCCGCATGCGGCGGGCGAGCGGCTGGTGCACATGCCCGAAGAGCGAATAGCGGGGTTTCGTACGGCGGATGGCGTCCAGCAGCGCGCGGCTGCCGCGTTCGAAGCGGCGGGCGACGGTGTCGTAGACGAGCTCGGGGACGTCCGGCGGGATGTGCGTGCACAGCACGTCGACCTCGCCGACCGCCTCGATCTTCGCCGCGTACTCCTCGTCGCCGATCTCGTACGGCGTGCGCATGGGCGTTTTCAGGCCACCGCCGACGAACCCGAAGGTCCAGCCGCCGATCTCGATCCGTTGGCCGTCGAGGACCGTGGTGCCGGGGCGGGCGTACTCGCTCCACAGTGGCGGCATGTCGACATTTCCGTAGGTGGCGTACGTCGGGGTGGGGAACGCGGCGAACATCTCGGCGTACTGCTTGCGCACCGCCTTCTCGATGGCCCCGGCCCGGTCCGTGCCTATGCCGCCCCACAGCCGGGCGCCGAACTCCCGGGCCTCCTCGAAGCGGCGGGCGGTGCGCAGCTCGACGATGCGGTCGGCGTTCTCCTTGCCGAACAGGTCCGGGAAGATGCCGCGCGAGTGGTCGGCGTAGTCGAGGAAGAGCACGAGGTCGCCGAGGCAGATCAGGGCGTCGGCACCCTCTCCGGCCCGGGCCAGGTCCCGGGCATTGCCATGCACGTCACTGACCACGTGGACGCGCGTCCTGTGGTTACCGGAGGGTGTGGATGCCATGACGATCAAGGGTAGGCGTGTGCGGTGTGCGTGAACAGTGTCGGCCCCGCCTGCGGTTACTCGCCGGTCGGTTCAGCCGTGGACTACTGTGCGCGAAGGAACGCCAACGTGTGTGACGCAGCGAACATCTGGCTCGGACCCCCTGTCGGGAACGCCATACCGACGGGTAACGTCCGGGCAGTCCAGTCGTGCTCTGGATTTCAACCACCGAAGACCCGAGCACCAGCCCGAGCCTTGGACCGCACCGTCGCATCACACAGTGTCGTGGCGCCGGCGCCCTATGAGGAGCAGCAGTCTTGCGCGAGTTCAGCCTTCCGGCTTTGTACGAGGTCCCTGCGGACGGCAATCTGACCGACATCGTCCGCAGAAACGCCGCGCAGCATCCCGACGTCGCCGTCATCGCCCGCAAGGCCGGAGGCAGCTGGCAGGACGTGAGCGCCCGGGAGTTCCTGGCCGAGGTGCACACCGCCGCCAAGGGCCTCATCGCCGCCGGGGTGCAGCCGGGCGACCGGGTGGGCCTGATGTCCCGCACCCGTTATGAGTGGACGCTCATCGACTTCGCGATCTGGTGCGCGGGCGCGGTCACCGTGCCGGTGTACGAGACCAGCTCGCCGGAGCAGGTGCAGTGGATCCTGTCCGACTCGGGCGCCACGGCGTGCGTCGTGGAACTTCCGGGCCACGCGGCCGCCGTGGAGTCGGTGCGCGAGTCGCTGCCCGCCCTCAAGCACGTCTGGCAGATCGAGGCCGGCGGCCTGGAGGAGCTGGCGCGGCTCGGGCAGGACGTGTCGGACGAGACGGTCGAGGAACGCAGCTCGCTCGCCTGCGCCGACGACCCGGCGACCATCGTCTACACGAGCGGGACGACCGGCCGCCCCAAGGGCTGCGTGCTCACCCACCGCAGCTTCTTCGCCGAGTGCGGCAACATCGTGGAGCGGCTGCGCCCGCTGTTCCGTACCGGCGAGTGCTCGGTGCTGCTCTTCCTGCCGCTCGCGCACGTCTTCGGGCGGCTCGTGCAGATCGCGCCGATGATGGCGCCGATCAAGCTGGGCTGTGTCCCGGACATCAAGCACCTCACCGACGAGCTGGCCGCCTTCCGGCCGACGCTGGTCCTCGGTGTCCCGCGGGTCTTCGAGAAGGTCTACAACTCGGCGCGCGCCAAGGCGCAGGCGGACGGCAAGGGCGCGATCTTCGACAAGGCCGCGGACACCGCGATCGCCTACAGCAAGGCGCTGGACAGCGCCTCCGGGCCGTCGTTCGGTCTGAAGGTCAAGCACAAGGTCTTCGACAGGCTGGTCTACAGCAAGCTGCGCGCGGTCCTCGGCGGCCGGGGCGAGTACGCCATCTCCGGCGGCGCCCCGCTGGGCGAGCGGCTCGGCCACTTCTTCCGGGGCATCGGCTTCACGGTGCTGGAGGGCTACGGCCTGACCGAGTCCTGCGCGGCGACCGCGTTCAACCCCTGGGACCGGCAGAAGATCGGCACGGTCGGCCAGCCGCTGCCCGGCTCGGTGATCCGGATAGCGGACGACGGCGAGGTGCTGCTGCACGGCGAGCACCTGTTCAAGGAGTACTGGAACAACCCGGGCGCGACGGCGGAGGCGCTGGCCGACGGCTGGTTCCACACGGGCGACATCGGCACCCTGGACGAGGACGGCTACCTCAGGATCACCGGCCGGAAGAAGGAGATCATCGTCACGGCGGGCGGCAAGAACGTGGCGCCGGCGGTGATCGAGGACCGGATCCGGGCGCACGCGCTGGTCGCGGAGTGCATGGTGGTGGGCGACGGGCGGCCGTTCGTGGGCGCGCTGGTCACCGTCGACGAGGAGTTCCTGGGCCGTTGGGCCGAGGAGCACGGCAAGCCGGCGGGTTCCACCGCGGCGTCGCTGAAGGACGACCCGGATCTGATCGAGGCGATCCAGGCGGCGGTCGACGACGGCAACGCCGCGGTGTCGAAGGCGGAATCGGTGCGGAAGTTCCGCATTCTGCCCTCCCAGTTCACGGAGGAGTCGGGCCATCTCACCCCGTCGCTGAAGCTCAAGCGGGGCGTGGTGGCAAAGGACTACGCGGCCGAGATCGAGGCCATCTACCAGAAGTAGCGGGCCACGTACGGCAGTTGGCTCATGGCGCGGTGTCCTCGGCGAGGACCCGCGCCATCGTGCGTTCGGCGAGCGCGGTGATGGTGACGAAGGGGTTCACGCCGATGTTGCCGGGCACGAGCGAGCCGTCGGTGACGTAGAGCCGGTCGTACCCCTTCACCCGGCCGTAGTCGTCCGTCGCCTTCCCGAGGACACAGCCGCCCAGCGGGTGGTACGTGAAGTCGTCGGCGAAGACCTTGCTGGTCGGGCCGAACAGGTCGTAGCGGTAGATGGTCGCGTTGGCCAGGTTGATCCGGTCGAACAGCTTCTTGGCCATGCTCACCGACACCGCGCTCTGGGCGGCGCTCCAGCCGAGCTTCACCGCGCCGGAGGCGGAGTCGTAGGTGAAGGAGGCCCGTTCGGGGTTCTTGGTGATGGCCAGGTAGAGGCTGATCCAGTGCTCGAACCCCATGGGCAGCGGGGCGATCTCGGCGAAGACCGGGTTGTCGGTGTTGGCCCAGTCGTCGATGCCCATCACGGGCATGGTCGCCTCGTTGGCACCCACGGTGTCCCAGACATGGTTGGCACGGCCGAGCATGGTGTTGCCGTTGGTGCCCCAGCCCGCGCCCACGGCGGAGTTCAGGTCGGACAGGGTGCCGGTGTCCCGGGCGCGGACGAGGAGTTCGGTGGTGCCGAGGCTGCCGCCGCCGAGGAAGAGGTACGTGCAGCTGTACTGCTTGGTCTCGACGATCGCGCCGGTGGTGTCGATCCGGTCGGCGGTCAGGACGTACGACCCGTCGTCCGCCCTGGTGACCGCCTTGACCTTCTCCAGGGTGTGGATGGTGACGTTGCCGGTGCCGAGGGCGGCGGCCCAGTAGGTCTTGTCGAGGCTGCGCTTGCCGTAGTTGTTGCCGTAGATGACCTCTCCGGCGAGCGCGGACCTCGTGGCCGTACCGGCGGCCTCCTGCTGCATGTAGCCGAAGTCGTAGACGTTCGGCACGAAGGTGGTCCTCAGGCCCGCGTTGCCGGCGGCCTTGCGGGAGGTGCGGGTGAACCGGTACCAGTCGGTGGACTCGAACCACGCCGGGTCGATGGTGTTGACGCCGAGCATGGCGCGGGCGCGGGGGTAGTAGGTGCCGTACATCTCGTCGGCGTCCACGGTCGGGAACTGCTCGGTGAAGTACGACTTCAGGGGCGTGACCGCCATGCCGCCGTTGACGAGGGAGCCGCCGCCGACGCCGCGGCCGACGTAGACGGACATGTCGTCGTAGTGGACGCGGTCCAGGACGCCTGGATAGGGGCTGATGTCCTTGTTGACCACGTCCAGCCAGAGGAACGCGGCGAGCGGGGCCTCGGTGCGGGTGCGGAACCACATGGAGCGCTGGTCGGGGGCGGAGGTGGAACAGAACACCTTGCCGTCACCGCCGGCCGTGTTCCACAGCCGGCCCATTTCGAGGACGACGGTACGGATGCCGGCCTGACCGAGGCGGAGGGCGGCGACCGCGCCGCCGTAGCCGGAGCCGATCACTATGGCGGGGGCGGATTCGACTGCGTCGGGCTGCGCCGCTCGGGCCGACTGGAGTCCGATGCGGGTGAAACCGAGGGCGGCCGCGGTCTGCAGTGCGGCCATACCGAGTATGTGACGTCTTGTCAGCTGACGTCTCATCAGGTTTGCTGTCATGTGCGCAGCATGGGCGGATTACGGGGTTCCGCCAAGAGGTCCGCCGGGAGCAAGGGCGCCTTCTGGGGTGCCAGGTGCGCTTCGACGGCGAGTGCGGGTCCGATGTGGCTTGTCGCTCCCCCACTCTCGACTGCGCTCGAGCGGGGGGACCCCCATCGCGGCGGTAGCCGCATATCAGACACGGCCCCGCGCCCCTTGGCGGCGTTTGCCCTACAGCAAGTCTTTCAGTTTCTCGGCGAGCAGGTCCCAGCGCCATGTCTCTTCCACCCACTGGCGGCCCCGCTCGCCCATCCTCCGGCGCAGCTCGGGGGCGGCCAGCAAGGGGACGATGCGGGCGGCGGCCTCGGCCGGGTCGCCTCCCCTGACCACCCAGCCGGTCTCGCCGTCCAGGACGGCGTCGGGGGCGCCGCCGGAGTCGCCGGCAATGACCGGGAGCCCGGTGGCCGACGCCTCCAGGTAGACGATGCCCAGGCCCTCCACGTCCAGACCGCCTCGCCGCGTCCGGCAGGGCATCGCGAAGACGTCGCCCGCGCCGTAGTGGGCCGGCAGCTCGGACCAGGGGACGGCGCCGGTGAAGCGGACGGAATCGCCCACACCGGTCTCCGTGGCCATACGCCGCAGGTCCCGCTCGTAGGGGCCGCCGCCGACGATGAGCAGGACGGTGTCGGGCTCGGCCGCGAGGATGCGGGGCATGGCCT
Source organism: Streptomyces roseochromogenus subsp. oscitans DS 12.976 (assembly GCF_000497445.1). Lineage (NCBI taxonomy): Bacteria > Bacillati > Actinomycetota > Actinomycetes > Kitasatosporales > Streptomycetaceae > Streptomyces > Streptomyces roseochromogenus. The sequence continues at coordinate 7,147,613 of NZ_CM002285.1, read as the reverse complement.
GGATCAGGGTGTCCTGGCCCTTGCGCGGGACCAGCCGGGAGACACAGACCACGACCGGGCGGTCGGTGAGGCCGAGGCGGGCGCGGACCTCGTCGCCGCCGGAACCGGGGTGGAAGGTCTTCTCGTCGACGCCGGGCGGCAGCTGGACCATGCGCGCGGCCGCCGCCGGGGTGAGCGCGGTGGCGATACGGGAGCGGGTGTACTCACCCAGATAGGTGATCGTGTCCGTCGATTCACCGATCCGGCGCAGCAGCTGCCGGGCTGCGGGCAGCTGGGCCCAGCCGGCCTCGTGGCCGTGGGTGGTGGCCACCAGCCGCTCGGCGCCGGCCTTGCGCAGGGCCGGGGCCATGAGGCCGAGCGGGGCCGCCGCGCCGAACCACACGGAGGTGCACCCGTGCTCGCGCAGCAGCCCGACCGCCCGCCGGGTCACCTGCGGGGTGGGCAGCAGCATGGTCGTACGATCGCGTACGACGGTGAAGGGCTGCTCGGCGTCGAAGGCGGCCGTGGCCTCGGTGCCCTCCCGGCCGCGCTTCCAGGTGGAGGCGTAGACGACCAGCCGGCCGGGGTCCAGGCGGAGCGCCATGTTGTGCAGGAACGCCTGGATACCGCCCGGCCGGGGCGGGAAGTCGTTGGTCACGATCAGGGTCTTGTGCATCGCCGCCGACCCTACCTAACGGGCTCTCGTCGACCGGGTGGGGCGGGCTCCGGCCGGCCGGACCGAATGGGGCGTCCGTGACCGGGCGCGGCCGGGTCTGTGGCAGGGGCACAGCCGGTCAGGACATCATGGTCACGCGAAAACGGACACCGAAGCGAACAGCGAAGCGAACACCGAAGCGGGCATCGAACGGCAAGGGGATCACGTGGAGACCAAAGGCGCCGGGCGGTCCCTGGCATGGCTGCTCGCGACCTGGGTCGTCACCCGTGCGGTGCTGCTGCTGTTCGTCTTCGGGGTGTACGCCTTCTCGGACCTGGACGTCACGTCCGATGTGTCGGTGATCTACCGGGGCTGGTACGAGGTGCTGCGCCAGGGAACGTTTCCGCTGGACGACGTGACCTGGCAGTACCCGCCGGCCGCCGCCCTCGCGATCCTCTCCCCCGCCGCCCTGCCCTTCCTGTCGTACGCACACGCCTTCTTCCTGCTGGCGTTCCTCGCGGACGTGGCCGTCATGGCACTGCTGGTGTATCCGGGCCGGCGCCCCGACCGGTCCCTGCGCGGCGCCTGGGTGTGGGTGGCGGGCGTGCCGCTGCTCGGCCCGACGGTGTACGCCCGCTACGACGTGATGGTGACCGCGGTGGCCGTGGCGGCGCTGGTCGCCGGGGTCCGGCATCCGCGGGTGATGGGAGCGCTGACCGCGCTGGGGGCGCTGCTGAAGGTGTGGCCGGCGCTGCTGCTGGTGGGCTGCTTCCGGCGGCGGGCGTGGGTGTCGGCGGCGGTGACGGCGTCCGGGATCGCGGCGCTGTTCGCGGTGTCCATGCCGGGTGCCTTCGCCTTTCTGACCTTCCAGCGGGACCGGGGCACCGAGGTGGAGTCGCTGGGCGCCCTGGTCTTCCATGTGGCCCGGCACTTCGGCTGGCAGGGACAAGTGCTGCTGAACTACGGATCGGTCGAGTTCCTGGGCCCGCATGTGAACCTGGTCAGTACGGCGGCGCTGGCGCTGACCGGAGCCGCGTTCGGCTGGCTGCTGCTGTGGCGGCTGCGCGCTGCCCGCAGGGCGCCGCACACGCTCGCGGAGGCGGCCTTCACCGCCGTCCTGATGTTCACGGTCACCAGCCGGGTGATCAGCCCGCAGTACCTGGTGTGGCTGGTCGGACTGGCCGCGGTCTGTGTGTCGTACCGGGCCAGCCGGATGGGGGCGCCCGCGCTGATGGTGGTGGCCGCGGCCTTCGCGACAGTCCTGGAGTTCCCGTTCGGCTTCGCGCACGTGGTGACGAGCGACCGGTACGGCGTTCTGCTGCTGGCGGTGCGCAACGGCCTGCTGGTCGCGGCCTCGCTGACGGCGGCCCGCCGGCTGTGGCGCTCGACCGTGCCCCCGGCTCCCGCCGCGCCGCTGCCGCAGCCGTCCCGGCGCCGCAAGGCCCCGGTCTCCCCCTGATCTTCCCGTGATCCGCCCCCGGCGTTCAGGCGAGCTGCGTCCTGACGTACTCCCGCCAGCGCTCGGTGAACGCCCCCGCCGTGGTGCCGAGGACCTTCTTCAGCGCGTCCTCGACCGCGCCCGCCCGCTGCTCGTGGGCGCCGACTGCGCGGTAGAAGGCGTCGAGCCGGGCCGTGCCCCAGTGGTCGGCGATCATCCGGCAGGCCAGCCAGCCGCCTTCGTAGGCCTGGGCCAGCTCGGTGGGGTCGCTGGTGAAGCCGAAGTCCTTGTCGGTGGGGAGCGCGGTCGGGGTGTGGCCGTCCCGGACGGCGCGGGTCAGCTCCGGCGCGGCCTCGGTGGGGGTGCGGCCGGTGTCGAGGTAGCCGACCCAGTCCGCGTAGCCCTCGGAGAGCCACAGCGGGGTCGCGGCGGTGGTGTCCGCGCGGGTGGCCACATGGGTGGTCTCGTGGGTCAGCACCACCTGCTTGCCGAGGTCGCCCAGGACGGCGTACGCCTCCGGGTTGACGACCACCCGGTCCGCGGGCGCCTGGCCGGATCCGCCCACCTCACCGGTGGTGACGGCGGCGATACCGCGGTAGTTCGCGGCGGACGAGCCGAGCAGTCGCGCCATGTCCGCCAGGGAGCGCGGGACAAGGACGACGACATGGCGGCTCCAGTGGGTCCCCCAGGCCCGGGAGACGGCCGGGACGGCATGGTCGGCCAGTGTGGCGTACCGGCGCAGCCCGGCGGCGGTCCGGCCGGTGCCCAGCACCAGGCTGTGCGCGCCCTCGACGGCGGTCACCGGGCCCTGGTCCCACAGCTGCTGCCCGGCCTGCTCGGCGGGCTTGTCGGAACTCACGTACCACCCCCCGTCGGCGGTGCGGCCGAGGGTGAGGGTGCGGCGGGCGTCGACCGGGGCCCGGTCGTACCCGGCGACGCGGTAGCTCAGGTCGGCGTCGGCGGTGGCGCCGGAGGAGCTGGTGCGTACGTCGGTGACGCGGTAGGTCCAGGAGGCCAGCGGGAGGGCGCGCAGCCGGGTGTACTCGGTACGGGTGCCCGTCACCCCGTACGCCGTCTCGTCGTGGTCCAGGAGGGCGGCGGAGCGCCGGTCGAGCAGGTGCTGCACCTCGGTGCGGGCGGAGTCGGCCGGCGCGCCGCCGCACCCGGCCAGGGGCAGCAGCAGCCCGAGCCCCACGGCTCCGATACTCCACGCCCGTCTGCGACCAGCCACTTCCCGATCCACCTGTGTGACAATTCCCTCCCCCACTGCCTCAAGGGCGTGGGAGGTACCCCCAGCCCCGCCCTCCGGGCGGACGACGGGCATTGTCACACAGGTCCTGACGGCGAGCGGCGCGATCAGGGCCGGGTGACCGACGAGATCGGCATCATCCCGACCGGGTCGTAGCGCACCGCCGCTCCCGGATAGGGCGCGTGGATGACCTGGCCGTTGCCCACGTACATCCCCACATGGCTGGCGTCGGAGCGGTAGACCACCAGGTCGCCGGGGCGGGCCGCGGAGAGCGGGATCTGCCGGCCGGCGAAGCGCTGCTCCTGCGAGGTGCGCGGCAGCTCCATCCCGGCGTGCGCGTACGACCACTGCATCAGGCCCGAGCAGTCGAAGCCGGCGGGGCCGCTGGCGCCCCACACGTACGGGCGGCCGAGGGCGGAGCGGGCGGCGGCCACCGCGGCGGCGGCGCGGGCGTCGGGGGCTTCGGAGCCGAAGACGCCGGTCAGGTCGGGCAGGTCGACGCGGCCGGAGCCGTCGTCGCGCGAGGCCCGGTCGAATGCGGCGCGATCGTGGGCCGGCATCGCGTTGAGCAGTTGCCGGGCCTTGGCCAGCTTCTTCTCCACGGTCCGCTTGTGCGCGGCCACTGCCTTGCGGCTCTTGTCCAGCGCGGCGAGCTTCCCGGCCGTCTCCGCGCGCTGCTGGGCCAGCTCCCGCAGCGCCGACTGCAACTCCCGCAGCTGGCCCGCCTGCTGGACGCTGATGCGGTCGAGGGTGGTCGCCTTGTCGAGATAGCCGGCGGGGTCCGCGGAGAAGAGCAGCGCGACGGTCGGGTCGATGGCGCCCGAGCGGTACTGGGCGCCGGCCAGCGAACCGAGTTGCTCACGCAGGGTGTTGATGTGCTGCTGCTGCCGGGCGATGAGGTCCTGGGCGCCCTGCACCTCGTGGCGCAGCGCATCCGCCCGCTCCTGGGCCTTGTCGAAGGCCTGGGTCGCCTGCTCGGCCTCCTGGTAGAGCCGGTCCACCTCGGCACGGGTGTCGCTGTGCGGGGCCGCGTGCGCGGGTACGGCGCCGAGCGCGGCGGCCGCGGCCGACAGCATGCACAGGGCGGCGGCTCCCCGGTCGAACCCGGACGAGGCAAGGCGGCGATGAGACCCCACGGCAGTCCTTCTGCTGGCGGACACGGACCGCTCCCCCGGCGCCTGGGGACGGGGAGGCCCCGGCGCCGGGGAAACGCGGCAGACAGTAGCCGGGCGGAAGGGCCGCGGCCAAAGACCGCGGTGGCAACACACAGTGACGCCCCGCCGGTTACGCAGGTAACTGGCGGGGCGTGGGGTCAGTTCCGGTCCACGGGATTCGCCCGTTCGGGCGCCCCCGTTGCAGTGTTTCTCACGGAGCCGCGGGGGTATCAGAGCGGGTTTCGCGAGGGTGCCGGGGACCGGGGACCGGGCTGCGCGGGGGGCGTCAGACCCGGACGCCGAACTGGAACGGCATGTCGGACATCGCCTCGTAGCGGACCACGGCACCGGTGTGCGGGGCGTGCAGCACCTGACCGTTGCCGGCGTACAGACCGACGTGGTGGATGTCGCCGTAGAAGAACACCAGGTCGCCGACCTGCAGGTCGTTCACCGAGTCGATCCGGGTCCCTATGGTCGCCTGCTCCTGGGAGGTGCGCGGGATGGAGATGCCGGCCTGGGCGTAGGCCCAGGAGGTCAGGCCCGAGCAGTCGTAGGAGGCGGTGCCGGTGGCGCCGTAGACATACGGCTTGCCGATCTGCGACTGGGCGGCCGAGAAGGCGGCCGCGGCACGGCCGGAGGCGGGCGGCGTGTTGCCGAGGTCGACCCGTGCGCTGGCGGAGCGGTTGGCGCGCTGCTGCTCGTCGGCCAGCTGCTGCTTCTCCTTGGCCGTCAGGGAGTTGAGCAGCTTCTGCGCATCGGCGAGCTTGCCCTGAATGTCCTTCTTGTTCTGCTCCAGCTGGGCGCGAGTGGCGGAGAGGTCCTTGAGCTTCTCGGTGGCCTCGGCGCGCTCCTGGGCGAGTTCGCGCTGTTTGTCCTGAATCTTCTTCAGCGCGTCGACCTGCTGCGCGCTCAGCTGGTCGAGCGTGGACGCCTTGTCGAGGAAGTCGTCCGGGTTGGAGGACAGGAAGAGCTGGACCGAGGGGTCGATGCCACCGGAGCGGTACTGCGAGGTGGCCAGCGAACCCAGGCCGTCGCGCAGCTTGTTGAGGTCCTGCTGACCTCGCGCGACGTTGTCCTGGATGGTGGATATTTCCTTCTGCAGCTTCTGCTGCTTCGCCTGGGCCCCGTCATACTTCTCGGTGGCCTGCTCCGCCTGCTGGTAGAGATCGTCGACCTTGGCCTTGACCTGGTCCTTGCTGAGCTTCTGGCTCGGCGCGGCGTTGGCGGCGTTCGCGCTCAGCACGACAGCCGCGGCTGCTGCGGTGGTCAGCACGGTCACGCGGGCGCGACTCTGCTGCTTGGGTCGACGGTGGGACGCCACGGAGGACGAACTCCTTCTTGTGAGTGAGTGAGCAATCACCCGTTCGGAGGTTCGAGCCAGACCCTAGTGACCCGACTGTGATCAGTTCAAATCCTCACACTAAAAAATCCCATCACACAAAGCATTCTTTGCACACAACCCACATGCGGTGACGCGCGGTTGACGCTACGTTGCGTGACGATCCGGCTAATTCGGGCATTGCCCATGCCCGTTGGACCTTCAGGACAGTCGCTTGAGAAGCACCGCAGACGCGACCGGACGGGCGCCCGCCTTGGCGACCCCGTCGGCCACCTCTCGGTCGGTGGAGGCGACGATGACCGGACGGCCCGGCGGCTCCGCGCGCACGAGCTGGCGGATCAGCTCGTCCGCCGTGACACCCGGCTTGGAGAACAGCACCCGCACCCCGCGCGGGGGCGCGAGCAGCACCGGCGCGGCCAGTTCGGCGCCGTCGAAGACACACGTCACCTCGGCGCCGGTCTGCGCGGCGAGCGCCGAGAGCTGGCCGAGCAGCCTCAGGCGCTGCTTCTCCAGCGGCATCTGCGGATAGCCGGTCTTGGTGACGTTGTAGCCGTCGACCACCAGGTGCGCCTGCGGCAGCGCGAGCAACTGGTCGAGGATGGCCGGATCGTTTTCGGACAGGGCGCGGGCAGCGATGTCCTTCGGTGTCATTCGTCCCGGTTCGACCGCGTCCACGGTCTCGGCGGGGCGCACGGACACGGGCGGCAGGGCGAGTTCGCGCCGCAGCCCCTGGGTCGCGTCCAGCAGGGTGTCCAGCAGCAGCCGTACCCGCATGTCCTCCACGCTGCGGCCCTCGCGCGCCGCCCGGCGGGCGGCCTCAAGGGCCCCCTCGGCTTCGCTCAGGCGTGCCTTGAGCCGCCGGGACTCGCTCTCGGCGGCCGACACCTGGGTCTGCGCCTCGGCCCGTACGGCGTCGATCTCGCCGTGCGCCTTGCGCAGTGCGGCCTCGCCCCGCTTTACGTCACTGAGGGCCGCACGCAGCTTACGGTGAAGCGATTCCGCTTCCTTCTTCGCCGACTCCAGCTCCGCGCGCAGCCGTTCGGTCTCGGCGCGGGTCTGGTCGCGGGCCTGGGCCAGCTCGGCGCGGAGCCGCTCCAGCTCGGCCCGGCTCTCCTCGTCGGCGCGCTCGGCGTCCGCGCGCTGGGCCTCCTCGCCGGCCGCGGTGACCAGCTTCACCCAGCCCGCCGGGCGCAGTACGTAGGCCGCGGCCGCCACGTCGAGCGGGTCCGCGGCCGGGGGCGGGGAGCCGGAGTCGAGGGCGCCGGTGAGTTCCGGCTGGGCCTCTCTGAGCTTCTCCCCGATCCGCTGCCGGAACAGCGGATCGGTCTCCAGCGCCGCCGCCATCGCATTACCGGCGAACTTCGCCCGGCGATTGGGGGCGAACCGGGCGTACTGCCGCAGCTGTGCGGGCAGTTCCGTCACGGTCAGGCCGCCGAAGCCGTCCGAGACGATCTGCACGACCCGTCGGCGCACGCCGTCGGGCAGCGGACGGTCAAGCACCTCAGCGGTACCGTCGCCCGGCCCCCCGCCTGCGGTCTCCACCATCCGTCACACCCCACTACGTCACTTCTTCGGGGCCGCTCCGCTCAGGAGTCGGCACCCGGCCTGTCCACGAGTTCCACCTGGTCCACCGCGTTGCACCAGCGGCAGCGCACCGACTCGATGGTCTCACTGACCACCTCGCGCTCCTCCACCTTCGGCTCTCCGGCAAGATCGAGATGGACGTACTCGACGACCTTCGAAGAACGGGTCACGTCGAACCGGGTGAGGTTGCCGCACAGGGTGCAGCGCCATCGGGTCGTCGCGGTCGGCAGGGGAACCGTCATCGTGGCTGTCCGCTTCCTTGTCGTTGTCGCTCGGTGTGGCTCGGTGTCGATCGGTGTCGCTCGTGCTCGTATCCGCGCCGCCGGCCGACGCGTGTGGCCGTAACCCTACGGCCTGGCGGGGACTCGCCGCTGGTCCGTCCGCAGGGCCTGTCCGGCGGATCCTGTCGCCGACGCGGGGTATGGCGCGTACTCCCCCACTGCGTCAAGGGCGTGGGGGCACCCCCGGCGGCGTTGTCCTCACTCGCCGAGTCCCCCACGCTCGCCTTCACTCCCCCGCCCTGCGGCTGCCCGCACCATACCCGCTCACCTGCACCGACAAGGCGGCGCACGACCCTGCGACCTGATCCGCCGGACAGGCCCCGGCGGCGAGGCGGTCTGTCAGCCTGCGTCCCGTTACGTCATGCTCTGTGTTCATGATCAGCGCGTGGAGCACGGCGACCGGCAGGGCCCTCAGAGCGATCCGGAGCACATCGGCACCCCTGACATACGGCCTCATCGCCCTGTGCTGCGTGCTCTTCGTCCTGGGCCCGGCCTCGGGTCTCACACCCGGATACGGCACCGGGGACGCCCTGCTCGCCGCGCAGCGGGCGTACTTCCGGCGCTGGGGCGTGGTCCCGGCCGAGCTGTTCGCCCGGCCGGTGCGCGAGGCCCTGACCCCCGCCACGGCCCTGTTCTTGCACGGCAGCTGGGTGCATCTGCTCGGCAACATGCTCTTCCTCTTCGTCTTCGGCGCGATGACCGAGGAACGGATGGGCCGGGTCGAGTTCACCCTCTTCTACGTCGGCTGCGGATATCTGGCCCTGCTGGGCTACGCGGCCGCCAATGCCACCTCCGAGCAGTCGCTGGTCGGCGCCTCCGGGGCGATCTCGGCGGTCCTCGGAGCGTTCCTCTACCTGTTCCCCCGCGCCCGCGTCACCAGTCTTCTGCCGTTCCTGTTCTTCCTGCCTCTCAGGTTCCCCGCGTGGGTCGTGCTGCCGTTCTGGGCGGCCCTGCAGTGGGCGGCGGCCGAGCAGACCTCCGACGGCCCCGGGGTGGCGTATCTGGCCCACCTGGTCGGCTTCGGGCTGGGCTTCGGCTACGCGTGGGTGCGCTACGGCCGTGCGGCTAGAGTGAAGTGCGCCCCAGCTCCGGCACCCGAGGGAGAGAACCAGCCGTGATCACCGCGATCGTCCTCATCAAGACCAGCGTGGACCGGATCCCCGAGATCGCGGAGCAGATCGCTTCGCTGGAATCGGTGAGCGAGGTTTTCTCCGTCACGGGTACGTATGACTTGATCGCGATGGTCAGGGTGCGGCAGCACGATGATCTCGCCGATGTCATCCCCGGGCGGATCAGCAAGATTCCCGGGGTGGAGGGGACGGACACGCACGTCGCGTTCCGTACGTACTCCCAGCATGACCTGGAGGCGGCGTTCTCCATCGGGCTGGAGTCGTAGAGCCTCTACGTCTGCGGGGCGCTGCCCCTGAGGCCGGTCTGGATCACACCGCCGGGACGCAGCGGCCGTCCTCCGTCCTGTACGTCCACTTCGCGCCCTCGGTCACCAGTTCCTTCACGGCGTTGACGAAGCGTTCCACGTGCTCGTCGGGGGTGCCCGCGCCGAAGCTCACGCGGATGGCGTTGAGGGACTTCTCGCCGGGGGCCGCCTCGGGGGCGCCGCACTCGCCCTGGGCCTGGGGGTCGCTGCCGAGCAGGGTGCGGACCAGGGGATGGGCGCAGAAGAGGCCGTCACGGACGCCGATGCCGTACTCGGCGGAGAGCGCGGCGGCGAAGTGGGAGCTGTTCCAGCCGTCCACGACGAAGGAGATCACGCCCACGCGCGGGGCGTCGTCCCCGAAGAGGGACAGCACCTTCACCTGGGGGACGGCGGCCAGGCCCGCACGGACCTTGGTGATCAGGTGCTGCTCGCGGGCGACCAGGGTGTCCCAGCCGGCCTCGGTGAGCGCCTTGCAGGCCGACGCGATGGAGTAGGCGCCGATCACATTGGGCGACCCCGCTTCATGCCGCGCGGCACTCTCGTGCCACTCCACGTCCACGCCGCCGTCCTGACGCCGGGTCACCTTGCGGCTGGCGCCGCCGCCCGCGAGGTACGGCTCGGCCGTGCGCAGCCAGTCGGCACGGCCGGCCAGGACGCCGGCGCCGAAGGGGGCGTACAGCTTGTGGCCCGAGAAGGCGACCCAGTCGACGTCCAGATCGCGGATGTCGAGCGGGTGGTGCGGGGCGAGCTGGGCGGCGTCGAGGACGATCCGGGCGCCGTGCGCGTGCGCCGCGGCGGCCAGTTCGCGCACCGGCCACAGCTCGCCGGTGACGTTGGAGGCGCCGGTGACGCAGACCAGGGCCGGGCCGTGGGGGTTCCGGTCGGCGAGGGCCCGCTCCAGGGTCGCCACGGCCTGCCGTGGGGTGCGGGGGGCGTTGAGGTAGGTGACGTGCGCGTCCTGCCAGGGCAGCAGGGAGGCGTGGTGCTCGGTCTCGAAGACGAAGACCTGGCAGTCGACGGGGAGCGTGCGGGCCAGCAGGTTCAGGGAGTCCGTGGTCGAGCGGGTGAAGATCACCTGGTCGTCGGCGCGGCAGCCGAGGAACTCGGCGACCGCCTTGCGGGCGTTCTCGAACAGGTCGGTGGAGAGCTGCGAGAGGTAGCCGGCGCCGCGGTGGACGCTGCCGTAGTACGGCGCGTAGGCGGCCACGTCGTCCCAGACGCGCTGCAGGGCGGGGGCGCTGGCCGCGTAGTCGAGGGCCGCGTAGGTGACCTCGCCGCCGGTGACGAGCGGGACGGTGACATCCCGGCCCAGAACGGGCAGCGGGGCGCAAACGGACTGGTCGGCGGCAGCGGTGAAGACGGACATGGGTGAACTCCCGTAGGGCAAGGCGGAATCGCCGTGCGAGCGGGCATGGCTCAAGCACGGGGATGAAGAGAAAAGGGGTATGCGGAGGCGGGGCTCTGCGGCCCTATCGCATTCGCTTGCTCACGGAAGGCTCCCTCGACGACCAGGACCCCTGGTCCCGCGCTCCATCAGCAGCGCGCGAGGGGTCCGCGCTTGCCGTAGACCTCGCTGCCTACGACCTGGTCTTCACCCGGGGCACCCCGCCACGGACGGAGGGTTGCCGGACAGCCGGCCGGGGCCGAATGACTGTCGCTCATGACCTGGCTCGTATCCTGCCATACGATCTTCGACGCGCAAGGCGCAGTCCGCCATCTGGACTGCGCCTCGCGTCACACCCCGCCGGTGTCAGCGGTTGGTGGCTGCCACCCACCGCTCCAGCGTCCGCTTCGCCGCACCCGAGTCGACCGACTCTGCGGCTCTGGCCATGCCTGCCCGGAGCTGGTCGGCGAGCGAGGCGTCCGTCGGCTGGAGGGCCACCAGGGCCGCCGCCGAGTTCAGCAGGACCGCGTCCCGAACCGGGCCCTGCTCGCCGTCCAGCAGACGGCGGGCGACCTCGGCGTTGTGGGACGGGTCGCCGCCGCGCAGCGCCTCCACGGGGACCAGCTCGATGCCGACCTCCCGCGGGTCGAAGCGCTCCTCGGTGACCTTGCCGTCCCGGACGACCCAGACATGCGACGTGGACGTCGTCGTCAGCTCGTCCAGGCCGTCGTCGCCGCGGAAGACCAGCGAGGAGTTGCCGCGCTCGGCGAGCACGCCCGCGACGATCGGCGCCTCCTCGGCGACGGCCACGCCGACCGCCTGGGCCCGCACCTTGGCCGGGTTGGTCAGCGGACCGAGCAGGTTGAACACCGTCCGGATGCCCAACTGACCGCGTGCGGCGCCCACATGGCGCAGCGCGGGGTGGAACTTCACCGCGAAGCAGAAGGTGATGCCGGCTTCCTCCGCGACCTCGGCCACCCGCCGGGGCGGCAGGTCGAGGTTGACGCCCAGCTTCTCCAGGACGTCGGAGGACCCGGAGGCGGAGGACGCGGCGCGGTTGCCGTGCTTCACGACCTTCGCGCCCGTACCGGCGACGACGAGCGACGACATCGTGGAGATGTTCACGGTCTTCGCGCCGTCGCCGCCCGTGCCGACGATGTCGACGGTCCGGCCGGGCACCTCGATCACGTTCGCGTGCTCGTACATCGTGCGGACCAGACCGGTGATCTCCCGCACCGTCTGCCCCTTGGCCCGCAGTGCCACCGCGAACCCGGCGATCTGCGCGTCGGTCGCCTCGCCGCGCATGATCCGGTCCATCGCCCACGCGGTGTCGTCGGCGGACAGGTCCTGGCCGTTCAGCAGGCCGTTCAGCAGGGCGGGCCAGGAGCGGCCCGCCGTGGTGTCGCCTCCAGCGGGGGTCACAGCGCTCATAGCCGCTCCTGGGTGTCGTACCTGCGAAATCAGGTGGTGGATCCCACCCTATCGGCCGCCCGGCACAGCGAAGGGCCCCGTCCGGGAGTCGGACGGGGCCCTTCAGCGTGGCGTGGCGACGCGGGGATCAGTGGTGGCCGTGGCCGCTCGTGATCTCCTTGTACTCCTCGACGGTCGGCTTCGGGATCTGGCTGTCCTCGCCGTAGTAGGCGTTGGACAGCTTCACCCGGAGCTTCTCGGTGGCCGGCACCTTGCGCTCGACACCGTTCTCGTCGACCGTCGGGCCGATCTCGGCCGGCTCGTACTGGTGGTGAGCCGTGAGGGTGTGCAGCTGCTCCTGGCTGAGCGGCTCGTGCACCTCGATGAACTCACCGTGCGGCAGGCGCTTGATGATGCCGGTCTCGCGACCGTGCAGCACCTTGTCCTTGTCGCGGCGCTGCAGGCCGAGGCAGATCCGCTTGGTGATGATGAACGCGACGACCGGTCCGACGAAGAAGCCGATCCGGACGAACCAGGTGACGGCGTTGATCGACAGGTGGAAGTGGGTGGCCCACAGGTCGTTGCCACCGCCGACCAGGCCGATCATGTAGACCGTCACCCAGGCGACACCGAATCCGGTACGGGTCGGGGCGTTGCGCGGGCGGTCCAGGATGTGGTGCTCGCTCTTGTCGCCGGTGACCCAGGACTCGATGAACGGGTAGACCGCGATCGCCACCAGGACGAGGCCGAAGAGCACCAGCGGGATGAACACGCCCAGGACGAGCGTGTGACCCCAGAAGTTGATCTCCCAGCCCGGCATGTAGCGGATCAGACCCTCGGCGAAGCCCATGTACCAGTCGGGCTGGGCGCCGGTGGACACCTGGTCCGGACGGTAGGGGCCCATGGCCCAGATCGGGTTGATCTGGGCGACCGCCGCGATGGCCGCGATGACACCGAAGACCAGGAAGAAGAAGCCTCCGGCCTTGGCCATGTAGACCGGCAGCAGCGGCATGCCGACGACGTTCTTCTCGGTCTTTCCGGGACCCGCGAACTGCGTGTGCTTGTGGTAGAAGACCAGGATCAGGTGCGCCACCATCAGGCCGAGCATGATGCCCGGCAGCAGCAGGATGTGGATCGAGTAGAACCGGGCGACGAAGTCGTGACCGGGGAACTCGCCGCCGAAGAGGAACATCGAGATGTACGTGCCGACGATCGGCATGGACAGGATCGCGCCCTCGGTGAAGCGCACACCGGTGCCGGAGAGCAGGTCGTCCGGGAGCGAGTAACCGGTGAAGCCGGTGAACATGCCCAGGACGAACAGCAGGAAGCCGAACAGCCAGTTGATCTCACGCGGCTTGCGGAACGCGCCGGTGAAGAACACGCGCATCATGTGCACGAACATGCCGGCGAGGAAGATCAGCGCGGCCCAGTGGTGGATCTGCCGGACCAGCAGACCACCGCGCACGTCGAAGGAGATGTGCAGGGTCGAGTTGAACGCCTCGGACATCAGCTGTCCCTGGAGCGGGACATAGCTGCCGTGGTACTCCACCTCGTTCATCGACGGGTGGAAGAACAGCGTCAGATAGACACCCGTCAGGATGATGATGATGAAGCTGTACAGGCACACTTCGCCCAACATGAACGACCAGTGGTCGGGGAAGATCTTGCGCATGTTGGCCTTGGCCAGGGAGTAGATCCCGAGCCGGCCGTCGGCCCAGTCGGCGATGCGCTCGCCGGCCGGTGCCTTCCCGCGAGAGCGGGGCGTCTCGTTCGCTGCAGTACTCATCCGCGCTCCCAGAATGCAGGACCGACGGGCTCCTCGAAGTCGCCGAGCGCCTGGAGGTAACCCTCACTGTCCACACCGATGCGCAGCTGCGGCAGGGCGTGGCCGGCGGGGCCGAAGATCACTCGGGCGCCGTCGGAGAGGTCGAAGGTGGACTGGTGGCACGGGCACAGCACGTGGTGTGTCTGCTGCTCGTACAGCGAGATCGGGCAGCCGACGTGGGTGCAGATCTTGGAGAAGGCCACGATGCCTTCGTGCGACCAGTCGAGCTCGCGCTTGTCCTTGATGTTGTCCGGCTGCAGCCGGACGATCATCAGTGCGGCCTTGGCGATGTCGTTCTGGAACTCCTCGTCCGTCTCCTCCAGCCCGTCGGGCTTGGCGAAGGTGAGCGAGCCGACCATGACGTCCTCGGGACGCAGCGGCTGGTTGGTGTTCATGTTGACCAGGCGCTTGCCCTTGGCCCACAGGGTGTGGCGGAGCTTGGTCCCGGGCGCCGGGCCGAGGCCGCCGAGCAGCATGACGCCGGAGAGCGGCACCAGCGCCAGCGCGCCGAACATCGTGGTGCGGATCAGCTTGCGGCGGCCGAACGCCGACTCCTTGGCACCCTGGCGGAAGTCCTCGTGGACCTTCGCGCGGACCTCGGGCGAGGCCGCGATGGCGTGCCGGTCGTCGGCGACCTCCACGTCGGACATCAGGGTGCGGGCCCAGTGGACCGCGCCCGCGCCGATGCAGAACAGCGCCACGCCGAGGGTCAGACCCAGCGTGAAGTTCATCGCGCTGATGTGGCCGATCGGGAAGACAAAGATCGACTTGTCGTTCGGGATCACCAGGTACGCGACGATGAAGGCGATGGTGGCCAGCATCGACACCGTGAACAGCAGGGCGACCATGCGCTCGGACCGCTTGGCGGCCCGCTCGTCGGTGTCCTGGATCCGGTGCTCGTGGGGCGGCAGCCCCGGGTCGGCGAACGGGTTCTGCTCGTCCGCGACCGCTACCGCGCGGTGCTCTTCGGCCTGCTCAGCGGGCAGGTTCTCTTCTGGAATGTCTTGGCTACTCATGACTTCTTGGCCTTTGCGGTCCGAGCGGCGACCCAGACGGCGACCGCGATCAGCGCGCCCAGGCCGAAGATCCAGCCGAACAGACCCTCACTGACCGGCCCGAGGCCGCCCAGCGACAGACCGCCCGGGTTCTCCGTCTTGTCGCCGTTGACCGCGTTCAGGTACGCGATGATGTCCTTCTTGTTCTTCGAAGACAGCGTGGTGTCGGGGAAGGACGGCATGTTCTGCGGGCCCGTCTGCATGGCCTCGTAGATGTGCTTCGGGGCGACCCCCGACAGGTCCGGCGCGTACTTGCCCTTGGTCAGGGCGCCGCCCTTGCCGACGAAGTTGTGGCACTGCGCGCAGTTGGTGCGGAACAGCTCGCCGCCCTTGGCGATGTCCGCGCCGTCGGGGCCGTACTGGTCCTTGGTGGGCACGCTCGGGCCGGCGCCCAGCGAGGCGATGTAGGCGGCGAGCTGGTCGATCTGCGTCTGGTTGTAGACGACCTTCTTGCGCGGGACCTGGGCGCCCTGCGAGGTGGCCGCGGGCATACGGCCGGTGCCGACCTGGAAGTCAACGGCCGCGGCACCCACGCCGACCAGGCTGGGCCCGTCGGAGGAGCCCTGGCCACCGGTGCCGTGGCAGCTGGCGCAGCCGACCTCGTAGAGCTTCTTGCCCTCCTTGATGGTCAGGGACTGGGCGGAATCATCGGCCTGCGCCTTGCTCGCGGGCGCGAACGCGGCGTACAGCCCCCCAGTGGCCGCCAGCGCGAGGAGTAGGACGACGACCGCCGCCAGCGGATGGCGTCGTCGTGCGGAGAGCTTTTTCACGGATTACCCCGGTGTCAGGATCTTCTGCGTCGGTGCTTCTGGATGTGCGGGAGCCGGTCCCGGCTACTTGATCAGGTAGATCGTGGCGAAAAGGCCGATCCAGACCACATCGACGAAGTGCCAGTAGTAGGACACGACGATGGCGGCGGTCGCCTGCTCGTGAGTGAACCTCTTGGCCATGTAGGTGCGGCCGAGGACCAGCAGGAAGGCGATGAGACCGCCCGTCACGTGCAGGCCGTGGAAGCCGGTGGTCAGGTAGAACACCGAGCCGTACGGGTCGGAGGAGAGCGAGATGCCCTCGTCCTTCACCAGGCTCGTGTACTCGTAGATCTGACCGCCGATGAAGATCGCACCCATGATGAAGGTGAGGATGAACCACCCACGGAGCTTCTTCACGTCACCGCGCTCGGCCGCGAACACGCCGAGCTGGCAGGTGAGCGAGGAGAGCACCAGGATCGTGGTGTTCGTCGCGGAGAAGGGCACATTGAGCGCCTCGGCCATGTGCTTCCAGTGCGCCGGACCCGTCACCGATCGCAGGGTGAAGTACATCGCGAAGAGGGCCGCGAAGAACATCAGCTCGGAACTCAGCCAGATGATGGTTCCGACGCTGGTGAGGTTCGGCCGGTTGACCGACGGGTGCGCGTGCCCGGTTTCTACTGTCGTTGCTGTCGCCACGACCGACATTATGTCGGTCGCTTATCCCGCCCTCACTCCGGGGGGTGCCGTTCGGAGTGTTGCTGCCCGCCGAACCGGTGTTGACGTGGTGTTCAGGGGGACTTCGACGGGAGTAACATCCGCCCCGAACGGCCCTGTCCTTCCCGTCCGTACGACGCTGACGTCCCGGAGGAACCATGCAGCCGACCGCCACGGTGCTGGTCTACAGCGACGATTCCAACACCCGCGAGCAAGTACGGCTGGCCACCGGCCGTAAGCCGGCTTCCGATGTTCCCTTTGTCGAGTTTGTGGAGTGCGCGACGCCCGAGGCGGTTCTGCGTGAGCTGGACCGGGGGGGTATCGATGTGTGCGTACTCGACGGCGAGGCCGTGCCGATGGGGGGTATGGGGGTGTGCCGGCAGATCAAGGACGAGGTGTTCAACTGTCCGCCGGTGCTGCTGCTGATGGGGCGGCCGCAGGATGCGTGGCTGGCCACGTGGAGCCGGGCCGACGCGGCTGTGACGTTGCCGGTGGATCCCGTGGAGTTCGCCTCGGCCCTCGCTTCTCTGCTCCGTCAGAAGAGGTTGCTGAGCGCCTGGTAGCCCGGGGCGTGGGGCTTCGTGCGCGGGTGCGGGCCGGTGAGGGGTTCTCGCTCCCGCGCGGCGGAGCCGCACGGCGGTACAGCCCCGCGCCCCTGAGGCCGGTCAGAGCGCTGCCGGCCGCAGGCGTACCGTGTTCGCCTCTGCGGAAGTGGCCGACGAGGCGGCGGTCAGGGCGCTGCCCGTGCGCCATTTCTTCCAGTCGAGGTTCCAGTCGCCGAAGCCGTTGCCGAAGGGTTCCATCTGCCGGCCGTTGGAGTTGACGACCTTGACGATGTCGCCCTCACGGACGGCCTTGAAGAACCACTCGGCGTTCGCCGTGCTCATGCCGGTGCAGCCGTGGCTGACGTTCGCGGAGCCCTGCGAGCCCACGGACCAGGGCGCCGCGTGGACGAACTCGCCGGACCAGGTCACCCGGGTGGCCCAGTACACCATCAGGTCGTAGGAGTCGGAGGTGCCCGCGGCGATGCCGACCGTGGTACCACGCATGCGTACGAAGTACTGCTTGGCCAGGATGACCTTGACGCCGTTACGGGTCTCCCAGCCGGGCCTGCCGGTGGTGACGGGGAGCGTTCTGATCGCCGCGCCGTTCTTGTAGACCGTCAGCTGGTGCGCCGCGGCGTCCGTGACGGCCTCGACCCGGTCCCCCGTGGTGATCGTGAGCGGCTGGGACCTGCCGCCCCACAGCCGGTCACCGATCTTGAGGCCGTCCAGGTTGCTGTGCACCGTGATGGTGGCGTGGGTCGGCCAGTAGTCCTTGGGCCGGAAGTGGAGTTCCTTGCCGTTCACCCAGTACCAGGCGCCCTGCACGGCCGGCGTGGACTCCACCCGGAGGGCGTTCTCCACGAGGGCGCGCTGCGCCTTGTCCTTGACCTCCTGGTCGAGTTGGGCGGTGATGGGCTGTCCGACGCCGTACTCGCCCGCGTCCGGCCCGAAGGTGACGGTCAGTCGCTTCCTGTTCGTGGGCGCGCTGGTGTCGAACGTGAGGACCTTGCGGCCGCGTGCGCCGTCCTCGTCCTCGGTGCTCACCGTGACCGTGTAGTGGGCGTTGGCGGCCAGCGGGGCGGTGCTGTGCCACCGGCTGCCGTCGGCGGCGAGTTCGCCCGCCACATAGCGCCCTGTGGCGTCCTGGGTGGTGACGTCGGTGATCCGGTCGTCGTCGCTGTTGGCGGTGATCTCCAGGGGCTTGTCCGGGTCAGCCCGCTTTCCCGCCTCGGTGGGGCCGTTGAAGGAGATCAGGCCCGCTGCGTCGTACGGCTTGGCCGACAGGGGGTTGCCGTCCGAGCCGCAGGCGGTGACGCCCGCGCCGAGTGCGGTCACCAGCAGGGTGCAGCCGACGACGGTACGGGTCCGCGGTGTGTGGTTCATACGATCACGCTATGAGGCACAGACCTCACCGGCGCGACAGGTAATCCGTTCGAGTTATCGACACTACGGCAGAGAGACGACAGCGGACGGGTGACCCGGCAGGTGGGTCACCCGAAAGGCCGGAAGCCCGGACCCCCCTGATGGAGTGTCCGGGCTTCCGGTGCATGTGCTCGTGTGTTACTGGGTGCGGTTCTCACCGTGGTAGTACTCGAACACCCAGCCGAACAGGCCGACCACGATGAACGGGGCCGAGAAGTAGATCAGCCACCAGCCGACCGCGATGCTGAGGAAGGCGATCGCACCGCCGAAGCCCAGCATGAGCGGCTGCCAGCTGTGCGGGCTGAAGAAGCCCAGCTCGCCCGCGTCGTCCGCGACGTCGGCCTCCTTGTCGTCCTGGGCGCCCGCGTCGACCCGCCGGGCGGTGAAGCCCAGGTAGAAGCCGATCATGACGCTCAGGCCGAAGGCCAGGAAGAGCGCGGTGGTACCGGCCGGCTCCTTCGACCACACGCCATACACGATGGCCATGATCAGGATGAAGACGCTCAGCCAGATGAACATCCGACCCTGGATCTTCACTTGCCGGCCTCCTTGCTGCCCGCGATGGCGGTGCCGTGACCGGCGTACTCGAGCTGCTCGAGCGCGGCGATCTCAGGGTGGTGCAGGTCGAACGCCGGGGATTCGCTGCGGATCCGCGGCAGGGTGGTGAAGTTGTGGCGCGGGGGCGGGCAGGAGGTCGCCCACTCCAGCGAGCGGCCGTAGCCCCACGGGTCGTCGACCTCGACCTTCTTGCCGTACTTGGCCGTCTTCCACACGTTGTAGAGGAACGGCAGGATCGACAGGCCGAGCAGGAAGGAGCTGATGGTCGAGACCGTGTTCAGGGCGGTGAAGCCGTCGGCCGCCAGATAGTCGGCGTAACGACGCGGCATGCCCTCGGCGCCCAGCCAGTGCTGGACCAGGAAGGTGCCGTGGAAGCCGATGAACAGCGTCCAGAAGGTGATCTTGCCGAGACGCTCGTCCAGCATCTTGCCGGTCATCTTCGGCCACCAGAAGTGGAAGCCGGAGAACATCGCGAAGACGACCGTACCGAAGACCACGTAGTGGAAGTGGGCCACCACGAAGTACGAGTCGGAGACGTGGAAGTCCATCGGGGGCGAAGCCAGGATGACACCGGTCAGACCACCGAACGTGAAGGTGATCAGGAAGCCGGTCGCCCAGAGCATCGGCGTTTCGAAGGACAACGAGCCCTTCCACATCGTGCCGATCCAGTTGAAGAACTTCACACCGGTCGGGACGGCGATCAGGAAGGTCATGAAGGAGAAGAACGGCAGCAGCACACCACCGGTGACGTACATGTGGTGCGCCCACACCGTCACGGACAGACCGGCGATCGCGATGGTCGCGGCGATCAGGCCCATGTAGCCGAACATCGGCTTACGCGAGAAGACCGGGATCACTTCGGAAATGATGCCGAAGAACGGCAGCGCGATGATGTACACCTCTGGGTGTCCGAAGAACCAGAAGAGGTGTTGCCACAGCAGGGCGCCGCCGTTTGCCGCGTCGAAGATATGGGCGCCGAACTTGCGGTCCGCCTCCAGCGCGAGCAGCGCGGCGGCCAGCACCGGGAAGGCGAGCAGGACCAGGACACCGGTCAGCAGCACGTTCCACACGAAGATCGGCATGCGGAACATGGTCATGCCCGGAGCGCGCATGCAGATGATCGTGGTGATGAAGTTGACCGAGCCGAGGATGGTGCCGAAGCCGGACATGGCCAGACCCATGATCCACATGTCGGCGCCGACGCCCGGGCTGCGGACCGCGTCCGACAGCGGCGAGTAGGCGAACCAGCCGAAGTCGGCCGCACCCTCGGGGGTGAGGAAGCCGCCCACCGCGATGAGCGAGCCGAACAGGTACAGCCAGTAGGCGAACATGTTCAGCCGCGGGAAGGCCACGTCGGGCGCGCCGATCTGCAGCGGCATGATCCAGTTCGCGAAACCGGCGAACAGCGGCGTCGCGAACATCAGCAGCATGATCGTGCCGTGCATCGTGAACGCCTGGTTGAACTGCTCGTTCGACATGATCTGCAGGCCCGGCCGGGCCAGCTCGGCGCGCATGAGCAGCGCCATCACGCCACCGATCAGGAAGAACGCGAACGACGTCGCCAGATACATCGTCCCGATCGTCTTGTGGTCGGTGGTCGTCAGCCACTTCACCACGACATTGCCGGGCTGCTTGCGCCTGACCGGCAGCTCGTCCGCGTACGAGCCTTCAGCCGCCGCGGCACCCTGGGGTTCGTTGAGGATGCTCACAGGTTGTTCGTCTCCCGGTTCTTCTCGTGGCTCGTCTGCGCGATGCCGGCGGGAATGTAACCGGTCTGCCCCTTCTTGGCGAGGTCCTTGAGGTGCTGCTCGTACGCCGCCGGGGAGACGACCTTCACGTTGAACAGCATCCGGGAGTGGTCGACGCCGCAGAGCTCGGCGCACTTGCCGAGGAAGGTGCCCTCATGGTTGGGGGTCACCTGGAACGAGTTGGTGTGGCCCGGGATCACGTCCATCTTCATCAGGAACGGCACCACCCAGAAGGAGTGGATGACGTCACGAGAGGTGAGGACGAAGCGGACCGTCTTGCCCTTGGGGAGCCAGAGCGTCGGACCGGGGTTGCCCGTCTGCGGGTTCTTCGTGGCGGGCGTACCGGCGTCGTAGACACCGCCGGCGTTCGCCGGGAAGTCCTTCTTGAACCGGTCCGGAATGGCGTCCAGGTTCTTGTCGGTCTTCGCGTCGCCGGGGACACCGGGGACGTTCTCGACGTAGTTGAAGCCCCAGCTCCACTGGTAGCCGACCACGTTGACCGTGACGTCGGGCTTCTTGGAGAGGTCCAGGAGCTTCGACTCGTCCCGGGCCGTGAAGTAGAACAGCACCGAGATGATGATGATCGGGACCACCGTGTACAGGGCCTCGATCGGCATGTTGTACCGGGTCTGCGGAGGAACCTCGACCTTGGTGCGGCTGCGCCGGTGGAAGAAAGCACTCCACAAGATCAGGCCCCACACCAGCACGCCGGTGGCCAGCGCGGCAGCCCAGGAGCCCTGCCACAGGGAGAGGATCCGCGGAGCCTCTTCCGTGGTCGGGGTGGGCATGCCAAGGCGGGGGAAGTCCTTGTATGTGCAACCGGTAGCGGTCGCCAGGACCAGGCCCGCGGTCAGTGCCTGCAGCAGCTTCCGCCGCATCGGGCGCCGCGGCGAGCGGTCGGAGCCGTTGGGACTCACGTAGCGCCTTCCCGAGAGTCTCGCCCGCGCGGTCGGCTGCGGCCTTCTCGCTGGTCGGTCGCCGCCCTGCGGCGGGCAGGGGTTTGGATGTTTATGCGGACCAAACCCTAGCCGACGCCCTCCGGGGGTTCGCGGGGAGGGGGGCATACGCGCTACGGGTCACTCGAAAGCGCCTAGGAGCCCGGGTGGTTTCGGTGCGTTTGCGACTGCGGTCGGGTGGGAGGTTCTCGCGCAGTTCCCCGCGCCCCTCAGGGTGTTGCCCCTGCCGGAAGTCTTAACGTTGCCCTGTGTCCTACTTCGACGCTGCCTCCGCCGCACCCCTCCATCCCGTCGCCCGTCAGGCGCTGACGGCCTCCTTGGACGAGGGATGGGCGGACCCTGCCCGACTCTACCGGGAGGGACGCAAGGCCCGGATGCTGCTGGACGCCGCCCGGGAGGCGGCTGCCGAAGCCGTCGGCTGCCGGGCCGACGAGGTGGTGTTCACCTCGTCCGGAACGCGGGCCGTACATACGGGCATCGCGGGCGCGTTGGCCGGGAGGCGGCGGGTGGGGCGCCACCTCATCGTGTCGGCGGTCGAACACTCCTCGGTACTCCATTCGGCGGAGGTGTTCGAGGCGGACGGCGGAACGGTGACCCGGGTGCCGGTGAACCGGGCCGGTGCCGTGGACCCGTCCGGCTATGCGGACGCCCTCCGTCCGGACACCGCGCTGGCCGTCCTGCAGTCGGCCAACCACGAGGTGGGGACCGTACAGCCGGTGGCCGAGGCGGCCGAGGTGTGCCGGGCCGCCGGCGTGCCGCTGCTGGTGGACGCGGCGCAGTCGCTGGGGTGGGGGCCGGTCGAGGGTGCCTGGTCGCTGCTGACGGCCAGCGCGCACAAGTGGGGCGGGCCGTCCGGGGCCGGGCTGCTCGTCGTACGCAAGGGTGTGCGGTTCGCCGCCCAAGGCCCGGCGGACGAGCGGGAGTCGGGGCGGGCGCCCGGGTTCGAGAACATTCCGGCTGTCGTGGCGGCCGTCGCCTCGCTGCGCGCGGTGCGGGCCGAGGCGGCCCAGGAGGCGGTACGGCTGCGGGAGCTGACGGAGCGGATCCGGGCGCGGGTGCCGCGGCTGGTGCCGGATGTGGAGGTCGTCGGCGACCCCGAGCGGCGGCTGCCCGGGATCGTCACCTTCTCCTGCCTCTACGTCGACGGCGAGGCGCTGCTGCACGAACTGGACCGCGAGGGCTTCTCGGTCTCCTCCGGCTCCTCGTGCACGAGCAGCACGCTGACGCCCAGCCATGTCCTGAAGGCGATGGGCGTGCTGAGCGAGGGCAACGTCCGGGTGTCCCTGCCGATGGGGGCCGCCGAGGAGGATGTGGAGCGGTTCCTGGAGGTGCTCCCGGGGACCGTGGCGGGCCTCCGCGAGAAGCTGGGCACACCGGCCCCCGAGACGGCCGTACAAGCCGGGGAACTCGTCGTCGACTCCCTCGGCAAGCGCTGCCCGATCCCGGTCATCGAACTGGCCAGGGCGTTCGGTGACGTACCGGTGGGCGGCACGGTCCGGGTCCTCTCCGACGACGAGGCCGCCCGCCTGGACATCCCGGCGTGGTGCGAGATGCGGGGACAGGAGTACGTCGGAGAGGAGCCGGCGGACAAGGGAACGGCATACGTGGTCCGCCGGGTGAGGTGACCGGCCTCAGGGGCGCTCAGCCCAGGTGAGCCTGAACCTCCCGGGCGGCGTCATCGCCGTAGGCCTTGGTGAACCGCTCCATGAAGTGCGCCCGCCGCAACTGGTACTCCTGCGTCCCCACGGTCTCGATGACCAGCGTCGCGAGCATGCAGCCCACCTGGGCGGCACGCTCCAGCGAGACACCCCACGCCAGTCCCGACAGGAACCCGGCGCGGAAGGCGTCGCCCACACCCGTGGGGTCGGCCTTGCGCTCCTCCTCGGCGCAGCCGACCTCGACCGGGTCCTCGCCGGCCCGCTCGACGCGTACACCGCGCGAGCCGAGCGTGGTGACGCGGTGGCCGACCTTGCCCAGGATCTCGGCGTCGCTCCAGCCGGTCTTGGTCTCGATGAGGCCCTTCTCGTACTCGTTGGAGAACAGGTACGTCGCCCCGTCCAGCAGGACGCGGATCTCGTCGCCGTCCATCCGGGCGATCTGCTGGGAGAAGTCCGCGGCGAAGGGGATCGCGCGGGAGCGGCACTCCTCCGTGTGGCGGAGCATCGCCTCCGGGTCGTCGGCTCCGATGAGGACCAGGTCGAGCCCGCCCACGCGGTCGGCGACGGTCTTCAGCTCGATGAGGCGGGCCTCGCTCATCGCGCCGGTGTAGAACGAGCCGATCTGGTTGTGGTCGGCGTCGGTGGTGCACACGAAGCGGGCGGTGTGCAGGGTCTCGGAGATCCGGACCGACTCGGTGTCCACACCGTGCCGGTCGAGCCAGGACCGGTACTCGTCGAAGTCGGCGCCGGCGGCACCGACCAGGATCGGCCGGGTGCCGAGCTGGCCCATGCCGAAGGCGATGTTCGCGGCGACGCCACCGCGGCGCACGTCCAGATTGTCGACCAGGAAGGAGAGCGAAACCGTGTGCAGCTGGTCCGCGACGAGTTGGTCGGCGAAACGGCCGGGGAAGGTCATGAGGTGGTCGGTGGCGATGGAGCCGGTGACTGCGATGCGCACGACGGGAAATCTCCTGCGGGAGGCGGGATTGACAGTTCACGCTACCCGGTCGGCCGTCGGCGCTGTAGGTGGCGAAAATACCCGATAGTAGATCTTTCTTCGCGGCCTTGAGCAGGCTTACGGTGCGTTCATGACGAATCTCAGATTCCGCTCCGCCGACCCGGCCGAGTCCGAGGGCGACCTCGCCGCGCTGCGCGGTGACTGCGCCCGGATGGCTCCGCACTGGAGGGTTCCCGAGCACTCCGCGTCCCGGCCGGTGCCGCCGTCACTGATCCACGGGGTGACCGTGCCGGCGAAGTCCGCGCGGCTGCTGGACGCGATGTCCGACTACGGCGACTGACGCGCGAGCACGTTGCGCAGGGAACCGCACGCTCCCCTCCCGCGTCCCATCGCCGTCCTCCACACGGGGGATGCGGGATACGACCAGCGAGGAGCGATGCGGTGAACACCGAGGGACCTGAGAACCGCGAGCACCCCGAGGGCGCCGAGCATGCCGGGAGCGCCGCGAGCCGGGAGAGTACGGCGGACCTGCCGGGTGGACGGCGCCGGTCGAGGCTTGCCGTCCTCTCCGTCGCCGCGGCCGTGCTGCTGGTCGGCGGTGGGGGTGCCTACCTCGCGGCAGGCAGCGGCGCGGGCGGTCGTACGGACGGCCCCGGGACGGCGGGCGGCGGTGCCACTCCCCCGCCGCTCGCCCTGGACGGCTTCGGCCGCGGCACGGGCGGCATCGCTCCGGGCGAGCCGGACCCGTACGGCGCGACGTATGTGGCCGCCGGCGAGCTGCCGGCCGGTCCCGGCTCCGCACCGGTGTACGCGCCCAAGGGCGAGGTCGGCAAGGACGCGGTGGCCCGGCTGGCCAAGGCGCTCGGCGTCGACGGCACGCCGGTGGCCCAGGGGTCGGTCTGGCGGGTCGGCGGCCAGGACGGCTCCGGGCCGAGTCTGCAGGTGAACCGGGACGCGCCGGGAAGCTGGACCTTCAGCCGGTATGCGCCGGGCACCGACGACTGCAAGAAGGGTGTCCTCTGCACGCACGACCCGATGGCCCCCGCCGGCACCCCGGTGAGCGTGGCGAAGGCGACCGCGGCCGCCGCTTCGGTGCTGAAGGCGGCCGGGCTGGACGACGCGAAGATCGACGCGAGCCAGGTCATGGGCGCCCAGCGGGTGGTCAACGCCGAGCCGGTGGTCGGCGGGCTGCCGACGTACGGCTGGACGACCGGCCTGACCGTGGACAAGCAGGGCGAGCTGGTCGGCGGGCACGGGCTGCTCGGGGCGCCGGTGAAGGGCGACACGTATCCCGTGCTGAGCGCCGCGAAGACGCTGAAGCTGATGAACGCGGCGCCGAAGGACGACCACCGGATGGGGATCGGCGGCTGTACCAGTGGCATGCCGCTGAAGGACCGGCTGGAGCAGCCCTGCACCGGCTCCACCGGGGTGCCCGAGCAGGGGGCGGACCGGGTCACCGTGGCGAAGGCGGTGTTCGGGCTGGCCGCGCACTCCGTCGCCGGGCGGCAGACGCTGGTGCCGTCCTGGCTGTTCGAGGTGCGGGAGCCTGCGGGCCAGGGCGCGTCCACGGTGACGTATCCGGCGGTCGATCCCCGCTACCTGGCCTCGGCGACGACTCCCTCCGGCGGGACGAGCACGGCGCCGAAGCCGCACAGCGTGCGGGTGACCGGCTACACGGCCGACGACCGGGAGCTGAAGGTGAGCTTCTACGGCGGGGTGTGCGCCGACTACAAGGCCTCGGCGAAGGAGAGCCGCGACCGGGTGACCGTGACCGTCACCGAGCGGCCCTGGCCGGACAAGGTGTGCGTACTGATCGCCAAGGAGTACGTGAAGACCGTACGGCTGGCTGCGCCGCTCGGCGGACGGACCGTGGTCGGCGACGACGGCGCCCGCATCCCCCAGGCCAAGCCGGGCTCGCTGCGGCCGGATGCGTCGGCGCAGGCTCGTTGACCCCGCCGCGTACGACGGCCTCCAGGCGTACGCCGAAGGCGGCGGCCCCCGTGCAGGGAGCCGCCGCCTTCGGCAGACCTTTGGACCGTGGCCGGCGGCCACCGGTCCCTCGGCTCAGCTGAAGGAGTCGCCGCAGGCGCAGGAGCCGGTCGCGTTCGGGTTGTCGATCGTGAAGCCCTGCTTCTCGATGGTGTCCACGAAGTCGACGGTGGCGCCGCCCAGGTACGGAGCGCTCATCCGGTCCGTGACGACCTTGACCCCGCCGAAGTCCTTCTCCACGTCGCCGTCGAGCGAGCGCTCGTCGAAGAAGAGCTGGTAGCGCAGGCCGGAGCAGCCGCCGGGCTGGACGGCGACACGCAGCGCGAGGTCGTCGCGGCCTTCCTGGTCGAGCAGGGCCTTGACCTTGGCCGCGGCGGCGTCGGTCAGGATGATGCCGTCGGTGACGGTGGTGGTCTCGTCCGATACGGACATCTACATCTCTCCCGGGTTGTACGGAGACTGCTTGCCGACGAGTGCAACCGGCGCTTCCGCGGATTCATTCCGGGCCGGGCAGTCGCGTTGTCGCGTTTTGCTTCCGCTTTCATGCTCGCACATGCCCTACGGAGTCGGCAGCGGCCTGTGGAGGGACCTGAGCGGGATTCACGTCACATCGACGTTATGGCCATCGTCAAAGTGACGTGAACCAGTTATGATAGATAGCGTCAGTTAGACGAAAAGTAGAAAGGGTGCGTGTCGTGACCACCGCCCAGACCCCGGAGCTCGACGTGCAGCCGACTCCGCTCGCCCTGCTGCTGCTCGGCCGTGAGGCCGACCCGAAGAGCGAGCGGGGCGTCGAGTGCCCCGGCGACCTGCCTTCGCCGTCCGACCCGGACCTGGTCGCACGCGCCCGCGCGGCCAAGGAGAAGCTCGGCGACAAGGTGTTCGTGCTCGGCCACCACTACCAGCGCGACGAGGTCATCCAGTTCGCGGACGTCACGGGCGACTCCTTCAAGCTGGCCCGGGACGCGGCCGCGCGCCCGGAGGCCGAGTACATCGTCTTCTGCGGTGTGCACTTCATGGCCGAGTCGGCGGACATCCTCACCTCCGACGGCCAGAAGGTCGTCCTGCCCGACCTCGCCGCCGGCTGCTCGATGGCCGACATGGCGACGGCCGAGCAGGTCGCGGAGTGCTGGGACGTCCTGACCGAGGCCGGGATAGCCGAGCAGGTGGTCCCCGTCTCGTACATGAACTCCTCCGCCGACATCAAGGCGTTCACCGGCAAGCACGGGGGCACCATCTGCACCTCGTCCAACGCCAAGCGGGCGCTGGACTGGGCCTTCGAGCAGGGCGAAAAGGTGCTGTTCCTGCCCGACCAGCACCTGGGCCGCAACACCGCCGTCCGCGACATGGGCATGTCCCTGGACGACTGCGTGGTCTACAACCCGCACAAGCCGAACGGCGGGCTCACCGTGGAGCAGCTGCGGGCCGCGAAGATGATCCTGTGGCGGGGTCACTGCTCGGTGCACGGCCGCTTCAGCCTCGACTCGGTCAGCGACGTGCGCGCCCGCATCCCCGGGGTGAACGTCCTGGTCCACCCGGAGTGCAAGCACGAGGTCGTGGCGGCGGCGGACTACGTCGGCTCGACCGAGTACATCATCAAGGCCCTGGAGGCCGCCCCGGCCGGCTCGAAGTGGGCCATCGGCACGGAGCTGAACCTGGTCCGCCGGCTGGCGAACCGTTTCGCGCCCGAGGGCAAGGAGATCGTCTTCCTCGACAAGACGGTCTGCTTCTGCTCGACCATGAACCGCATCGACCTGCCCCATCTGGTCTGGGCGCTGGAATCCCTGGCCGAGGGCAACCTGGTCAACCGGATCGAGGTCGACAAGGAGACGGAGGCGTTCGCCAAGCTGGCGCTGGAGCGGATGCTCGCGCTTCCGTAGTCAGCGGCACGCACGAAGGGCCGGGTTCTCGTCGAGAACCCGGCCCTTCGTCATGACCGTCAGACTCCGGCCGGCTCCAGGACCTTCTCCGCCTTCGTCTCCTTCTTCGCCGCCCGCTTCTTCGCCCGGCGCTCCTTGCGGAGCTCCAGCATCGCGTAGAGCGTCGGGACCAGGAGCAGGGTCAGCAGGGTCGACGTGATCAGGCCGCCGATGACGACCACCGCGAGCGGCTGGGCGATGAAGCCGCCCTCGCCGGTGACGCCCAGCGCCATCGGGAGCAGGGCGAAGATCGTCGCCAGGGCCGTCATGAGGATCGGCCGGAGCCGGTGCCGGCCGCCCTCGATCACGGCCTCGACCACGCCGTAGCCCTGCCCTCGGTACTGGTTGATCAGGTCGATCAGCACGATCGCGTTGGTCACCACGATGCCGATCAGCATCAGCATGCCGATCATCGCCGGGACGCCCATGGGGGTGCCGGTGGCGACCAGCAGGCCGATCGCGCCCGTCGCCGCGAACGGGATGGAGACCAGCAGGATCAGCGGCTGGGCCAGCGAACGGAAGGTCGCGACCAGCAGCATGAAGACGATCGCGATCGCCGCCAGCATGGCCAGGCCCAGGTTCTTGAACGCGTCGTTCTGGTCCGACGTGACGCCGCCGATCTCGGCCTTCGCGCCGGCCGGCAGCTTCAGCTCCTTGATCTTCGACTGGAGCTCGGTGCTGATCGCACCCGTGTTGTCACCGGTCGGCTTGGCCGTGATGGTCGCTGCCCGCCGGCCGTCGATCCGGGTCAGCGACACCGGGCCGTCCACCAGCCGCACCGTGGCGATGTCGCCGAGCTTCACCGGGCCGAGGCGCAGCGCCTTCAGCTGGGCCAGCGTGGTCGCGGGCCTCGCCGAGCGGACCACGACATCGCGCTCGGTGTCGTCGAGGATCGCCTTCGCCGCCGTCGTACCGCGCACGGACTGCGCGACCGCGGCGCCCAGCTTCTGGTCGTCGAACCCAGCTGCGGCCGCCTTGGCGTTGGCCTTCACCGAGATCCGCGGCACGCTGGTCGCGAGGTCGCTGGTGACGTCCGTGACGCCGTCCAGGCCGGCGACCGTGGAGCGGACCTGCTCCGCCGCCGTGCTCAGCGCCTGCGGGTCGGACGCCTTGACCACCACGCTCAGGTTCTGGTTGCCGAAGCCGTCACCGGCCGACACGGTGGTCGTGCCGATGCCCTGGAGCTTCTTCAGGCCGTCCTCGAGGTGCTTCTGCACCTTGTCGTACGACTTCGAGTCCTTCAGCATCACCTGGTACGACGCCTGGTTGGTGTCGGTGCCGCCGCCGAAGGCCGCCATGAAGCCGGAGGAGCCGACGGTGACCTGGTAGTCCTTGACGCCGTCGGTGGAGGCGAGCAGCTGCTCCACCCGCTTCGCCTGTCTGTCGGTCTCGGCGAGGCTCGTGCCCGGCTTCAGCTCCTGCTTGACGGTGATGACCTGCTGCTCGCCCTGGTCGAAGAAGTTGGTCTTCAACAGGCCGCCCATGCCGAAGGTGACCACCAGGACGACGATCGCGATCAGCACGCTGGTGAGGCGGCGGCGCGTGGCGAAGCGCAGAACGGGGACGTAGGCGCGCTGGAGGCGGCTGTTCGCCTCCTTCTCCTCGGCCCGGCGACGAGCCTCCGCCGCGTCCTCGGGGGTGCCCTTCGGGGCGCGCAGGAACCAGTACGACAGAACCGGGACGACCGTCAGCGACACCAGCAGGGAGGCCAGCAGGGCCGCCGTCACCGTGATGCTGAACGAGCCGAACAGGGCGCCCACCATGCCGCCGACCAGGCCGATCGGCAGGAACACGGCGACCGTGGTGAGGGTGGAGGAGGTGACCGCGCCGGCCACCTCGCGCACCGCGTTCAGGATCGCGTCCTTGCGCTCCTCGCCGTAGCCGAGGTGCCGCTTGATGTTCTCCAGGACCACGATCGAGTCGTCGACGACGCGGCCGATGGCGATGGTCAGCGCGCCGAGCGTGAGCATGTTCAGCGACAGGCCGCGCGTCCACAGCACGATCAGGGCGAGGACGACGGACAGCGGGATGGACACGGCCGTCACCAGCGTCGAGCGGATCGACGCGAGGAAGACCAGGATGACCAGGACCGCGAAGAGCAGGCCGAGCGCGCCCTCCGTGGTCAGGCCCGTGATGGACTTCGAGACGGCCGGGCCCTGGTCGCTGACGACCGTGAGCTGCGCGCCGGAGCCGAGCTGCTCGCGCAGGTCGGGCAGCTTGTCCTTGACCGCGCTGGAGATGGTGACCGCGCTGCCGTCGTGGTCCATGGTCACGTTGACGGCGAGGCTGGGCCGGCCGTCGGTGCGGGTGATGGAGTCGGCCGGGGCCGGCTGCTCCTTGACGGTGGCCACATCACCGAGGCGTACGGGCTTGCCGCCGCCCTCGCCGGTGACCATCAGGTCCTGGATCTGCCCCAGCGAGGTGAAGCCGCCGCCGACCTGGACGGTGCGGTTGGCGCCGTTCTCGTCGAAGGAGCCGGCCGGGACGGTCGCGCCGCCGGCCTGCAGGGCCTGGCCGAGCGCGGCGGGGGTGAGGCCCGCCCGGGCGAGCTCGGCGTCGTCCGGGGTGACCGTGACCTGGACGTCACGCACGCCCGTGACCTGTACGCGGCCGACGCCGGAGATGTCCTTCAGCGCCGGTACGACGGTCTTGTCCAGCTGGTCGGCGAGGGCCTGCTGGTCCTTGTCGGAGGTGACGGCGAGGACCACGGTCGGCATGTCGTCGGTGGAGCCGGAGACGACCTGCGGATCGACGTTGTCCGGGAGCTGGTTGCGGGCCCGGTTCACGGCCTGCTGCACGTCGGAGACGATCTGCTTGGTGTCGTTGCCGTAGTCGAAGGACGCCATGATCACGGCGTTGCCCTCACTGGCGGTCGAGGTGACGCCCTTGACACCGGAGACGCCCTGGAGGTTGTTCTCGATCGGCTCGACGACCTGCTTCTCGACCACATCGGGCGAGGCGCCCCGGTACGGCGCGATCACCGACACCATGGGCAGGTTGATGGTGGGCAGCAGCTGCTGCTTGATCTGGGGTATCGCGATCAGCCCGAAGACGAGCGCGACGAGCGACATCAGGCCTGTCAGGGCCCGTTGCCGGAGGCTGAATCTCGACAGCCAGGACATGGATCAGGGTCTCGTTTCTGTGAGCGGCAGACCCTCTCACCCTGAGCCATCCCGGACGGCCGATCCGTCGGCCCTGGGTCCATTTCCTTATCCGGGCCCTACTCCGCCCGCAGTACGCCAGGGTGGAGACCGGAGTACGCCCTGGGTGGGCCCCGGGTGGAGACCCGGGTGGAGATCAGTCCGTGCGCGGCCGGACCAGACCCGACTCGTACGCGATCACCACGAGCTGCGCCCGGTCGCGCGCGCCCAGCTTGGCCATGGCCCGGTTGACGTGCGTCTTCACCGTCAGCGGGCTCACCGCCAGCCGCTCGGCGATCTCGTCGTTGGAGTGGCCGCCGGCGACCTGGACCAGCACCTCGCGCTCGCGGCCGGTGAGCGCGCCGAGCCGCTCCGAGCGGGCCGGGTCACGGCCGTCGTCACCGTCGCCCTGGGCGAGGAAGCGGGCGATCAGCCCCTTGGTGGCGGCGGGCGAGAGCAGGGCCTCACCGCCCGCCGCGACCCGGATGGCGTTCAGCAGCTCTTCCGGCTCGCTGCCCTTGCCGAGGAAGCCGGAGGCGCCCGCGCGCAGGGCCTGGACGACGTAGTCGTCCACCTCGAAGGTGGTCAGGATGACCACGTGGACCTGGGTGAGGGAGGGATCCTCGCTGATCAGCCGGGTCGCGGCGAGACCGTCCGTCCCCGGCATCCGGATGTCCATCAGGACCACGTCGGGGCCGTGCTCCTTCGCCAGCCGGACCGCTTCGGCCCCGTCGGAGGCCTCCCCGACCACCTCCATGTCGGGCTCGGAGTCGACCAGCACCCGGAATGCGCTGCGCAGCAGTGCCTGGTCGTCGGCGAGCAGGACACGGATCGTCATGCGGGCTCCCCCGGGGCCGTCGTACGGGTCTCGCTTCGGGTCTTGAGGGGCAGGATCGCATGGACGCGGAAGCCGCCGCCGTAGCGGGGTCCAGTGGTGAGGGTGCCGCCGAGGGCGGTGACCCGCTCACGCATGCCGAGCAGTCCGTGCCCGCCGCCGGCCCCGGGGACACCGGCCGCGCCCGCGCCGTCGTCCAGGACGGTGACCTCGATGTTCGGTCCGACGCGTACGACGCTGACCTCGGCCTTGGCCTCGGAGCCCGCGTGCTTCTGGGCGTTCGTCAGGGCTTCCTGGACGATCCGGTACGCGGCCAGGTCGACGGCGGCGGGCAGTTCGGTGCCGTGGTCGGCGCGGGCGACCGCCACCGGCAGGCCCGCGTTGCGGAAGGTCGCGGCCAGCTCCTCCAGGCGGCTCAGGCCGGGGGCGGGCTCGGTCGGGGCCTCGGGGTCGCCGGACTGGCGGAGCAGGCCGACGGTGGCGCGCAGCTCGTCCAGCGCGGAGCGGCTGGCCTCGCGGACGTGCGCGAGAGCCTCCTTGGCCTGGTCGGGCCGCTTGTCCATGACGTGCGCGGCCACCCCGGCCTGCACATTCACCAGGGCGATGTGGTGAGCGACGACATCGTGCAGATCGCGCGCGATCCGCAGCCGCTCCTCGGCGACCCGGCGGCGGGCCTCCTCCTCACGGGTGCGTTCGGCTCTCTCGGCCCGCTCCCGGATGGCCTGGACGACCGCGCGCCGGCTGCGTACGGCGTCCCCGGCGGTGGCGCCGATGCCGGTCCAGGCGAGCACACCGAGGTTCTCCTGCGCGTACCAGGGCAGCGGTCCGCCGAGCATGGCGGCCGCCGTCAGCACGGTCATGGTGAGCAGACCGACGCGCCAGGTGGTGGTGCGGTCGGTGGTCGAGGCGACGGTGTACAGGGCGATCACGGCGGACATCGCGACCGGGGCGCGCGGGTCGCCGGTGACGCACTCGATGACGGAGAGGGTGCCGGTGGCGGCGAGGACCGTCTTCGGGGCACGGCGGCGGAAGACGAGGGCGGCCGCGGAGAGGACCATGAGGAGCAGGCCTTGCGGGTCCGGGGTGCGGACGCCCCAGGTGACGCCGTTGTTCCCGCGCGGGGTCACGAAGGATCCGGCGACCATGCACACCAGCACGCCTGCGGCGATGGCCGCGTCCAGCGCCCAGGGGTAGGCCTTGAGGCTGCAGCGGGCGCGGTCGAGGGTGCTCACGAGTATGAACAGTACGGGTGCCGTGCCGGTGCCCTGTACTGGCGTGCGCCAGGGCGGGAGCCGGGCTCTGGAGCTATCAGGCGTCCAGCCGCCGAACCTCTCGCAGAGACCGGCTCAGCCCGGGATCAGGCCGTCGTCGCTGAGCATCTCGCGGACCTCCGCCAGCGAGGCTTCCGACGCCGGAAGGATCAGTTCCGAGGGCTCCAGGGCGTCGTCCGGCAGGGGCGCGCCGAGGCGGCGGACGGCGTCGAGGAGGGCGCCCAGCGTGCGGCGGAAGCTCTCCTCGTCGCCGGCCTCCATCTCCTCCAGCAGCTCGTCGTCGAGCTTGTTCAGCTCGGCGAAGTGGGCGTCGGCCAGCTTCCACTGGCCCTCCCCCATGATCCGTACGATCACGTCGGCCTCCTCGGCTCGGCCCCCGGCGCCCGGACTACTGCTTGTCGAAGCGCGGGGTGTCCTGCGGCTGCTGCTGGGTCTGCCCCTGGCCGGTGCCGCCCTCGATGGCCTGCTGCGGGGAGCCTCCGGCCAGCTCGGCCTTCATGCGCTGCAGCTCCAGCTCTACATCCGTACCACCGGAGATGCGGTCCAGCTCGGCGGTGAGGTCGTCCTTGGCCATGCCGGTCGGGTCGTCCAGGGCGCCGGAGGCGAGCAGCTCGTCGATGGCGCCGGCCCGGGCCTGGAGCTGGGCGGTCTTGTCCTCGGCACGCTGGATGGCGAGGCCGACGTCACCCATCTCCTCGGAGATACCGGAGAACGCCTCACCGATCCGGGTCTGGGCCTGGGCGGCGGTGTAGGTGGCCTTGATGGTCTCCTTCTTCGTACGGAACGCGTCCACCTTGGCCTGCAGGCGCTGGGCCGCCAGGGTGAGCTTCTCCTCCTCTCCCTGGAGGGTGGCGTGCTGCGTCTCGAGGTCGGTGACCTGCTGCTGGAGGGCGGCGCGCCGGGACAGCGCCTCGCGGGCCAGGTCCTCGCGGCCGAGCGCGAGCGCCTTGCGGCCCTGGTCCTCCAGCTTGGTGGACTGCTGCTGCAACTGGTTGAGCTGGAGTTCCAGGCGCTTGCGGCTGGTCGCCACGTCGGCGACACCGCGGCGCACCTTCTGGAGCAGCTCCAGCTGCTTCTGATACGAGTAATCGAGGGTCTCGCGCGGGTCCTCGGCCCGGTCAAGGGCCTTGTTCGCCTTCGCGCGGAAGATCATCCCCATACGCTTCATGACACCGCTCATGGGCTTCGCGCGCCCCCTTCTGACGGACTCCAGCTCACAGATCCTGCGACAGGTCCCACAGTACGGGCCCTGACTCCATTACCGCACTGTTCGGGGACGGATACGCTCATCCCCAAGGACGACTGCGGACGGTATCGCTCCGGCGTGAGGAGTAGGTGGTCCTCCGGGTGAGCCTTTCCGGGCCCTCCGCGGTCCCTTCGGTGACCGCCGGGTGAAGCGCCTGCAACGTCCCCTCTGTCCCCCTACAGACGTCCGGTGTTGCCGGATCGTTCCCCGCCGGGCTGGGTCCATGCCGGTGCAGCCCTTACCCTTGGGTTTTGTGTTCCGTAGCCGTGCCAAGGACGAGAAGGCTCCCGCTGACAAGACGCGGGTAGCCCTCTCCAAGCAGCCCCGTGACCCGCAGGCCCCGAAGGGCAGGCCCACGCCCAAGCGCAGTGAGGCCCAGACCCAGCGGCGCAGCGTGGCCAACACGCCGACCAACCGCAAGGAGGCCGCCAAGCGTCAGCGCGAGGAACGGCGCCAGGCCCTGGATCGGCAGCGCCAGGCGCTGGCCACCGGTGACGAGCGCTATCTGCCCGCCCGGGACAAGGGCCCGGTGCGCAAGTTCGCCCGCGACTGGGTGGACTCGCGGTTCAACGTGGCGGAGTTCTTCCTGCCGCTCGCCGTGGTGATCCTCGTGCTGAGCGTGGTGCGGGTGCCGGCGATCCAGTCGATCGCGCTGCTGCTGTGGCTGGTGGTGATCGTGCTGATCGTGGCGGACGCGGCGTTCAGCGGCTTCCGCCTGAAGAAGCGCCTCAAGGAGAAGTTCCCCGGCCAGAACACCCGCGGCGCGGTCCCGTACGCCCTGATGCGGTCGCTGCAGATGCGCCGGCTCCGGCTGCCGAAGCCGCAGGTCAAGCGCGGAGAGCGGCCCTGAGCGCAGACGCCTTCACCGGGGGTGCGGCAAAGGCCTGGCTGAACAAGCTGGGCCGGCTGCGTGATGTCGTACGACAGGAGTTGGTGGCCCGGCAGCTCGACGAGCAGATAGCCGGGCGGTTCCCGGTCGGGCAGCGGTTGCGGGTGCTCGACGTGGGCATGGGCCAGGGCACGCAGGCGCTGCGGCTGGCCCGGCTCGGCCATCAGGTGACCGGGGTCGAGCAGGACGCGACGATGATCGCCGCCGCGCGTGAGGCGCTGGCCGCGCAGCCGCAGGGCATCCGCGAGCGGGTGCGGCTGGTGCAGGGCGACGGCCGCGACACCGGTGTGCACTTCCTGCCGGGCGGCTTCGACGTGGTGCTGTGCCACGGCGTGCTGATGTACGTGGAGGAGCCGGACCCGCTGCTGGCGGGCCTGGCCCGGATGCTGGCGCCCGGCGGGCTGCTGTCCCTCCTGGTCCGCAACGGCGACGCGCTCGCCCTGCGGCCGGGCCTGTCCGGGGACTGGGCGGGCACCCTGGCCGCCTTCGACACCACCGCCTATTGCAACCGCCTCGGCCTCAACGTCCGGGCCGACCGGCTGGCCGGCCTCACCGCCACGCTCGCCGGGATCGCCGCCCCGCTGCACGCCTGGTACGGCGTGCGGGTCTTCACGGACACGGCCATGGACGACACGCCGATCCCGGACGACCTGGAGACGCTGCTGGCCGCCGAGGAGCGGGCCGGCCGCACCGATCCCTACCGCGGGGTGGCGGCGCTGCTCCACCTGTGCGGTGTACGGGGCTGAGCCCGTTCGGGGGAACACCACGGGCCGGTCGATCACCGTGCGGTGAGACTCGGGGCATGGACGCTTCCCGTACCCGTGCCCTCGGCAAGGCCGTGTCCGCCGCCGCGCTGGTGTGCTGCGCCGTCCTCGCCGCCGGCTGCTCACCGACCGCCGGTCCGGCCGCACAGGACACCGACAGGGCGACGACCGACCGGGCGGCCGTACCGATGGCCGCGAACGACCTGCAGAACCAGTACCAGAAGGTCATCAGGCAGGTCCTGCCGTCGGTCGTGCAGATCCAGGCGAGCCGAACCCTGGGCTCCGGGGTGGTGTACGACGACAAGGGCCACATCGTCACCAACGCGCACGTGGTCCGGTCGGAGAAGACCTTCAAGGTGACCACGGCCAACAACGAGGAGCCGCTCACCGCGCGCCTGGTGTACTCCTACCCCGAGCAGGACCTGGCCGTGATCAAGCTGGACAAGGTGCCGGCCGGGCTGAAGGCGGCGACGTTCGGCGACTCCGAGAAAGTGGAGGTCGGCCAGATCGTGCTGGCCATGGGTTCGCCGCTCGGACTGTCGTCCAGCGTGACCCAGGGCATCGTGTCGGCGACCGGGCGGACCGTCAGCGAGACCGCGGGCGGGGGCACGGGCGCGACCATCGCGAACATGGTGCAGACCTCGGCCGCCATCAACCCCGGCAACAGCGGCGGCGCCCTGGTCAACCTGGACGGGCAGGTCATCGGCATCCCGACGCTCGCCGCCGCCGACCCCGACCTCGGGGGCAGCGCGGCGCCCGGCATCGGGTTCGCCATCCCGGCGTCGATGGTGAAGACGATCGCCGGGCAGATCGTCAAGGAGGGCAAGGTCGTCGACTCGGGGCGGGCCGCGCTCGGCATCACCGCGCGGACCGTCGTGGACGACCGCTACCAGCCCGCCGGGGTGGCGGTGGTCAGCGTCAAGAACGGCGGCGCGGCCGACCAGGCGGGCCTGAGACCGGGCGACATCATCACCAGGCTCGGGGACGAGCCGATCACCACCATCACCTCGCTGTCCGAGGCGCTGGCGGCGGACAAGCCGGGCCAGAAGACAACGGTGACGTACCAGCGCACCGGCGCCGAGAAGTCGGCGAAGGTGACGCTGGGCGAGCAGTGAGAAACGAAACGGGAAGGGGTACGACCCAGGGCCGTACCCCTCGGCGCGGCTAGGCAGCGTCGGCGTGCAGGCTCATCGGCCCGTAGATCTCGGCGCTCTCCTCGAACAGCCGTACCTGGTCGGCCCCGCCCTCCAGCAGCGCCTTCCAGTGCTCCCCGATCCAGGACTCGGCATCCCCCTGCGTGGTGAATTCCTCGGGCTGCACCGCGGGCTGGACCTCCGTCCCGTCGGCCTTCTCGAACCGCCACGTCCATGCCGTCATCTGGGCCTCCTTCGATCCAACACCTGCTGGAAGACTAGCCGGAAGCGCAAGACCTGATCGGACAGGCGAAAATCGACCCGTGGAAGTGACTCTGCTCGGTACCGGTTCCCCCGCCGGACTGCCCCGGCCCGACTGCCCCTGCGCCGCGTGCGCGACCGCGCTGGGGCCGGATGCCCGGGCGGCGACGGCCGTGCTGGTGGACGGGACGCTGTTGCTCGACCTGACGCCGGGCGTGGCGTTCGCGGCGGCGCGGGCCGGGCATTCGCTGGGCGGGGTACGGCAGGTGCTGCTGTCGCATCCGCACGACGGACCGGCGGTGGAGGTGCCGGCCGGGCTGCCGCAGCCCGGGCGGGTGCCGGACGGGCGGGAGTTGGCGCTGCTGACGGGGCATCGGGTGCGGGCCGTGGCGATGGACGCGGGCGGCACCGGGTACGCGGTGACCGGTCCGGACGGGCAGCGGCTGCTGTATCTGCCGCCGAGTGGCGCGCCGGCCGGTCTGGAGGCGGCGACGGCGGAGTCGTGCCACCTCGTCCTCGCGGACGTCGTGGGCCGCCCGGACGCGCTGGCGCGGTTGCGGGCGGTGGGTTCGGTCGGTCCGACGACGGATGTGGTCGCCGTCCACCTCGACCATGACGTGCCCCCGGGCGCGGAGTTGCGGCGCCGGCTGGCGGCGGCCGGGGCGCGGGCGGTGCCGGACGGTACGACGCTGGCGGTCGGCGTGTACGAGGACGTGCCGGACGTGCCGCGCCGGACGCTGGTGCTGGGCGGGGCGCGCTCGGGCAAGTCGGTGGAGGCCGAGCGGCGGCTGGAGTCCTTCCCTGAGGTGCTGTACGTGGCGACCGGCGGGACGCGGGGCGGGGACAGCGAGTGGGCGGAGCGGGTGGCCGTGCACCGGGAGCGGCGGCCGGGGTCGTGGCGTACGGCGGAGACGACGGATCTGGTGCCGCTGTTGCGGGAGGACGGGCCGCCGTTGCTGATCGACTGTCTGTCGCTGTGGCTGACGGATGTCATGGACTCCGTGGGGGCGTGGGACGACGCGGAGTGGGCGGGCGGTGGGGAGAAGGCGCTGCGGGAGCGGGTGCGGGAGCTGGCGGCCGCCGTGCGGGGTACTCGGCGGACCGTCGTCGCCGTGTCGAACGAGGTGGGGTCGGGGATCGTGCCGGCGACCGCGTCCGGGCGGCGGTACCGGGACGAACTGGGGCGGCTGAACACGGCGTTCGGGGCGGAGTGCGAGCAGGTGGTGCTGGTGGTCGCCGGTCAGGCGTTGGTGCTCCGGGGGTGAGCGGCACCGGGTGCCGCTGCCGCACGACTGCCCGCAGCGGCGGGACCACACACGCGCCGTCAGCGGGCGGCCTTGCGCGCCACGAGTCTGTACGCGTTGGAAAAAGGAGTGCGGCGGACGAACGGCGCCAGGACGTGGTCGAGGGCCGTCGCCACGTCCAGCAAGGGCGCTGCGGCAAACCTCAGCAGGGCATGGGGGGCCGAGGCCAGGGCGACGGCGCCTGAGAGGTCGTAGGGGATGTGCGGGGCGCGGCGGTCCGTGATGAGGATCGTGCAGCCCAGCGCCTCCAGTTCCGCGCGCAGGTTGGGCAGGGGCATCAGGTGGAGGTGGCGGGGCTGGCCGTGGGGGAGCCACCATCTGCCGAGGAGGGCGGCGAACGCGCAGCGTGGATTGGCGACTTCCAGGACGAGGTGGCCGCCGGGGCGCAGGACCGTCAGGGCCGCGCGGAGTTCGGCACGTGGGTCGGGGGTCTGCTCCAGGTGGCGGAACATGCTGACCACGTCGTAGCGGCCGCGCAGCCCGGCCGCCGTCCCGGGGGTGGTGAGGTAGCCGCGGTGGGCCTCCTCGACCCGCTCCTCCAGCTGCGCCTGCTGCACCCGGGCCGTCGGGTCCAGGCCGTCGAAGCTCGTGTACGGGAAGAACTCCTTCGCCGCCTCGGGAAAGCCGGCGCGGCCCGTGCCCACGTCCAGCCAGCTCTCCGCCTCGGCCAGCGCCGACAGCTTGTAGGCGGTGGCTCGGTGCCGGCGGCGGACCGCGCGGGAGGACAGCACCCGGGCGGTGAACTCCTCCAAGTGCCGTACATAGAAGTCCCGGTGGTAGAAGGCGAGCCCCTCCGCGGTGAGCCGGGGGTTCTGGAAGGTGTGGGCGCAGTCCCGGCACTGGTCGAGGACGAACCGGCCCGGCCGGTGGCGCAGCGGGTCGCTCGCGCGCACCCGGGTGCGCAGCCGTGCGGAGCCGCACCAGGGGCAGTTCTCACGCCGCGGCTCCAGGAACGGGTCGGAGGACCGCTGCGGGTCCCCCCTCCGGGGCAGGGTCTTCGGGGTGACGGGCGAGGCCGGCATGGGCTGCTCCCTGTGCGACATTCCATGACAAAACGGAAAGTATGGGATCCCGATCTTGGGTGCAATGACGTCGTAGGGGTGTGGTGGCCATGTGGCGCGGAAGCGTTCGTTCTCTGGCGGTACTGTTCGGCGAATGAGCAGGCTTAATCTGGACGACTTCACCGATCTGATCGAGCGCCCGGACGGGGGCGTGCGCCGTGACGCCGAGGCCCGGCGGGAGCGCCAGATCGTGCCGGCCGGGGCGCTGGGCCGCCTCGACGAGCTGGGCGAGTGGCTGGCCGCCGCACAGAGCGCCGTACCGGTACGGCCCATCGAGCGGCCGCGGGTGATCCTCTTCGCCGGTGACCACGGCATCGCCGAACTGGGCGTCTCGGCACGGCCCGCGGGCGGCGCGGAGCAGCTGGTGCGGGCGGTGCTGGAGGGTGCGAGCCCGGTGTCGGTGCTCGCACGGCGGCAGGAGGTGCCCGTACGGATCGTGGACATGGCCCTGGACTGCGCACCGGACGTCTTCCCGCAGGACGTCGGGCGCCACCGGGTGCGGCGCGGCAGCGGCCGTATCGACATCGAGGACGCGCTCACCCTGGACGAGGCCGAGGCGGCGCTGCGCGCGGGCATCGCGGTCGCCGACGAGGAGGCCGACTCGGGTACGGACCTGGTGGTGCTCGGGGACGTCAGCGTGGGCGGGACCACGGCCGCGGCGGTGCTGATCGCCGCGCTGTGCGGGACCGACGCGTCGGTGGTGACCGGGCGGGGCGGGCTCGCGATCGACGACCTGGCGTGGATGCGCAAGTGCGCGGCGATCCGGGACGCGCTCAGGCGGGCACGGCCGGTGCTCGGGGACCAGTTGCAGCTGCTGGCGACCGTGGGCGGAGCCGACCTCGCGGCGATGACCGGGTTCCTGCTGCAGTGCGCGGTACGGAAGCTGCCGGTGATCCTGGACGGCGTCGTGGCCGCCGCGTGCGCGCTGGTCGGGCAGCGGATCGCCTTCCGGGCGCCGGACTGGTGGCTGGCCGGGCACGACAGCGGGGAGCCGGGGCAGGCGAAGGCGCTGGACCGGATGGCCCTGGAGCCGCTGCTGGAGCAGGGGGTGAAGGTCGGCGAGGGTACGGGAGCCCTGCTGGCGCTTTCCCTGGTGCGCAGCGCTGCCGCGCTGGCTGCCGAGCTTCCCGAGAAGCCGGAAGCCGAGCAGGAGCCGGAGGAGAAGGAGCCGGAGGAGAAGGAGAGCGAGTAGTCGGGTTTCGGCCGGTTCGGCACGCCTGGATTCCGCCGCGGCGGCTGATCGCCGTTGCGCCGGAAAAGATCGGCAGTTGCCGCCTCCCGGCGGAAAAGTGCGGTTCGTCACGGCAGCGCCCATATGATCCTGACCCATGGGAGATGCCCGAAATGCCGTGCCGTTGCAAGCCGAGCCGGGGCGCCCGGGTGAGGAGGGGCGGCGGTCGACCGGGGCCTCCCGGCGAGCCGCCGCCTTCGCCGTCTGGTATCTGCGGACCGTCGCCTTCATCAACTTCCTCAGCGCGGTCTGGGTCTCGCTCGGCCAGGACGTGCGCCGGCACAACCAGGACGACTTCTTCACGCCGTATCTGCTGACGGCCGGCTTCGCCTCGGGTGTCTTCACCGCGTTCCTGGCGATCACCATGCGGCGCAGGAAGCGGGCCGCGTGGATCCTCAACCTCGTGCTCAGCGGGCCCTTCCTCGTCCTGTTCGCGTTCGCCATGGCCTTCCCGGAACTGCGCCGGTACGCGCAGAACTGGATCTCGCTGGGGCTCACGGCAGCCTTCGTCGGCGCGCTGATCGTGGGCCGGCGCGAGTTCTACGCCAAGGGCGACCGGTCCAACCCCCGGCTCGCGGCCACGGTCGCGGTCGGCGGCGGGCTCACCGCGAGCCTGCTGGCCGGACTGCTCGTGACGCTCACCAACCAGGCGCCGGACGCGGCCAGTTCGACCTTCCTGGAGCGCTGGCACTACGGCACCCTGCGGCTGGTGTCGGTGGCGGCCGACGAGTCCCGTTTCCCGGGCATCGACCCGCCGAACTGGACCAATGTCACGATCAACGTGCTCAGTACGGCCCTCGTCCTCGCCGTGTTCTACGCCGCCTTCCGCTCCCGGCGCGCCGTCGACCCGCTCACCGAGGACGACGAGAAGGCGCTGCGGGCCCTGCTGGAGCGGCATGGCGAGCGGGACTCGCTGGGCTACTTCGCGCTGCGCCGGGAGAAGAGCGTGGTGTGGTCGCCGACCGGGAAGGCGGCCGTCGCCTACCGGGTGGTCGGCGGGGTGAGCCTGGCGTCCGGGGATCCGCTCGGCGATCCGGAGGCGTGGCCGGGCGCGATCGCGCCGTGGCTGGCCGAGGCGCGGGCGCACGGGTGGATCCCGGCGGTGATGGGGGCGAGCGAGGAAGCGGGCACCATCTACGCCCGGCACGGTCTGGACGCCCTGGAGCTCGGCGACGAGGCGATCGTGGAGGTCGCCGACTTCACTTTGGAGGGCCGGGCGATGCGGACCGTCCGGCAGGCGTACAACCGGGTGAAGCGGGCCGGGTACCAGGTGCGGATCCGGCGCCACGAGGACATCGCGGCCATCCCGGCGGACTCGGCGGACTCTTCGGACTCGGCGGACTCGGCGGACTCGGCGGACTCAGCGGCGGACGAGATGGCGTATCTCGTCGAGCGGGCGGACGACTGGCGGGACGGGGCGACCGAGCGCGGGTTCAGCATGGCGCTCGGCCGGCTCGGGGACCCCGAGGACGGGCGGTGCGTGATGCTGGAGTGCACGGACGCCGAGGGCCGGCTGCGCGCCCTGCTGTCGTTCGTGCCGTGGGGGCCGCACGGGCTGTCCCTGGACCTGATGCGCCGTGACCGGGACTCCGACAACGGGCTGATGGAGTTCATGGTCATCGAACTGCTGCGGCGGGCCGGCGAGATCGGGATCACGCAGGTCTCACTCAACTTCGCGATGTTCAGGTCGGTCTTCGAACGTGGCGCGCGCCTCGGTGCCGGTCCGGTGCTGAGGCTGTGGCGGTCGCTGCTCAGCTTCTTCTCCCGCTGGTGGCAGATCGAGTCGCTGTACCGCGCCAACGCCAAGTACCGGCCCATCTGGGAGCCGCGGTTCCTGCTCTTCGAGAAGAGCGCGGACCTGCTGCGCATCGGCCTCGCCTCGGCCCGCGCCGAAGGCTTCTTGGAGGCGCCGGGACTGCCGAAGTGGCTGCACCGCAGGCACCTGGACACGCACCGATGAGGAACGCCCGATGAGAACGCTCGCCCGCTGGGCCCGTGAGGAGTGGGGGCTGCTGTACGTCACCGTACGGGAAGCCCTGCTGAAGCGGCATCTGCGGGCGCTGCCGATGACGCTCGGGGCGGTGTGCCTGACGTCCCTTCTGCAGTATGTGCAGAACCGGGAGTGGGGCTATCAGTTCGTGCAGAACGTGGGCGCCGTACGGGCCGAGGACCCGCTGTGGCTGGCCCTGCTGCGCACTCCCCTGTCGCTGTACGTGCCGGCGCTGGATCTGCCGGTGTGGGGCGCGCTGGTGCAGATCCTGCTGGTGTTCGGGATCGCCGAGGTGTCCATCGGCTGGTGGCGGACGCTGGTCATCGCCTACGTCGCCACGCTCGCCGGCACCCTGTACGCGCGCGTCGGCATCTCGCTCGGCGCACACGCCCCGTTCGGGCTGCCGTGGACGGACGCGCAGGTGGTCGACACCGGCCCGTCGGCGGCCGTGGTGGGGCTCGCCGTGTTCGTGGCCTGGCGGTACGGCGCCTATATGACGGCGGGCGCGGTGACCGTGGCCATGGTGGCCGAGGTGCTGATCAAGGAGAACCTGGCGGGCAAGGAACATCTGGCCGCGCTGATGGCGGTGGGGCTGCTGTGCCTGATCGTGGCCGTGCGGCACCGCCGCGGGCACCCGCTGCGGCTCCGGATGCGGCGCGGGTACGGCCGACTGACGCGGCACCGTCAGCGACGATCCGACAACCGGACCGGGCGCGGATCGGGCTTGCCACCGATCAAGTCCTGAAAGGCCCGACGCGGCTTGACCCAGCGCCGGTCGCGGCAGTACGCACGCAAGGCCGCCTCGGCGCGAGCAGCCCGCGGGCACCGGACGCGGCGCGGATACCGCCGACCGACACGGCACCGTCAGCGACGATCCAGCAACCGGACCGGGCGCGGATCGGGCTTCCCACCGATCAAGTCCTGAAAGGCCCGACGCGG
>NZ_CM002285.1:7102241-7103520 GCF_000497445.1 Streptomyces roseochromogenus subsp. oscitans DS 12.976 | reverse complement strand
ACCGGACGCGGCGCGGACACGGCCGACCGACACGGCATCG
Source organism: Streptomyces roseochromogenus subsp. oscitans DS 12.976 (assembly GCF_000497445.1). Lineage (NCBI taxonomy): Bacteria > Bacillati > Actinomycetota > Actinomycetes > Kitasatosporales > Streptomycetaceae > Streptomyces > Streptomyces roseochromogenus. The sequence goes on along the minus strand of NZ_CM002285.1, from coordinate 7,103,480 downwards.
TCAGCGACGATCCGGCAACCGGACCGGGCGCGGATCGGGCTTCCCACCGATCAAGTCCTGAAAGGCCCGACGCGGCTTGACCCAGCGCCGGTCGTGGTGGTAGGCGCGCAGGGCCGCCTTGGCGCGGGCGCGCGGGCGGCGGCCGTAGAAGCGGCGGGCCCACGGGGAGCCGGGGCGGGCCAGCCGGACGGCGCCGACCAGCGCGACCAGTGGCACGACCGCGCCGAAGACCGCGATGCGCGCCTTGCCCTTGCTGAGGGCGATGAGCGCGAAGAGGAAGTTCATGCTGATGGTGGTGAGGGCACCGCCGCGGTCCTGAAGCTCCTCCGGGGACAGATCGTTGACGCCGAACGGGGAGAATCCGGCGAGCAGCAGCCCGACGAGCGCGGCGGTGAGCACGACGACCTCGACGCTCTTGCGGCCCTCCTCGCTCCAGTAGACGTCGTCCAGATGCAGGATCAGCGCGAACTCGTCCAGCACCAGCCCGGCACCCATGCCGAACAGGACGGCGGCGACGGCCCCGCCCGCGCCGTGCCGGTCGCTGGCGACCGCGCCGAATCCGCCGACGACGGTGAGGACGACGCCGGGCACGACGTGGTGGATGTGCAGCCCGCCCGCTTTGACGTTGCCGAACGGGCCCTTGCCGGCCCGGATCAGGCGGGTGATCACACGGGTGACGAGGAAGGTGAGCACGAAGGAGGCGAGGGCGAGCAACAGCGGGAGCTTGCCCGGTTCGACGATGTTCCGTAGCCACCAGTGCCCCATATGCGCACCTTATCCCCGGGTGCGGCGGGCAGCTCCGCGACCGCCGGGTAACCTTCGCCGGTGCTCAAGTCCTCCCCTTACGACGGCCTTCGCTTCGCCTTCGGCACCCTCACCGTGCTGCCCGTCCGGGTGCACCGCTGGGACCGGGGGGCCGCACGCGGGGGGATGCTGACCGCCCCCGTGGCCGGGCTGGCCGTCGGCGTCTGCGCGGCCGGACTCGGGCTGCTCCTGCTCCTCCTGGACGCCGGCCCGCTGCTCGCCGCGGTCGCCTCCGTCGCCGTACCCGCCGCCCTGACCCGCGGGCTGCATCTCGACGGGCTCGCCGACACCGCCGACGGGCTGGGCAGCGGCAAGCCCGCGGAGGACGCACTGCGGATCATGAAGCAGTCGGACATCGGCCCGTTCGGCGTCATCACCCTGGTCCTGGCGGTGCTGGCCCAGGTCGCGGTGCTGGCACAGCTCTACGGCGACTCC
>NZ_CM002285.1:7097445-7102216 GCF_000497445.1 Streptomyces roseochromogenus subsp. oscitans DS 12.976 | reverse complement strand
CGCGACCCTCGGCCCGTACGCCGCGCTGCGCGCGGCGGCCGCGGTACTCCTGTCCCCTGGCCGCGGCCGAACTCCTGCTCCGCCGTTGCGTGCGCCGGTTCGGCGGGGTGACGGGGGATGTCTTCGGCGCACTGGAGGAGACGGCGGCAACGGCTTCGCTCGTGGTCCTGACCCTCGGCCACTAGCCTGTCTGGCGGATCAGGCCGCAGGAGATCGACGGCGCCTCATCAGCGCAGGTGAGCGGGGCGATGGGGAATGCCCCCGCGGTGGGGGTCCCCCCGCGCGAGCGCAGCCGGGCGTGGGGGAGTACGCGTGCGTGCCGGCCCCCTCGTCTGCGACGGGTCCGCCGGACTGGCTCCAGCTCCGAGCCCCGGCTCCCGAGCGCTAGGATCTTCGCCCGTACACGGACAAGAGAGTTGTGATTCGGGGGATATCCGTGCTGAGGCTGCGCCGCGCCATGGCCTGGTTCATAGACTTCGCGTTGGTGGTGGCGGCAGCCGCTCTGTTCGCGATCCTCACCTTCCACAGAATCAGCGCGCTGGTGACCGACGTGCCCTCGCTGGCCACGAAGGGCGGCCTCGACCTGGTCACTTCGCGCGGTGACGTCATCGGCGCCTCCGAGCATCTCGGCCTGTCCCTGTGGGACAGGATCGTGCTGGACGTGGAGGAGGCCTTCGGCGCGCTCGTCGTCGTCACGTTCCTCTACCAGTGGGCCTGTCTCACACTGCTCGGCCGCACCCTCGGCAAGGGCGTGCTCGGTCTGCGCGTCACCCCGCGGGTGTCCCGGCACGCCCTGCGCCGGGCCGCCGTCACCACCGCCGCCGACGTCGCGGTGTACGCACTGGCCTGTGTGCTGCTGATCGAGGGGAAGTTCGCACTGTCGGTGCTGGTGTGGGCCGTCGCGGTGGTGCTGTTCCTGGTCAACGCGCTGACGGTGTTCTTCCCCGGCCGCCGCTCCCTCGCCGACCGGCTGTCCGGCACCTCCGTCGTGGGTACGTTCCGGCGGGCCTAGACCGGCCGACGGGCACCGATGGCAGTGGCTCGTTCGCGGGTGCGCGGGAGGCTGAAATGGCCACGACGCCACGCACAGGTGAACACCCGCAGGAATGAGCGAGGGCGCGCACGCGCGTAGTCTCGTTCCGGGTGTTCGCCGACAGGGTGAAGGCCCCGGTTGCCACCTGCGCCCAGGTTTGGACCTAGGGTCGGCTCTCGGGCCCGGTCGACCCACCCCACTTCGGCCACAGCAACTTCACATCGGAAGCGAGAACTCACCACCGTGACTGCTCTGACTCTCAGCACCGCAGCGGCGCCCGGCCTGCGGGCCGACGCGATCGTGATCGGTGTCGCCAAGGGCATCAAGGGCCCCGTCGTAGCGCCAGGCGCCGAGGCCGTGGACAAGGCGTACGACGGCAAGCTGGCCGGCGTCCTGGAGACCCTCGGTGCCTCGGGTGCCGAGGGCGAGCTGACGAAGCTGCCCGCACCGGCTGGCTTCAAGGCCCCGATCGTCGTGGCGGTCGGCCTGGGCACGGAGCCCGACGCCAAGAGCGAGAACGAGGGCGACGAGGCCTACGACGCCGAGGCGCTGCGCAAGGCCGCCGGCGTGGCCGCCCGGGCGCTCGCCGGCTCGAAGAAGGCGGCGTTCGCGCTGCCGATCGACGGGCCGGGCGCCATCGGCGCGATCAGCGAGGGCGTGCTGCTCGGCGCGTACTCCTTCGACGTCTACAAGGACAACGCCAAGGACGCCAAGGCCAAGAACGGCAAGGCACCGCTGGCCGAGGCCGCGCTGCTCGGCGGCAAGCCGCGTGACGCCGCCCACAAGGGCGCCGTCGCCCGCGCCGTCGCGGTCTCCGAGGAGCTGAACCGCGCCCGCGACCTGGTCAACACCCCGCCGAACGACCTCACGCCCGAGGCGTTCGCCGCGGTCGCGCAGGCCGCGGCCAAGGAGCACGGCATCAAGGTGCAGGTGCTCGACGACAAGGCCCTGGTCAAGGGCGGCTACGGCGGCATCCTCGGCGTCGGCGGCGGCTCGGCGGCGACCCCGCGCCTGGTCAAGCTGACGTACACCCACCCGAAGGCGGAGAAGCACCTCGCCTTCGTCGGCAAGGGCATCACCTACGACTCGGGCGGCATCTCGCTGAAGCCGGCCGGGCACAACGAGACGATGAAGTGCGACATGAGCGGTGCCGCCGCCGTGTTCGCCGCGGTCGTCGCCGCCGCGCGCCTCGGTCTGGAGGCCAACGTCACCGGCTGGCTGGCGCTGGCCGAGAACATGCCGTCCGGCTCCGCCGTGCGCCCGGGTGACGTGCTGCGCATGTACAGCGGCAAGACGGTGGAGGTGCTCAACACCGACGCCGAGGGCCGGCTGGTGCTCGCCGACGCGCTGTGGGCGGCCTCGCAGGAGAAGCCGGACGCGATCGTGGACGTCGCGACCCTCACCGGCGCGATGATGCTGGCGCTGGGCAGCCGGACGTTCGGGGTCATGGCCAACGACGACGCGTTCCGCTCCGCGGTGCACGAGGCGGCGGAGGAGGTCGGCGAGCCGGCCTGGCCGATGCCGCTGCCGGAGCACCTGCGCAAGGGCATGGAGTCCCAGGTCGCCGACCTCGCGAACATGGGTGAGCGGATGGGTGGCGGGCTGGTCGCCGGTCTCTTCCTGCGCGAGTTCGTGGCGGAGGGGATCACCTGGGCGCACCTCGACATCGCCGGCCCGGCGTTCAACGAGGGGGGGCCGTTCGGGTACACGCCGAAGGGCGGCACGGGTTCCGCGGTGCGGACGCTGGTGCGGCTGGCGGAACTTACCGCTGCGGGTGATCTGGGCTGACGTACGCCTATTGACTCGGGTCGCCCTGTTTGTACGGCGGCTGCGGGGGCGTGGGGGCTGGTCGCGCAGTTCCCCGCGCCCCTCAGGTCTGCTGTACGTGGGGTGTCTCACACTCCAGCCCGGCGTCTCGTCCGCCTCGAACAAGTGCAAAGATGGAGCCCGGCAGGACAGGGCCCCACCGAAGGGCCGAAGCATCAAGCGGCCGGACACCAGCCGCCCGCCGGTCACAGGAGATCGGCGCAAGGCGCACATGCATGGAGGACGTGACGTGGCGAACGACGCCAGCACCGTTTTCGACCTAGTGATCCTCGGCGGTGGTAGCGGTGGTTACGCCGCGGCCCTGCGCGGGGCGCAGCTGGGCCTGGACGTCGCCCTGATCGAGAAGGACAAGGTCGGCGGCACCTGCCTGCACCGGGGTTGCATCCCCACCAAGGCCCTGCTGCACGCGGGCGAGATCGCCGACCAGGCCCGCGAGAGCGAGCAGTTCGGCGTCAAGGCCACCTTCGAGGGCATCGACGTGGCGGCCGTCCACAAGTACAAGGACGGCGTGATCTCGGGCCTGTACAAGGGCCTCCAGGGTCTCATCGCGTCCCGGAAGGTGACGTACATCGAGGGTGAGGGGCGTCTGTCCTCCTCCACCTCCGTCGACGTGAACGGCCAGCGCATCCAGGGCCGCCACGTCCTGCTGGCGACCGGCTCCGTGCCGAAGTCGCTGCCGGGCCTGGAGATCGACGGCAACCGGATCATCTCCTCCGACCACGCCCTCGTCCTGGACCGCGTGCCGCAGTCCGCGATCATCCTGGGCGGCGGTGTCATCGGCGTCGAGTTCGCCTCGGCGTGGAAGTCCTTCGGCTCGGACGTCACGGTCATCGAGGGCCTGAAGCACCTCGTCCCGGTCGAGGACGAGAACTCTTCGAAGCTTCTTGAGCGCGCGTTCCGCAAGCGCGGCATCAAGTTCAACCTCGGCACCTTCTTCCAGAAGGCCGAGTACACGCAGGACGGCGTGAAGGTCACCCTGGCGGACGGCAAGGAGTTCGAGGCCGAGGTCCTCCTCGTCGCCGTCGGCCGTGGCCCGGTCTCCCAGGGCCTGGGCTACGAGGAGCAGGGCGTCGCCATGGACCGTGGCTATGTCCTGGTCGACGAGTACATGCGGACCAACGTCCCGACCATCTCCGCCGTCGGTGACCTGGTCCCGACGCTCCAGCTCGCGCACGTCGGCTTCGCCGAGGGCATCCTGGTGGCGGAGCGTCTGGCCGGTCTGAAGGTCGTTCCGGTCGACTACGACGGTGTCCCGCGGGTGACGTACTGCCACCCGGAGGTCGCCTCCGTCGGTATCACCGAGGCCAAGGCCAAGGAGATCTACGGCGCGGACAAGGTCGTCGCTCTGAAGTACAACCTGGCGGGCAACGGCAAGAGCAAGATCCTGAACACCTCGGGCGAGATCAAGCTCGTCCAGGTCAAGGACGGTGCCGTGGTCGGCGTCCACATGGTCGGCGACCGCATGGGCGAGCAGGTCGGCGAGGCCCAGCTGATCTACAACTGGGAGGCGCTGCCGGCCGAGGTCGCCCAGCTCATCCACGCCCACCCGACGCAGAACGAGGCGATGGGCGAGGCGCACCTGGCGCTCGCCGGCAAGCCGCTGCACTCCCACGACTGAGCCTTCGGTCAACGGGCGCGACGACACAGACTTCCGCAATTCGTAAGGAGCAACCGAAACCATGGCGGTTTCCGTAACCCTTCCGGCGCTCGGTGAGAGCGTCACCGAGGGCACTGTCACCCGCTGGCTGAAGGCCGAGGGAGAACGCGTCGAGGCCGACGAGCCGCTGCTCGAGGTCTCGACCGACAAGGTCGACACCGAGATCCCCTCGCCGGCCGCCGGCGTGCTGGCCTCCATCAAGGTCGCCGAGGACGAGACGGTCGAGGTCGGCGCCGAGCTGGCCGTCATCGACG
>NZ_CM002285.1:7084699-7096530 GCF_000497445.1 Streptomyces roseochromogenus subsp. oscitans DS 12.976 | reverse complement strand
CGGCCACCGCGCCGACCTCCCCGACCGCCACCCAGGCGACCGACGAGGGCGCCTACGTCACCCCGCTGGTGCGCAAGCTCGCCGCCGAGAACGGCGTCGACCTGGCCACCGTCAAGGGCACCGGCGTCGGCGGCCGTATCCGCAAGCAGGACGTCATCGCCGCCGCCGAGGCCGCGAAGGCCGCCGCCGCTGCTCCGGCTCCGGCCGCCGCCGCCGCTCCGGCCGCCGCCAAGAAGGCCCCGGCGCTGGAGGTCTCCCCCCTCCGCGGCCAGACCGTCAAGATGCCCCGCATCCGCAAGGTCATCGGCGACAACATGGTCAAGGCGCTGCACGAGCAGGCCCAGCTGTCGTCGGTCGTCGAGGTCGACGTCACCCGGCTGATGAAGCTGCGTGCCCAGGCGAAGGACTCCTTCGCGGCCCGTGAGGGCGTCAAGCTCTCCCCGATGCCGTTCTTCGTCAAGGCCGCCGCGCAGGCGCTGAAGGCCCACCCGGTCATCAACGCCAAGATCAACGAGGCCGAGGGCACGATCACCTACTTCGCCTCCGAGAACATCGGTATCGCGGTGGACTCCGAGAAGGGCCTGATGACCCCGGTCATCAAGCACGCCGGCGACCTCAACATCGCGGGCATCGCCAAAGCCACGGCGGAGCTGGCCGGCAAGGTCCGCGCCAACAAGATCACCCCGGACGAGCTGTCCGGCGCGACCTTCACCATCTCCAACACCGGTTCGCGCGGCGCCCTGTTCGACACGATCATCGTGCCGCCGGGCCAGGTCGCGATCCTCGGCATCGGTGCCACGGTCAAGCGTCCGGCCGTCATCGAGACCGAGGAGGGCACGGTCATCGGCGTCCGCGACATGACCTACCTGACCCTCTCCTACGACCACCGCCTGGTCGACGGCGCCGACGCGGCCCGTTACCTGACGGCGGTCAAGGCGATCCTGGAGGCGGGCGAGTTCGAGGTCGAACTCGGCCTGTAATCGCCGCCCTGCTGCAACACGTCGGTGCCCTTGCCCGGAACTTCCGGGCAAGGGCACCGACGTTTAGGGGCGCGGGGCTGTATCTGATATGCGGCTCCGCCGTGTGGGCGCGACCAGCCGCATACGGGCCCGCACCCGCCCGAACGCGGACGGGGCCGGGCCACTGGGCGCCCCGGCCCAGTCACCGGAGGTGTGCGCCTCGTCTCACCTGCGCAAAAGCACCCCCACGTGCCCCACCCACGGAGCGAACCCGCCGTATTGTCTAAACGTCAGCCCTCCCTAAGGAGCCTCCATGACCGCGCCCGTCGTCCACTCGCTGCGCGAACAGATCCGCGAGCACATCGTGGAGGGAATCGTCAGCGGGCGCTGGCAGCCGGGTGAGCGCATCGTGGAGCGTCGTATCGCCACCGAGCTGGAGGTCAGCCAGACCCCGGTCCGCGAGGCCCTGCGCGAGCTGGAGTCCCTCCGCCTGATCGAGTCCGCGCCGAACAAGGGCGTGCGGGTACGGAGCCTGACCGCGGCCGACCTGGAGGAGAGCTACCCGGTCCGGGCCGGGCTGGAAGCCATCGCGGCGGAGCTGGCGGCCGACCGTCTCGCCGAGGACTGCTCGGCCCTGGAACCGCACGTCCTGGCCCTGTACGAGGCCGACCGCGAGGCCGACGGCACCGCCCAGGTCCGCCACACCGTCGGCTTCCACCGCGAACTCGTGCGCGCCGCGCACAACTCGGTGCTCCTGCACACCTGGGAGGGGCTCGGCATCGAGGTCTTCACGGCACTGTCCATCCGCTGGCTGGGCACGGTCCAGCAGTCGTACGCGGAGGAGCACGAGGAACTGGTGGCCGCTTTCAAGCGCCGGGACCCCCGCATCGCGGAGATCGTGAAGGCCCATGTGCTGGGCTGCGCCCCGCGCCCCTAGTGCACCACCCCTGGTGCCACCACCCCTTGTGCCCCCTGGAGCACCGGAGCGGAGTCTCGCTCAAACGTGGCTCGACCTGCGAAAACATGCCCAAGAACCGACACTCGGTGCCCCATTCAAAGGCACCCCGTGCCTACTTTCTCGTAATCGAGAAGTTTTGCCCTCAACCCTTTGATCGATCATCGATCAGGGAGTTAAAGTCGCCGACGGACTTCCACCGAAGTCCAGCCCTGTCCTGCCAAAGACCTAGGGCACCCCCGAACCCTTACCGATGAGGGAACCCCCTTCGACTGAGGAAGGCGGCGACATGACCGACCCCAACGCCATCCAGCCGAGCGCGCTCGACCAGCTCCCCGACCGCGACCCGGAGGAGACCGCCGAATGGCAGGCCTCCCTCGACGCCGTCGCCCGGGAGGCCGGGCCGCACCGCGCCGCGTACCTGATGCGGCGCACGCTGGAGCGCGCCGAGGCGGGCGGCATCGCGCTGCCGAAGCTCCTCGAGACCGACTACGTCAACACCATCCCCACCTCCGCCGAGCCGGGCCTGCCCGGTGACCCGGAGATGGAGGCCCGGATCACCGCATGGAACCGCTGGAACGCGGCCGCGATGGTGACCCGTGGCTCGAAACACGGCGTCGGCGGCCACATCGCCACCTTCGCCTCCGCCGCCTGGCTGTACGAGACCGGCTTCAACCACTTCTTCAAGGGCAAGGAGGGCGACGGCTCCGGCGACCAGCTGTACATCCAGGGCCACGCCTCCCCCGGTGTCTACGCCCGTGCCTTCCTCGACGGCCGGCTGAACGAGCACCACCTGGACAACTTCCGCCAGGAGGCCGGCGGCAACGGCCTGCCGTCGTACCCGCACCCGCGCCGTCTGCCCTGGCTGTGGGAGTTCCCGACGGTGTCGATGGGCCTCGGCCCGCTCTCCGCCATCTACCAGGCGCGCTTCAACCGCTACCTCACCAACCGCGGCATCAAGGACGTCTCGTCCTCGCACGTGTGGGCGTTCCTCGGCGACGGCGAGATGGACGAGCCGGAGTCGACGGCCGCGCTCGCGCTGGCCTCCCGCGAGGGCCTGGACAACCTGACCTTCGTCATCAACTGCAACCTGCAGCGCCTCGACGGCCCGGTGCGCGCCAACTTCAAGATCGTGCAGGAGCTGGAGGCCCAGTTCCGCGGCGCCGGCTGGAACGTCGTCAAGACCCTGTGGGGTTCGGCGTGGGACGAGCTGTTCGCCCTGGACACGACCGGTGCCCTGGTACGACGGCTGCGCGAGGTACCGGACGCGCAGATCCAGACGTACCAGACCCGTGACGCCGCCTACATCCGCGCGGACTTCTTCGGCAAGGACCCGGCGCTCGCCGAGATGGCGAAGCTGCTGAGCGACGACAAGATCCTGGAGTGCTTCCACCTCTCCCGCGGTGGACACGAGGCCCGCAAGGTCTACGCCGCGTACAAGGCCGCCGTCGAGCACAAGGGCGCGCCGACCGTGATCCTTGCCCAGACGGTCAAGGGCCACACCCTCGGCGACGGCTTCGCGTCGAAGAACGCCAACCACCAGATGAAGAAGCTGACGGTGGACGAGTTCAAGACGATGCGTGATCTCCTTGAACTCCCCATCTCCGACAGCCAGTTCATCGACGGCGTGGTGCCCTACGGCCACCCGGGCGCCGACTCCCCCGAGGTCCGCTACCTCCAGGAGCGCCGCGCGGCCCTCGGCGGCCCGGCCCCCGCCCGTCGTACGCACGCCCTCGCTCCTCTCCCCGCCCCCGCCGAGAAGACCTTCGCCTCCTTCGACAAGGGCTCCGGCTCGCAGAACGTGGCCACCACGATGGCCTTCGTCCGCCTGGTCAAGGACCTGGTCCGCGACAAGGAGACAGGCAAGCGCTGGGTGCCGATCGTGCCGGACGAGGCCCGGACCTTCGGCATGGAATCGCTCTTCCCCTCCCTCGGGATCTACTCGCCCAAGGGCCAGACGTACGAGCCGGTCGACCGCGACCAGCTGATGTACTACAAGGAGGCCAAGAACGGCCAGATCCTCAACGAGGGGATCACCGAGGCCGGTTCGATGGCCGACTTCATCGCCGCGTCCACCGCGTACGCGACGCACGGCGAGGCGATGATCCCCTTCTACATCTTCTACTCGATGTTCGGCTGGCAGCGCACGGCCGACCAGATGTGGCAGCTCGGCGACCAGCTCGGCCGCGGCTTCCTCGTCGGCGCGACGGCGGGCCGTACGACCCTGACGGGCGAGGGCCTCCAGCACGCCGACGGCCACTCCCCGGTCATCGCCGCGACCAACCCGGCCGCGCTGACGTACGACCCCGCGTTCGCCTACGAGATCGCGGTGATCGTCCGTGAGGGTCTGCGCCGGATGTACGGCGAGGCCAAGCCGGGCGAGGACCAGAACGTCTTCTACTACCTGACGGTCTACAACGAGCCGCTGCCGCAGCCCGCCAAGCCGCAGGGCCTCGGCATCGACGAGGGCATCGTCAAGGGCCTGTACCGCTTCAGCACGGCGGAGTCCGCGGGGGTGAACGTGGCGGCGGCCAACGCCCCGCGCATCCAGCTGCTCGGCTCCGGTACGGCGATCCACTGGGCCGTGGAGGCGCAGAAGCTGCTCGCCGAGGAGTGGGGCGTGGCCGCCGACGTGTGGTCCGCGACCTCCTGGTCGGAGCTGCGCCGGGACGCGATGGAGGCCGACGCGGCCCTGCTGCGCGGCGAGGAGCGCGTGCCGTACGTCCGCCAGGCGCTGCAGGGCGCCGAGGGCCCGGTCCTCGCGGTCTCCGACTACATGCGCCAGGTCCCGGACCAGATCGCGCAGTGGGTCGAGCAGGACTACTCCTCCCTGGGCGCCGACGGCTTCGGTCTGTCGGACACCCGTGAGGCCGCCCGCCGCCACTTCGGCGTCGACGCCCAGTCGATCGTCGTCGCGGCCCTGGCCCAGCTCGCCAAGCGCGGCGAGGTGAAGGCCACGGCGGTCAAGGAGGCCCGGGAGAAGTACGGGCTGTAAGAGCCGACGTGACCGAGCGCCGTTGCAGCGGATGGAGGATGGCGACGTCCTCTGTCCGCCGCTCGGCGTTTCGTGCAGTTCGGTCAGCCGGCGCAGGATGCCGACACGCTTTTCGACCAGTCCGCCGGCCGCGGTGAATCCGCTGCCGGCGATGATCTCGGCCACGGTGTCGCGCAGTCCGCTCAGCGCGCCGTTCGAGAGGATCCGGTCGGCCTTGTCCGCCGGCTCCCGGTGCTGCTCGGCGGCGCGCGCGGCCTCCCCGCGCAGCGCCCGGGCGTCTTCGCGGGCGGGTTCGGCCAGTGGGGCGCCTCACCCTCGGCAGCGGTCCGCCCCTTCCCCGCTCCCCAGGTGCCCCGAGCCCAGGAGATCGCCGCCGGGCCGGCAGGCTTCGTGGCAGGCTGGCCGTATGCGTGCGGCCCGGCTCATCAAGATGGTGCTCCTCCTGCAGTCCCGGCCCTCCATGACCGCCGCCGAACTCGCGCGGGAGCTGGAGGTGTCGGAGCGGACGGTCACCCGAGACGCGCAGGCACTGTCGGAGGCGGGGGTGCCGGTGTACGCGGACCGGGGGCGGTCCGGCGGATACCGGCTGGTCGGCGGGTACCGGACGCGGCTGACGGGCCTGGCCAGGAGCGAGGCGGAGGCGTTGTTCCTGAGCGGGGTGCCGGGGGCGCTCAGGGAGATGGGCCTGGCGGACGCCGCATCCGCGGCCCGGCTGAAGGTCTCCGCGGCGCTGCTGCCCTCGCTGCGGGACGCTCCGGACAGCGCCGCCCAGCGGTTCCATCTGGACGCGCCGGCCTGGTTCCAGGAGCCGGAGACACCCGCGCTGCTGCCGGTGGTCGCGGAGGCGGTGTGGGACGACCGCCGGGTCACCGCCCGGTACCGGCGGGGCGAGGATGAGGTGGAGCGGCTGCTGGAGCCGTACGGGCTCGTGCTGAAGGCGGGCGTCTGGTATCTGTGCGCGCGGGTGGCGGACGGGGGCTCCCCGGGGGACGACTCCTCCGGGAGGCACCGGACCTACCGGACCTACCGGATCGACCGGTTCAGCGCCGTGGATCCTCTGGAGGAACGGTTCGCCCGTGATCCGGAGTTCGGCCTGCCCGGCTACTGGGCCGAGCAGGCCGAGCGGTTCGCGCGCTCGATCCTGCGCGCCGAGGTCGTCGTACGGCTGTCACCGCTGGGCGTGCGCCGGCTGCGCTACGCCGTCGAGCCGGTGGCCGCGCGTGCGGCGCTGAGCGGGCCGGGCGATCCGGACGGAGCGGGCTGGGTGACGGTGACGCTGCCGGTGGAGTCCGAGGAGGTCGCGTACACGCAGCTGACGGCGCTCGGGGCGGAGGCCGAGGTGCTGGCCCCGCGGAGCCTGCGGGAGCGGCTGGCGGCGGACGCGGTCCGGCTGGCGGCGCTCTACGGCCGTACCGGCGCGGGATAACGATCCGCCTTACTCCACGTGCGTCCCACGGGTGGAGGCCCGATGCTGGTGCCGTGATGGACGAGACGGAGTTCTGGGAGCTGATCGACGCCGCCCGCGAGAGTGCCGAGGGCGACCCGGAGGAACAGGCCGACGTGCTCGTGGACCGGCTGCTCCAGATGGACCCCGAGCTGGTCCTGGACTTCGCCCGTCACTTCGAGGCCCGTTACAACCGCGCCTACCGCTGGGACCTGTGGGGCGCCGCCTGGGTGTTGCTGGACGGGGCCAGCGACGACGCGTTCGACTTCTTCCGCTGCTGGCTGATCGGCCAGGGCCGGGAGGTCTACGAGGGCGCCGTGCACGAGCCGGACTCGCTGGCCGAGCTGCTGGGCGAGTTCGACGAGGAGATCGACGGCGACGGCGAGGAGCTGGGCTATGCGGCGGACGAGGCCTACGAGCAGCTGACCGGCACCGTCGCACCGGACCTGGGCATCGCCCCGGCGCCCGCCGAGCCCGAGGGCACGCCGTTGGACTTCGAGAACGAGCGGGCCCTCGCCGAACGGTTTCCGCGGCTGTGGGACCGCTTCCGGGAGTAGCCGGCCCCGGCTCAGCCGGCCGTGCGCCCGCGGGTGGCGTCGGCCGGCAGCCAGGCCTCGCTCTGGTCGGTCCGCACCGCGTGATGCAGCGGCGCGGCGTTGGCCTGGTCGAGGGCGGACGCGGTGGCCGCGGCGGGGCCGAGGACGACGGTGGCGGCCGCGCAGAGCGCCGCCCAGGGACCGCGCGCGGTCGGTGCCCGGCGGATCCGGGTCCGCTCCGTGGTCCCGGCGTGCGTACGAGTGCTGTTCATGATCCCCACCTCCGTGATCACCTCTGGTCGGCTGGTGACGTCCCCGACCGTACGGCGCGGGGCTCGGAGAAGGCTGCGTGGCGCCTAGGGGGTTCCTGTGAGCGGCGCGGGAGCCGTCCGGCCCGGGAGAACGGGGGCGACCGGGCCCGGGTGAGCGGGGGCGGTCCAGCCCGGATAAGCGGGGCCGGCCCGGCCCGGAAGAACCGGAATGATCCGGCTGGGCACAGCCGGGGTGGTGCGGCCCTGGAGACGGGCGGCCTGTTCCCTGATCTCGGGGAGGCGGGCGGTGAGGGCGGCGCCGGGACAGTTGGTCATGAAGCCGTCCTTGTGGCCGGCCAGGGCGGGCAGGGTGACGGAGGCGCCGACCTTGAAACGGCTGAGGCTGTTGCTGGAGACCAGGCGGACGCTCGTGCGCGGGTCGATGTCGGCGAGGCCGAGCTTCCAGGCGGCCAGGGCGGCGATCGCGTCGGTCATGGCCTTGGGCACGGGGACCCCGGCGGTGAAGGTGCCGATCGCGGCGATACCGGCGGTGCGGTGGTTGAAGCCCATGGTGTGGGCGCCGATGACGGCCCGCTCGGCGCCTCCGGCGCGGCCTTCGTAGATGGTGCCGCAGCGGTCGACCAGAAAGTTGTAGCCGATGTCGTCCCAGCGGCGGTCACCGATCTGGCCGGCGTACAGGTGACGGATGATCTTCGGTACGTCGGCGCAGTCGTAGCCGCCCGGCGAGTCGGTGTGGTGGAGGAAGACGGCGACCACCTTGTCGTCGTAGCGCGGGGGCGGCTGGGTGCGTCCGGTGGTGCCCAGCCAGACGGAGCGGGGCACGATGTGCGGCCGGGCGGCGCGGTGGCCAGCCGGGGCGCGGGCCGGGACCGGCTCGTCCCCGTCGAGGCCGGCCACAGCGGTGTGCTCGACGCCACGGGCGCTCAGGGCGAGCGCGACGACCGCCACCAGGCCGGGCAGACAGCCGAGCAGCACCAGCAGGGGACCGGGTATGCGCCGGCGGAACCGGCTCCATGTCCCCGGCGCACCCGGCGTGCGCGGTGTCTCCGGCGGCTCCGGCGTCCGCGGGGTCCCCGGCAGCTCCGGTATGCCCGGGGGATCGGGTGGCTCGGGTGGCTCAGATGGCTTCGGTCTCTCCGCCGGCCCCGGTGGCTCCGATCTCTCTGTCGGCCCCGGCGGCTCCGGCGTCTCGGTCTGCGGTGTCCCCGGCGTCGGCCGGGTTCCGGATGTGTCGGTCCCCGGTGTCCCCGATATGTGCGGGCTCCCGGGCTTCTCCAGTGTTCTTCGGAGGGCGAACATGATCCCACTCTCTGGCCGCCGGGCCCCGCCCGCGATGTGCGCTGTGCCACCTGGCGGAACCATCGTCCCGGTCCGGAACGTTTCTGGGGGTACACACATACGTGGCCGGTTCGCCGCCCGGTGGCCGTTCTCGCGTGTGGGTGGGTGACTGATCACCGGGCCCGTCCCGTCCGTACTGAGGGGTCCGAGAGAAAGGCGGCTCCGTGGACCTGCTCGACCTGGTGCTTGTGCTGGTGATCCTCGTCTACGCGGCGTCCGGTTACCGGCGCGGCCTGGTGGCCGGCTGTGTCTCGCTGGCCGGGTTCGTCGGCGGCGCCGTCGTCGGTGTGTGGGTGCTGCCCTGGGTGACCGGCCTGGCGGAGCGCGGCACGGCCCAGGCGACAGTGCTCGCGGTGGTGACGGTCCTGGTGCCGGCCGTGGTGGGGCACGAGCTGGCGGGCCGGCTGGCGCTGCGGCTGCGCGGGGAGCTGGACCGGGGCCCGCTGCGGGTCGTGGACGGGATAGGGGGCGCGGCGGCGAACTCGATCGCCGTGCTGATCGTGGCCTGGGTGGCGGCGAGCGTGCTGGGCGCGGCCCCGTCCCAGACGCTGGGGGCGGCGATACGGAACTCGACGCTGCTGGGCGCGGTGCAGCAGGCGATGCCGGACACCACGCCCGCGTGGTTCTCGCGAGCCACGTCGGCGCTGACCGAAGCCGGTTTCCCGCAGGTCTTCAACCCGTTCGAGAACGAGTCGACGGCCCGGGTGGCCCGCCCCTCCGGCGACAGCGTCACACCGGCGGCGACCAGCGCCGCGAAGCTGAGCACGGTCAAGATCGAGGGCGTGTCGGGCAACGAGGGCCGCGAGGGCAGCGGTTTCGTCTACGCCGCACAGCATGTGATGACCAACGCCCATGTGGTGGCGGGCATCGACCAGCCCAGCGTGCGGGTCGGCGGGGTCGGGGAGTCGTACGAGGCCCGGGTGGTGCTCTTCGACCCCGACCGGGACGTGGCGGTGCTGTATGTGCCGGGCCTGCACGCCCCGGTGCTGCGCTTCGACACGACCGCGGCGCGCGGCGACTCGGCGGTGGTCGCGGGCTATCCGCAGGACGGCGGACTGAACCTCCAGGCGGCGACGGTGGCGAGCCGGGTCCAGGCCACCGGGCAGAACATCTACAACGACGCCACGGTCACCCGGGACATCTACTCGATCCGCTCCACGGTCCGCCCGGGCAACTCCGGCGGCCCGCTGCTGACCACGCGCGGCAAGGTGTTCGGGGTGGTCTTCGCCCGCTCCACCTCGGACGCCGAGACGGGGTATGTGCTGACGGCGGACGAGGTGGCGGGCGACGCACGGCGCGCGGCCATGGCGACGGTGCCGGTGGACACGGGCCAGCTGGTCAGCTCCTAGGGCCCGTCCGTCACAGTGTGCGGCCCATGAGTACGTCGTCGACGTAGGCGCCGTCGAGGAGGAACTCCTCCGGCTGCACGCCCTCGACGGCGAACCCCTCGGACTCGTACAGCGCGCGGGCCGGGGCGTTGTGCCCGAGCACGCGCAGGGTCAGCCGCCGGGCTCCGCGGCTGCGCGCCTCCTCGGCGGCGGCCCGGATCAGCGCGCGCCCGAGGCCCTGCCCGCGTGCCTCGTCGGCGACGGCGAGGCCCTGGATCTGGAGCACGTGTGCGTTCGAGGCGAGCGGGGTGGGGCGGGCGATGCGGATGTAGCCGACGACGCGGCCGTCGGCCTCGGCGACCAGGTAGTCCCCCGGGACGTGCCGCTCGTCGAAGAACGGCCCCTGCGGTGGCGGCGAGACGGCGTGCAGGGTGGACCAGGTGGCGCGGTCGAGGAGGGCGAGTGCCTCCTCGTCCCCGGCGACGGCGACGCGTATGGATGGCTCCGGCATGGCGGTCACCCTACGACGGGTGTCCCCAGCACCTCCTGGGGTTTTGGCGCGGGCATGCTGGAGCCATGGAACGTCTCCGTATCGCGGTGGCCGGCTCGTCCGGGCTCATCGGCAGCGCTCTGGTCAGGTCCCTGACGGCGGACGGGCACGAGGTGGTCCGGCTGGTGCGCCGGGCGGCCGAGGGCCCGGGCGAGGTCTGCTGGGACCCGGCGGGGCGGTCCATCGAAACGACCGCGGCCGGGCTGACCGGCTGCGCCGCGGTGGTCAATCTGGCCGGGGCCGGGATCGGCGACCGGCGCTGGACACCCTCGTACAAGCGGCTGCTGCGGGACAGCCGGGTGCTGGGCACGGCCGCGCTGGCGGAGGCGGTGGCCATGCTGCCGGAGCCGCCGCGGGTCTTCGTCAGCGGCAGCGCGATCGGCATCTACGGCGACACCGGCGACCGGGTCGTGGACGAGCAGGCGCCGCCGGGTGACGGTTTCCTGCCCTCGCTGTGCGTGGAGTGGGAGGAGGCGGCGGCGCCCGCGCAGGAGGCGGGTGTGCGCACGGTGTTCGCGCGTACGGGGCTGGTGGTGGCCCGGGGCGGCGGAGCGTGGGGGCGGCTGTTCCCGCTGTTCCGCGCGGGGCTCGGGGGGCGGCTGGGCGACGGGCGGCAGTACTGGTCGTACATCTCGCTGCACGACGAGGTCGCCGCGCTCCGGTTTCTCATCGACGGCGACACGCTGTCCGGGCCGTTCAACCTCACGGCTCCCGAGCCGCTGACGAACCGTGAGATCACGGCGGCGATGGGGCGCGTGCTGCACCGCCCGGCCCCGTTCGCGGTACCGGCGCCGGTGCTGCGGGCCGTGCTGGGCGAGATGGCCGGGGATGTACTGGGCAGCCAACGGGTGGTGCCGAAACGGCTGTTGGAGTCGGGGTTCCGGTTCGCGTTCCCGGGGATCGAGGAGGCGATCCGGGCGGCCTGACGGACCCGTCCGGGCGGTCTGACGCCCCTCGGCCTCGGCAGCCTGACGGACCCGATCCCGGCGGCCCGACGTACGCCAGGGATGTCCTGCGACCTCCTGCGACCCCTTGTGACCGTATGCGACCTCCATGCGACCGTGCTCTGTCCATGCGCGACTGTTTGTGACCGTTCACAGACCTAACCTCGACCCGAACTCGGGTATCCCTGGAGCCTGTTGGGGGCATGACGTCTCCACCGGCCGCGCAACCACAGGAGGGGCCTCGTGCTTGAGCCCGCGTACCAGGTGGACGTCGTCATCGTGGGAGCCGGAATCGCCGGACTCTCGGCGGCCCATCGGCTGACCAGCGCAGGAATCTCGACCGCAGTCCTCGAGGCGGCCCCGTACGTCGGCGGCCGCATGTCGACGGAGAAGGTCGACGGCTTCCGGCTGGACCGCATCGGACAGCTGCTGTCCACGTCCTACCCCGAACTGCGCACCACCCCGGGCCTGGACTCCCTGATCCTGCGCACCTTCGCGCCCGGCGTCCTG
>NZ_CM002285.1:7082713-7084014 GCF_000497445.1 Streptomyces roseochromogenus subsp. oscitans DS 12.976 | reverse complement strand
GCCCGCCGGCCAGGCCCTCGCCCAGCGCGGGATGCCGCCACGCACCGTCGACGGCTTCCTGCGCCCGCTGCTCGCCACGCTGCTGTGCGACCCGGAGCTGACCACCTCCAGCAGGTGCGCCGACCTCGCGCTGCGCTCCTTCGCGAGCGGCCGGCTCTGTGTGCCGGAGGGCGGCGCGGACGTGCTGCCCGAGCTGCTGGCGCAGGCGCTGCCGCCCGGCACCGTGCGCACCGGCGTGCGCGTGACCTCGGTGTGCACCACCTCGGTGACCACCGCCGAGCACGGCGAGATCCGCTGCCGGGCGGTACTGCTCGCGACGGACGCGCGGGCCGCGGCGGAGCTGCTGCCGGGCCTCAGGGTGCCGGACTTCCACCCGGTGACCGTGGTCCACCACACCACCGACGACCCGGCGGCGGCCTTCGCGACGGGCACCTCGCTGCTGCTCGACGCCGACCGCGGCGGACCGGTGGCCCACACCGCGGTGCTCAGCAACGTGGACCCTAGCCGGGCGCCGGCCGGCCGGGTGCTGATCTCCTCGACGGTCCTCGGCACACCGCCCGAAGGGGTCGACACCGCGGTCCGCATCCACCTCTCCCGCCTCTACCGCACCTCGACGCGCCGCTGGGAGACCCTGGCCGTACACCACACACCGGCGGCGGTCCCGGCGATGCGCCCGCCGCACGACCTGCGCCGCCCGGTACGGCTGCTCGCCGGCCTGTACGTCTGCGGCGACCACCGCGACACCAGCACGGTCCAGGGCGCGCTGCACTCGGCCCGCCGAGCGGCTGCGGCGATGCTGGCGGACCTGGGCGCCGCGGGCTCCCTGCATCGCGCGGATCCGGCACCCACTCTGCCAAGGGCTGCGTAGGCGCCCCGGAAGGGGCGCTAACCCAACGCCGCCACCTTCTCCCGATACCCCCGCACCGGCGCCGCATCCCGATACGGCTCCAGCCGGCGCTCGAAGTCCCTCACGTACTCGATCGCGCGAGCGCTCCGCATCTCCGCGGCCTGGCCGGCGGCCTCCGCGGCGAGCGCACACGCCTGGTCCAGTTCGCCGAGGCCGAGGCGGGCCGTGGCGAGGACGACCCGGCAGAAGAGGCGGCTGCGGGCGTAGGAGGGCGCGCGGAGCTGGAGGGAGCGCTCGGCGTGCTGCGCGGCTGCCCGGAACTGCTGCAGATCCCGGTGGCAGTGCCCGAACTCGTCGGCGAGCTGCGCCTCGTCGAAGAACTTGGCCCAGTACGGCACCTCGTCCCCGGGCCGGGCCGCCTCCAGGGCGCGCTCGGCCCGCACGAGCGCCGCCG
>NZ_CM002285.1:7058314-7082466 GCF_000497445.1 Streptomyces roseochromogenus subsp. oscitans DS 12.976 | reverse complement strand
CGCTCGGCCCGCACGAGCGCCGCCGTGCACGCCCGCACTTCGCCGAGCACGCCGTGCGCCCGCGCCTCGCAGGCGTGCAGCAGCGCCTGCACGACCGGCGGGCCGCCGGTCCCCATGCCCTGCTGGGCGACGCGGGCCAGCTGCATGGCCTCCCGGCCGTGGCCGAGATAGACGGCCTGGCGGCTCATGGTGACCAGCACATAGGAGCCGTACGCCCGGTCGCCGGCCGCCTGGGCGAGCCGCAGGGCCTGCACGAAGTACCGCTGGGCGAGTCCGTGCGCGGCGATGTCGTACGACGTCCAGCCCGCGAGCCGGGTCAGGTCGGCCGCGGCTCCGAACAGCCGGCGGCCGGTCTGCTCGTCGTAGCTGCCGCGGAGCATCGGCTCGCACTCGTGCTCCAGATAGCGCACCAGCGCCTGCCGGGCGTGGCCGCCACCGAAGCGGTCGTCGAGGGTGCGGAACAGCTCGCCGACCGAGCGCAGCGCGTTGATGTCGCCGTTGGTGACCCGATGGCCGGGGGCGCGCTCGGCCTGCCCGCGCGCCCGGGGCGGGATCACCAGGGCCTGCCGGCCCTGGGGCTTGGCCGGGGCCGACCGGCCCTGCGGGGGCACGCGGGCCGCCGGTTCGCGGGCCACCTTGTCGTCGGGCTTGCCGATCAGCCAGTCCCGGCTGGGCACCACGAGCCCCGCCGGGGTGAACGCGATCTTGCGCAGCTCGGCGTGGCTGCCGGAGTCCTTGCGCCACAGCCCGCTGACGATGTCGACGGCCTCGACGGGGGTGGCCGCGAACTCCAGCCCGGCGTACACCGGGGCGCAGGCGTCCAGCCCGAGGTCCTGGGCCGTGAGGCGGCGCCCGAGCCGGCGGGTGAAGACCTCGGCGATGAGGGCGGGCGTGGTACCCCGCGGCTGCTGTCCGCGCAGCCAGCGGGTGACGGAGGTCTTGTCGTATCTGAGGTCCAGCCCGTGCTCCAGGCCGAGCTGGTCGACGCGACGGGCCAGACCCGCGTTGGAGAACCCCGCTTCTGCGATGAGCGCGGCGAGTTGGCGGTTGGGGGTGCGCTGCGCGGGTCGTTCCGTCATCTGCGGTGCGGTCTCCTGCCTTCCGTGCCTCTGAAGTGCCCGGTTTGCCTTTGAGCAGCCTTTATGGCCGCACGAACGGCGCGAATGTAGCGGAGAGTGAGCAGGCGATCGCACATTCCGCAGGGCATTCATCCGATCGTGTGAGGAACGCCCGCAGGGCTGACGCACACGGGTCGGACGTACAGTGGCGTGGGCGCGTTACGTGCCTGACACACCGGTCGCTCGGTCGCTGAGGGAGGCGCTTGCCGTGAGTGAGTTGCGGTTCGTCCGCATGGGGTTCGGAGCGGAAGCCGTCGATTACCAGGAGGCCTGGGACGAGCAGCGCCGGGTGCACGCGGCCCGGTTCGCCGACGAGGTCCCGGACACCGTGATCCTCCTGGAGCACCCGCCGGTGTACACGGCGGGCCGCCGCACCGAGAACAGCGAGCGCCCGCTGGACGGCACCCCGGTCATCGACGTGGACCGCGGCGGCAAGATCACCTGGCACGGCCCGGGCCAGCTCGTCGGCTACCCGATCCAGAAGCTCCCGCGCCCGGTGGACGTCGTCGCGCACGTACGGCGCCTGGAAGAGGCGCTCATCCGCACCTGTGCCGAGTTCGGTCTGGAGACCACCCGGGTCGAGGGCCGGAGCGGCGTGTGGGTGCTCGGTGACCCCGTCGAGCAGCGGCCCGCGCTCGGCGGGCTGTCCCTGGACTTCGACCCGCGGCTGCAGGACGAGGAGTTCGACCCCCGCCTCAACGGCCCCGAGTACGCCCCCTCCAACGCGGGCCAGCGGCGCGAGGACCGCAAGATCGCCGCGATCGGCATCCGGGTGGCCAAGGGCGTCACCATGCACGGCTTCGCGCTCAACGTGAACCCCGACAACAAGTGGTTCGACCGGATCATCCCGTGCGGGATCCGGGACGCGGGCGTGGCCTCGCTCGCGGGCGAGCTGGGCCGGGACGTCACCATCGAGGAGGTCCTGCCGGTGGTCGAGCGGCACCTGACGGACATCCTGGAGAACGCGGAGCTGAAACCGCGGGTGATCGAGAAGGCCTCCGCCTGATACCGCGCCCCTCTCGTCTGATAGCGCGCCCCTCCCGTCGGGGAATGCGCCCTGCGGTTGCGGGGTTGGCCTCAGCGGCAGGGCGTCATGAGCACGGGCGTACGCTGGAGTGCGCCGAAGAATCGAAGATTCACGCAAGTCAAACAGCAGGGAGCCGGTCGTGTCCGCAGTCGCACCCGACGGACGCAAGATGCTGCGCCTGGAGGTCCGCAACAGCCAGACCCCCATCGAGCGCAAGCCCGAGTGGATCAAGACCCGGGCGAAAATGGGTCCCGAGTACACGAAGATGCAGAACCTCGTGAAGAGCGAGGGCCTGCACACGGTCTGCCAGGAAGCCGGCTGCCCGAACATCTACGAGTGCTGGGAGGACCGCGAGGCGACCTTCCTCATCGGCGGCGACCAGTGCACCCGGCGCTGTGACTTCTGCCAGATCGACACCGGCAAGCCCGAGGCCCTGGACCGGGACGAGCCGCGCCGCGTCGGCGAGTCCGTGGTCACGATGGACCTGAACTACGCCACCATCACCGGCGTCGCCCGCGACGACCTGGAGGACGGCGGCGCCTGGCTGTACGCCGAGACCGTGCGCCAGATCCACGCGCAGACCGCGGACCGCGAGGGCGGCCGTACGAAGGTCGAACTGCTGGCCCCCGACTTCAACGCGATCCCCGAGCAGCTCGCCGAGGTCTTCTCGGCCCGCCCCGAGGTCTTCGCGCACAACGTCGAGACCGTCCCGCGGATCTTCAAGCGGATCCGCCCCGGCTTCCGCTACGAGCGCTCCCTGAAGGTCATCACCGAGGCCCGCGACTACGGCCTGGTGACCAAGTCCAACCTGATCCTCGGCATGGGCGAGACCCGCGAGGAGGTCAGCGAGGCGCTGAAGCAGCTGCACGAGGCGGGCTGCGAGCTGGTCACCATCACCCAGTACCTGCGCCCCTCCGTCCGGCACCACCCCGTCGAGCGCTGGGTGAAGCCGCAGGAGTTCGTCGAGCTGAAGGAGGAGGCCGAGCAGATCGGCTTCTCCGGCGTGATGTCGGGTCCGCTGGTGCGGTCGTCGTACCGCGCCGGGCGCCTCTACCGGATGGCGATGGAACAGCGCGAATCCTCCGCTCCGCAGCAGGGCGGTTCGTACATCGCCGCACAGGCGGTGTGAGCGGCGCGTGTGAATTCGCGCACAAGCAATTACCGGTCAGTAATGGCCGAGTCGACGCGGTCCTGACCGTCCTCGCTGATGAGGGCGGACATCAGGGCCGCGTCAGCGTTTCAGTGCTCTGTATCAAGGCTTCATTGGTGTTTGACCGGTCGGACACGCCCTGGTAACACCAATCAGTGACTCTGGTATCACGCCTCGTACACCACCCGCTCCGAGGGGGGACCTCGATCATGCAGGCCGCGCCCGTACGCGCCACCGCCATCCCGTCCTTCGCCGACGCTCTCCGCGCCGTCGAGTCCCTGCTCATGAGCGGCGGTCAGCGCACCGCCCGCCGTAACGCGTGGACCTCCGTGCTGGAGGACCGCCGGCGTGCCAAGGACCGGGTCGAGGCGCAGCGTGTCCTGGAGCAGGCCGCGGGCCGCTCCTGACCCCTTGCCTTCCCCTCCCCCGTCCCATCGCCTCCCCACCCCCGTCCCTTCTTCCTTCTCCGCTCCTCCCCTCCGGGCACTGCCGTCGTCCGCACTCCCGGGGCCACGTAGACTTCGTGGCATGGCGAGGAAGGAACCCGCGGCGGACGCCGCGAACGCAGGGCGACTGAAGCAGATCGCTCTCACATACAAGATGACCCGCAAGGCCGACAAGAAGATCGGTCTTGTCCTCGGGGCCGTCGGCATCGGCACCTTCGCGGTCTTTCTCGCGATCGGCTTTCTCCTCGGCCACCCCGTCTATCTGGGCATCTTCGGCCTGCTGATCGCCGTGCTGGCGACGGCGATCGTGTTCGGCCGGCGGGCCGAGCGGGCCGCCTTCGGCCAGATGGAGGGCCAGCCGGGCGCCGCGGCCGCCGTGCTGGACAACATCGGCCGGGGCTGGACGACGACTCCGGCGGTGGCGATGAACCGCAGCCAGGACGTGGTGCACCGGGCGGTCGGGAAGGCCGGCATCGTGCTGGTCGCCGAGGGCAACCCGAACCGGGTGAAGAGCCTGCTGGCCGCCGAGAAGAAGAAGATGAACCGCATCGTCGCGGACGTCCCCGTGCACGACGTGATCGTCGGCACCGGCGAGGGCCAGGTGGAGCTGAAGAAGCTGCGCACGACCATGCTGAAGCTCCCGCGCGTGCTCACCGGCCCCCAGGTGACGGCCACCACCGACCGGCTGCGGGCCATGGGCGACCTGATGAGCAACATGCCGCTGCCGAAGGGACCCATGCCCAAGGGCATGCGGATGCCGAAGGGCCGCTGAGCCTCCTACGACCCCCTTGGCGGCGACCGCCGGTCAGTTCAGCGACCGGAACTCCCGCTCGCAGTAGACCATCGGCGACCCCTCGCCCAGCCGTACTCCCGTTACCCGGCCGATCAGGATCGTGTGATCCCCGGCCGGGTAACGCGCGTATGCGGCACAGTCCAGCTGCACCGGCGCCTGCTGCACCGCCGGCAGCCCGGTGGGGCTCGGCTGGAGCAGGGCGTCGGAGAACTTGTCCGCGCCCTTGGTGGCGAACAGCAGGGCCAGCGGCTGGTGCTCAGGGGCCAGCACGCTCACCGCGAAGTGGTCGCACCGGGCGAAGACCGCCGCCGAGTCGGCCGCGTCCGCGAGGCACACCAGGACGAGTGGTGGCTCCAGGGAGACGGAACAGAAGGAGCTGGCCGTGAAGCCGCGCGGGGTGCCGTCCTCGCAGCAGGCGGTCACCACCACCACGCCCGACGGAAAGCGCGCCATGGCGTCCCGGAACTCCTCCGGCGTCACCTCGGGCGCCATCACATCCTGAGTATCGGTCATACCGCGTACCACCTGTCCCGAAGTCCGGCGGGGCCCTGGCGGGCGGCGACAGACCGTGTCCAGGCCGTCACGGCCACCGATCACGACTATGCCGTCGGTGTGGGGAGCGGGCAACCGAAGGGGTGTCCTGCGGAGCGGTGCCGGGTGCGGGTCCGTCGTGGCTCGTCGCGCAGTTCCCCGCGCCCCTTGAGGCATGCTGCAGTGCGCCTGCACAAGGGGCGCCGGGAACTGCGCGGCAACCCACCACCTGCCGCACCCGGCAACAGCGAAGCGCCCTCAACGGCGTACAGCCGCTATCCGCGCCCTCAGATCCGCACTTCGACGGTCTGCGCCAGCCGGTCATGCAGGCCGCGCCCATCCCGGTCCCAGATCAGCGCCGGAATCGCGAGACACAGCAGCACCGTACGGACCAGCGCGCGCACCGGGCTCACCGTGCCGGTCCGCAGGGCCACCACCCGGATGCCGAAGAATCGCTTGCCCGGTGTGAAGCCGATCGTGCCGACGGTCAGGGCGCTCATGACGAAGAAGACGCCGAGTGCCCAGTTGCTGGTAGCGGGGCTGTAGCCGTGGGTGATCAGCCCGTATGCGATCAGGACACTCAGACCCCAGTCCACCGCGAGCGCGCCGAGCCGTCGGCCCGGGCGGGCGACGGAGTTCGGCCCCTCCTCCGGGAGGCCCAGCTGCTCACCCCGGTAGCCGAAGTCCGCACCGGCCTCTTCCATGGCCGCGCGGGGCCCGGAGAGCCACGATCCGAGTGCTTGCCTGTTGTCCACGCGTCCACGGTACTGTGCCCGGTTTCGGTCACTACGCCGAGGGGTGTGTCGGAGCTACGGTGGACAGGTGACCGGTTAACTTCTGCGAAACAAATGGGTCACGCCCGAGAAATCACCCGTCCCTAGGGTCGAGACCAGCGTGTGCCACCGCACTGGCCGCACGAACGATCTACCACCCCGGCGAGGACGGTCGGGAGTAGGAGGAGCTGGATGTTCCAGAACGCCGACGAGGCCAAGAAGTTCATCGCGGACGAGGACGTCAAGTTCGTCGACGTCCGGTTCTGCGACCTGCCGGGCGTCATGCAGCACTTCACGGTGCCCGTTGAGGCGTTCGACCCGGACGAGGAGCTGGCCTTCGACGGATCGTCGATCCGCGGTTTCCAGGCCATCCACGAGTCCGACATGGCCCTGCGCGCCGACCTCTCCACGGCCCGGGTGGACCCGTTCCGCCGGGACAAGACCCTCAACATCAACTTCTTCATCCACGACCCGATCACGGGCGAGCAGTACTCCCGTGACCCGCGCAACGTGGCGAAGAAGGCGGAGGCGTACCTGGCGTCGACCGGTATCGCCGACACCGCGTACTTCGGCCCCGAGGCCGAGTTCTACGTCTTCGACAGCGTCCGCTTCGCCACCACCGCGAACGAGTCCTTCTACCACATCGACTCCGAGGCGGGCGCCTGGAACACCGGTGCCATCGAGGACAACCGTGGTTACAAGGTCCGCTACAAGGGCGGCTACTTCCCGGTCCCGCCGGTCGACCACTTCGCCGACCTGCGCGCCGAGATCTCCCTGGAGCTGGAGAAGAACGGCCTGAAGGTCGAGCGCCAGCACCACGAGGTGGGCACCGCCGGCCAGGCGGAGATCAACTACAAGTTCAACACGCTGCTCGCGGCCGCCGACGACCTGCAGCTCTTCAAGTACATCGTGAAGAACGTGGCCTGGCGCAACGGCAAGACCGCGACCTTCATGCCGAAGCCGATCTTCGGTGACAACGGCTCGGGCATGCACGTGCACCAGTCGCTGTGGAGCAACGGTGACCCGCTGTTCTACGACGAGGCCGGTTACGCGGGCCTGTCGGACACCGCCCGCTACTACATCGGCGGCATCCTCAAGCACGCTCCGTCGCTGCTGGCCTTCACCAACCCGACGGTGAACTCGTACCACCGTCTGGTGCCGGGCTTCGAGGCGCCGATCAACCTGGTGTACTCGCAGCGCAACCGCTCCGCGGCCATGCGTATCCCGATCACCGGCTCCAACCCGAAGGCCAAGCGCGTCGAGTTCCGCGCCCCGGACTCCTCCGGCAACCCGTACCTGGCCTTCTCGGCCCTGCTCCTCGCGGGTCTGGACGGCATCAAGAACAAGATCGAGCCGGCCGAGCCGATCGACAAGGACCTGTACGAGCTGGCTCCCGAGGAGCACGCGAACGTCGCCCAGGTCCCGACCTCGCTGCCGGCCGTCCTCGACTCGCTCGAGGCCGACCACGAGTTCCTCCTCCAGGGCGACGTCTTCACGCCGGACCTGATCGAGACGTGGATCGACTTCAAGCGCACCAACGAGATCGCGCCGCTCCAGCTGCGTCCGCACCCGCACGAGTTCGAGCTGTACTTCGACGTGTGACAGACGCTCCCGCGGACTGGACAGGCCCCTCGGCTCAGCCGGGGGGCCTTCCCCGTGCTCAGCCCGTGCGCCGGAAGCGGCGACGGGCCGACGCCTGTGCGCGACCCGGCCGCTGGGCGCCGCCGTCGCCGAGGTGTCCGCCGAGCAGCTCCATCACAGCGCGCTCGCGACGATCGAGGATCTGTACGGAGTCGTCGTCCCGTCCGCGGCGTCCCTCGGCTGAAATTCGTCCGCCCCGGCCCCGGGGCGGGCAACCTTTCCCGCTTCCCAGGCTTCCTACTCTCGGGGGATCATCACTCCTGACTCTGCCGGACGAGAGAGGTTTAACGGGGATGACGGAAAACGACAACTGGGAGCGGGAATTCGATCACCGCTGGGCGAATTCCGCCGAGCACAAGGAGCCCTCCGCCCGGGCCCGGATGCTCGCCGCGCGCTGGAAGGAGAACCCGCCGAATCCGGCGCCCTTCCGCGCCGACCCCGATCCGGCGCCGCGCCGGTCGTCGTGGGCGTCCACGGCCATGGTCTTCGGCTGTGTGATCGCGGTCATGGTGCTGATCGGGCTGGTGCAGTTCGGCTCGGCTCACTAGCCCGTCGTAGCGGACGACTAGGGACGTACAGCGGACGTACAGCCGACGTACAGCGACAGCCGGCGACTCACAGGTACGTTTTGCTGCTCCTAGGGTCGTTCCCGACCACTTCATGGGAGTCGGCAGGTGCACACTGGACAGCGGGACGAGTGCCTGACTGCGGGGTGATGCAAGATGCAGAGCCGCTTCCGGAGCGATCGACGGCTGACCGTGCGCATGGGGCTCACACTGTTCCTGCTCGGGCTGCTGTACGTGGGCTTCATCGCAGCGTTGATCACGCTGCTGAGGTCCTGGGTGCTGGTCGTCGTGCTGGTCGGAGCGATGTTCGTGGCACAGTTCTGGTTCTCCGACCGGATCGCCATGTTCGCGATGCACGGCCGGGTCGTGGAGCGCGAGGAGTATCCCGAGCTGCACGCGGTGGTGGACCGGCTGTGCGCGATCGCCGACATGCCCAAGCCGGTGGTCGCGGTGTCCGACATGGACATGCCGAACGCATTCGCGACCGGCCGGAATCCCGACCACGCCGTGGTCTGTGTGACCACGGGGCTGCTACGGCGGCTGGAGCCGGCCGAGCTGGAGGGCGTGCTGGCGCACGAGCTGTCGCACGTCGCGCACAAGGACGTCGCCGTGATCACGGTCGCGTCCTTCCTCGGGGTGCTGGCGGGCCTGATCGTGCGGTTCGCCTTCTACTCACAGGTCTTCGGCGGAGGCCGCAGGGACCAGAACACGGCGGTCGTCTTCGCCGCCATCATGGGCGTCTCCGCAGCGGTGTATGCGATCAGCTTCCTGCTGATCAGGGCGCTGTCCCGGTACCGGGAGCTGGCGGCCGACCGGGCCGCGGCGCATCTGACCGGACGGCCCTCGGCGCTGGCGTCGGCACTCACCAAGGTCTCCGGGGACATTGCCCGGATCCCGACCAAGGACCTGCGCACCGCCCAGGCCTTCAACGCCTTCTACTTCAC
Organism: Streptomyces roseochromogenus subsp. oscitans DS 12.976; assembly: GCF_000497445.1. Classification (NCBI taxonomy): domain Bacteria; kingdom Bacillati; phylum Actinomycetota; class Actinomycetes; order Kitasatosporales; family Streptomycetaceae; genus Streptomyces; species Streptomyces roseochromogenus. The sequence goes on along the minus strand of NZ_CM002285.1, from coordinate 7,073,477 downwards.
CCCGGCGACCGGGAAGGAGCCCGGTGTCGAGCGGTTCTTCTCCACGCACCCGAGCCTGGAGCAGCGGCTGGAGCAGCTGGGCCGGATCTCGGCGGAGCTGGGCGAGGCCGCCACTCCCGGGAAAGCGGGCTGAACACATGGCACTGCGGAAGGCGGGCTGAGCATTGGGGCTGCTGGACATCCTGCTGGGCCGTACGAAACCGGTCGCGCCCGATCTCGACCAGCTCTTCGCGCTGCCCTCGGCGGCCGTGACCCTCCAGGCCGCGGCCGGTTTCACCCCGACCGGGACGGGGGCGGTGTGCTTCGCCACGGTGGAGGGGGCGGCCTTCGAGCAGACCCACCGGGAGGTGCAGGCGCTGCTGGACGCGGACACCGACCGCAGCGGCCCACCGGTGGAGCTGCGGCGGGACGACTACGGCTACTCCTGGCTGGTCTCCGCGCGCAGCCCGGAGCAGCTGCCGGAGCTGGTCAACGATCTGCACGCGGTGAACAGCGCGATGGAGGTCAACGGCTTCGGACCGCAACTGCTGTGCTCGCTGGCCGCGTTCACGGACGACGGCGGCCGCAAGCTGGCACTGGTCTATCTCTACAAGCGCGCCGCGTTCTATCCCTTCGCCCCGCTGCCCGGCAGCGGCGAGCGGCGGGACAGCGCGCTCGAACTCCAGGTGAAGGCGGCGCTCGCGAACGATCTGCGGATCGAGCAGGACCTGAGCCGCTGGTTCCCGGTGTGGGGCGCCCCCGGTCTGTGACCGGGGACGCCGTCGCTCACCTGCTCTTCTCGCGCTCCTGCCGACGGGACTCGAAGGGGCGCTCACGGCGGTAGCGGCGCTCCCACTTGGCCTGCCGGTCCCGGCGCTCGCGGTAGGCGCGGTAGCTGTCGGGCGGGGGCGGGGCGCCCACGCCGGTGCCGGTGGCCGGTGGTGTGCCGGGGGAGCCACGACCGTGCGTCGCGTACAGATACAGCAGCGCGACGGCGGCGAGCCACCACAGATGGTTTCCGATTCCGAGGATCACCAGGACGACGGTCCCGGACACGACGATGCCACGCATGACGGACCTCCTCCGTGGAATGAGGGTGGCTGGGGTGGAGTGTGTCGGCTTCGTGCCGTTTGTTCAGCGTAGGGACGACGGGAGGAGGACCGCATCCCGTTTTCCGCCCGGGCGAGACCGCCGTGAGTGAATGGCCCCATGAGCGAACTCTCCGGTTTCACCCACGACTTCGACGAGTTCGCCGGGCACGGCTGCCACATCCTGGAGGACAGACGGTCGCCGATCTCGTACGGCACTACGCCGGACGGCTGGCGGAGTTCGCGTGCCCTGGAGGCACTCCGGGCGTACGAGGGCCGGGCGGTGCTGGTGGTCCCCGGCACCGACGCGGTCATCCCACCGGCCGTGACCGAGGCCGTACAGGACGCGCTGTCGGCACGGTCCCGGTACGCCCGCTTCGAACTCCCCCAGGCACAGCACTGGTTGGGCCTCTGGTTGCGTGACCACGCCGAGGACCGGGAGTTCGTGGCCCGTCTGCTGGATGCCGGGTGTCCCAGCGGGGCACCCGGCATCGGCGACGGTGTCGGTGTCGGTGTCGGTGTCGGTGTCGGTGTCAGCGGTTGTAGCGCATGAAGGCGCGGACCATGTGGCAGGTGGTGTCGGAGGGCGGACGCATGCCGATTTCCTCCGCCTTGCTGCGGATCCTCTCGTCGCGGGCCTGGGCCGGGAGGTAGATCCCCGAGTCGAGCAGGGCTATGGCGAGGCGCATGGCCTTCAGACGGCGGTTGTGGGTGACGTACCACTCGCGCGGGCGTCCGGCCGGCAGCGGTCGCTTTGTCACGGGCTCGTAGGGCGAGTCGAACAGCACGGGGTGCTGGGCGGTGGACTGGGTGGGCAACGGTTTCGGCTTCAGGGCGGCAGCGGGCACAGGCATCCTCCTGTCGTGGTCAGGGCACCGGCCGGACGGCCCGGCGATGCCCTCGAACACTGCCTCCAGTTTACTGCCCTGCACTGACATCGAGGGAGTCCGCAGGATCCGGCAAATGTCCAGGTCGGCAGGGTAATTGACCGTCTGTCACGGCCGGTTTGCGTGATGCCTGTGGGGTGGCTTCATATTCGAACAGGGGGTGTCGGCAAGGGTGGTCGGCCGGGGCCTGTGTCCGTCCCTGCGGCCATGGCCCGCAACGCGCCCTTGTCCACTGTGCCGTTCCCGGTGAGAGGCAGGCACTCCGTCCACCAGAGCGTGGTCGGACGGTGCGCCGGAGCGAACTTCTCCGCCACGAGCGCACATGCCTCGACGGCGGCGGACCGGCTTGCCGTACGGCCGGGTGCCGGCACGAGGAAGGCACAGACCTCCTCGCCCGTCAGGGCACTGGGTCTGCCGACCACGGCGGCCTGACCGACGGCGGGGTGCCGGGCGAGGGCCGCTTCGACGGGCAGGCTGTAGATGTTGTATCCGTCGACCACCACCATGTCCTCGACGCGGTCGTCGAGGTAGAGATAGCCCTCGCCGTCGAGGTGTCCGAGGTCGCCGGTGCGCAGCCACCCGTGCCGCAGCACCTCCGCGGTGAGGTCGGGCCGCATCCAGTAGCCCGACATACCGGCCGCCGACCGCACCCACACTTCGCCCAGCCGCCCGGCGGGCAACGGCCGCCCGGCATCTCCGGGCTCCCGTACCTCGATCTCCACGCCGGGCGCCGGGCGCCCCACCGAGCCGAGCAGCCAGGGCCGGCCGGCGAGGGCCGCCGCGTGATCGGCGGGGGTCAGCCGGGTGATGACCGAGGTCTCGGTCGCCCCATAGCCCTGCTGCCAGCGGCAGCCCCAGGCGGTGACCGCCTGCCGCAGCCGCTGCGGCAGGACCGGCGCGGCGCCGTAGGTGATCGCTTCGAGGCCCGGAATCCCGTCGGCGGTCCGGGGATCCTCGAGGAGCCGGTAGATCATGGGCGGCATCAGATAGGTCGACGCCGGCCCCAGCCTGCGGCAGGCGGCCGCCAACTGCCCCGTGTCGAAGGCGGACAGCACCTCCACCCGGCCCCCGGAACACCACTGTTCGAGGCAGCGGCCGCCGGACCGCGCGGCCAGGGAGGTCACCGAGATGTAGGTCCCCGGACCGCGGTGGCCCTCGGTGCCGCGCGTGTCCTGGCCGCCGGGGCGCGCCGCCAGCGCACGGAAGGTGGTGGCGACGCCTTTCGGGCGGCCGGTGGTGCCTCCCGTGTACGCCACCCGGGCCACATCGTCCTCGCGGGCCGCGACCGGCACCGCGACCGCTTCGCGAGGCGCGGCCCGTGTGAGCACCTCGGCCAGAGTCAGCCGCGACACCCCCGTGTCGGGCACCGGAATGTCGTGCACCACCAGGTCGGGACGGCAGTCCCGGAGCATGTGTTCCACTCCATAGGTGGACGCGTCCCGCACCACCAGCGTCAGCCGTGCGCCGAGGAGATGGGCGGCGGTCCGCAGGAGCAGCGCCTGAGCCCGGTTCTCACCCAGCGCACACGCCAGACCGGAGCCACGGCACACCCCCGCGTCGCCCAGCACGCCGGCGATCCGGTAGACCTCTTCGAGCAGTGCGCCGTGGTCGAGCACGCGACCGCCGAGGCCCGCACCACTCAGCGCCGGGCGGCCGGCGTGGCTCTGCAGTGCCTCGACGAGCCGGGTCACGTAGGTCGCCGCCACAGTTCCATGGAAAGCCGGGCACGACCGCGGTGCAACACAGACCCGCGCACCGTGACACCAGGCTCCCCCACCGGCGGGAGCCGGTTCTCGCATACCGTGTGCGGCATGGAAATCTGGATCAATCCGGCCTGCTCCAAGTGCCGCAGCGCCATCAGCCTCCTCGACGCCGAGGGGGCCGAGTACACCGTCCGCCGCTATCTGGAGGACGTGCCGAGCGAGGACGAGATCAGGGCCGTACTCGACCGGCTGAACCTCGAACCGTGGGACATCACCCGCACCCAGGAGGCCGTGGCCAAGGAGCTGGGGCTCAAGGACTGGCCGCGGGAAGAGGGTTCCCGGGACCGGTGGATCGCCGCGCTCGCCGAGCACCCCAAGCTCATCCAGCGGCCGATCATCACCGCCGACGACGGGACGGCGCTGGTGGCCCGCTCCGAGGAAGCGGTACGCGAGGCCCTCACGCACAACAAGGGCTGAGCCTTCACTCAACTCTCCTTGTGACGCAGGCCACTTCATCGACTCCTGCGAGCGCTGAGCAACCCCGTTCGGTATCTCGTACATAGCGGCGTACCCTCCCCTACCTCTTCAGGAGGCGCGCATGTCGCGCAGGAGAACTCTCGGCACGAAGAAGAAGATCGCGCTGCTCGTCAGCGCCGCGGCGGTGGCGGGCGGCGGGGCCTTCGCGCTGGCCACGACGTCCAACGCCGCCCAGCCGGCGCACAACGCGAAGACCCTCTCCGCCGGGAACTCGACGGTCTGCCAGGGACTCGCCACCGCGCTCGGCAACAACGAGCGGTTCATCGCCGGACAGCAGGCCAACCCGGACGCCCAGTCGGCGGCCCGGATCGCCAACCGGCAGGCGGTCATCGCGCAGATCAAGGTCCAGCAGAAGGCCGCCGGATGCACCGTTGGGGAGTCGGCTCAGGGCTCCCAGACGGCGCCGAGCGCTGCCGCGAGCTCAGCCGCGGGAAACACCGGAACCGGCACGGCCACGGGAAGCGGCACGGCCACCGGCACCGCAGCCTCCGGCCAGCAGGTGTGCAAGGGCTCGACCGTCACCCTCTCCGGCGAGGCCGGCGCCCCGGCCGCGTCAAGCAACCAGTTCCCGGCGGGTACGACCCTGAAGGTCACCAACCTGGACAACAACAAGTCCACGACGGTGAAGGTCACCTCGGTCTCCGGCAGCTGTGCGCTCCTCAACAACGCGGCTTTCGAACAGGTCCGGGAACCCGGAAAGTTCCTCATCCGCCACGCCCTGATCGAGAAGGTGGGGTGAGGCTCAGCGGCCCGACAGAAAGCCGGTGAGACGGCCGGCCAGGGCCGCCGGTGCCGCGTGGGGCAGCGCGTGATGGGACACGTCCGGCAGTACGGCGGTCTCGACGTGCGGCAGCAGCGCCGTCGCCCTGGCCACTACTTCGCGGGGGTCATGGGTCCTGCTGTTCGCCGCCACGAGCAGCAGGACCCGTGTGTCCAGGGCCCGCAGCGCGTCCGGCGCCGGGCGCGGGCCCGTCACCGGCTTCGCGGCCGGGAAACCGGCGGCCGCCTCCTGGAGGGCGAGCCAGTCGGGATCCAGTTCGTCCCCCACTCTCGGCTGCGCTCGAGCGGGAGGGACCCCCATCCCGGTCTCCCACTCCAGGAAGGCGCGGACGCGGCGGGGCGTGGGCCGCAGCAGCATCGGCAGGGCGCGGAGCAGATACGCCGCCTTGAACCCGGCGAAGCACTGGGTCGGGTCCAGGAGGAACAGGCGGCGTATCCGGTCCGGGGCGCGCAGGGCGTAGTGCAGGGCGATCCAGCCGCCGTACGAGTGGCCGCCCACGTCGGCCGATGCGGCGCCCAGACCGTCCATGAGCGTCTCCAGCCAGCGCGTCAGGTCGGCGACTGTGCGGGGGTGACGGTCGCCGGCCGGGCCGCTCAGCCCCGGGGCACCGGTCACATCGACCGCGTAGACCCGGCGGATCCGGGCCAGTTCCGCGATCTGGGCGTACCAGGAGACGGAGGTGGCTCCGCCACCGCCCGGCAGCAGGAGCAGCGGGGGCGCGTCGCGGGGGCCGCAGGCGTTGACGCGGGTGGCGCCGAAGGGAGTGGTGACCGTCAGCGCCTCCCGCCCGGCGGGCCACTTCGCCAGGACCTTGTCGTACGCAACCCGGAAGACCTCGCCGTCGTACCCGGTCATGGGATCGCCCCCTATTATCTCGCTCAACAAGATATTCGCTGAGCGAGATAATAGCTTCGGAGGTCCCGCGTGCAGCCCGAAATGGAGATCGTCCATCTGCTGCGTGCCGTCGCCGTCGAACTCGGCCTGCACAGCGCCCGGTTCGCGCAGCGGAACGGCATGCACCCGACGGACGTACGCGCCCTGATCGCGCTGATGGACGCGCGGCGGGCGGGTGAGGAGATGAGCGCCGGGCGGCTCGGGGCCGGGCTCGGGCTCAACTCGGCAGGCACCACGGCGCTGCTGGACCGGCTGGAGCGGGCGGGTCAGGTGCGGCGGGTGCGCGGGGAGAGCGACCGGCGGAAGGTCGTCGTGGAGGTGACGGACGGCGCCGTCGAGCTCGGCACGTCGTTCTTCGGGCCGCTGATCGAGCGGTCGGTGGAGCTGCTGCGCGGCTACGACGACCACCAGCGAGCCGCCGTCCGGGACTTCCTCGACGGGGTGCGGCAGGCCGCGGCGGAGGGCACCCATACCCCGCCTTCCGGCACCTCACAAGGTGAGCCGTGACACAGAACCACCAGGTAACACGGGGTTCACATACGGGCAACGGCCGGGAAATGGCCTGTTGACAGGCTGCCGGGCAGATCGACGCGGCGCCCCGGTGCCGTAGCGCCGCAGCACTCGCAGCACCCGCACCGCCGCGTGCCCGACACATCCCCGAAGGAAGTGGCCCCGTGACCTTCAAGGCTGAGTACATCTGGATCGACGGCACCGCGCCGACGGCCAAGCTCCGTTCCAAGACGAAGGTCATCGCGGGTGCCCCGGCCGGTCTCGACGCTCTGCCCATCTGGGGCTTCGACGGCTCCTCCACCAACCAGGCCGAGGGCCATGCCTCCGACCGTGTGCTCAAGCCGGTCTTCAGCTGCCCCGACCCGATCCGCGGCGGCGACGACATCCTGGTGCTGTGCGAGGTCCTCAACACGGACATGACCCCGCACACCTCCAACACCCGGGCCGCGCTGGCCGAGGTCGCCGAGCGGTTCGCCGCGCAGGAGCCGATCTTCGGCATCGAGCAGGAGTACACCTTCTTCGACGGCGCCCGTCCGCTCGGCTTCCCGGAGGGCGGCTTCCCGGCGCCGCAGGGCGGCTACTACTGCGGCGTCGGCGCCGACGAGATCTTCGGCCGTGACGTCGTCGAGGCCCACCTGGACAACTGCCTGAAGGCCGGCCTCGGCATCTCCGGCATCAACGCCGAGGTCATGCCGGGCCAGTGGGAGTTCCAGGTCGGCCCGCTCGCCCCGCTGGAGGTCTCCGACCAGATGTGGGTGGCCCGCTGGCTGCTGTACCGCACCGCCGAGGACTTCGGCGTCTCCGCGACCCTCGACCCGAAGCCGGTCAAGGGCGACTGGAACGGCGCGGGCGCGCACACCAACTTCTCCACCAGGGCGATGCGCGAGGGTTACGACGCGATCATCACCGCCTGCGAGTCGCTCGGCGAGGGCTCCAAGCCGCTCGACCACGTCAAGAACTACGGCGCCGGCATCGATGAGCGTCTGACGGGCCTGCACGAGACCGCCCCGTGGGACAAGTTCTCCTACGGTGTCTCCGACCGCGGTGCCTCGGTCCGCATCCCGTGGCAGGTCGAGAAGGACGGCAAGGGCTACATCGAGGACCGCCGCCCGAACGCCAACGTCGACCCGTACGTGGTGACCCGCCTGCTCGTCGACACCTGCTGCTCCGCCCTGGAGAAGGCCGGCCAGGTCTGACCCGCCTCCCGGAAGGGGGCGTCCACCGCGAATGGTGGGCGCCCCCTTCCGCATGTCGTACGGTCACCCGTCCGGATGCCGAGACAGCGTTCCGGACCGCCCGGCGGGCGGGAAGCCGCTGATCAGGCCCTGACGGGCGCCCGCGCGACGGACCTGCCACGTCAACTTCACGCCAAGGAAGCGTCCAAGCAGTGAGAGGAGGGTCCTGCCCGGCGCCGGTGTCTGCTTCAATGGGCGCATGGCCAGCTTCCAGAAGATCACCGCGACGGGTCGCCATGACCTCGAGCCCTTCTGGCCTTCCCGTCAGCACCACGACTTCGACCGGGTGTGTTGCCGCGCCACGAACGCGCGGGCCCTCTAAAGCCGTACCCCCGGCCTTCGGCCAGCGCGAAGCGACGTACGTCCTCCGGCGCGCCCCGACCACGAATCGCGGCCGTCGCCCCGTCCGACGAACTTCTCGCGCGAAAGAGCTGACCTCTCATGGCGACCTCTCGTTCTCTCACCTCCGCCTCCACTCTGACCGCCCCCGCCCGGCACCGGCTGCGCGCCGTGGACCGGGACGAGGTGGTCGACGTCGCGGACTTCCTGCCGCCGGGCGCCACCTGGCTGCCCGCCCCGCAGCACACCCTGCCCACCCTCCCCGGCCAGCCGCCGATGGTCGGCTATCTGGTGCTGGTCCCGGCCGACCGGCGGCCGCCGTTCCTGCCGGTCGCGGTACCGGACCAGCCGGAGACGGCCCCGGACGCGGACACGCATGCGGACAGCGGCGCCGAGCCGCTGGTGCGGATCGATCCCGTGCGGCGCACCGCCGGCGTCGACGGTCGCGAACTCGACCTCACCTACCTGGAGTTCGAGCTGCTGGCGCACCTGGTGGCCCATCCGCACCGGGTACACACCCGCGACCAGCTGGTCACCACGGTGTGGGGCTACGGCCACGTCGGCGACGGCCGCACCGTCGACGTGCACATCGCCCGGCTGCGCCGCAAGCTGGGCACCGAACACCGCCAGGCGATCCAGACGGTGCGCCGGGTCGGCTACAAGTACACCCCGCCGACCGGCCGCTAGGCCCTGTCGTCAAACTCCCGTCCTCCGCCCGGAGGGCGGGCTCGGCGGCGGCGATGGGGGTACCCCCGCGCGAGCAGAGCCGAGCGTGGGTGAGCGTCGGCGACCGACGACTACGCGGCTGGGGGTGCCCGCGCGCGAGCGTATTGGAGCGTGGGGGGAGCCTGCAGCCGCAAGGCGGACGGCAGCGCCGCCGGGGGTGCCCCCCACGTCCTCAGGGCAGTGAGGGAGGGCGTGCCGGCCCCCGCGTCTGCGACAGGATCCGCCGACAGGCCTGGCCCGCCCGTTCTGCCCTCGGCAGAGTCCCGTGCCGTCACGTGCCCCGGGCGGGCACGATCGCCGGTATGAGACTTCTGGTGCTGGGCGGTACGGAGTTCGTGGGGCGGGCGGTCGCCGAGGCCGCGGTGGCGCGCGGCTGGGAGGTGACCGTGTTCCATCGGGGGCGGCATCAACCCCCGTCTGGCGTACGGTCGTTGCACGGCGACCGCACCGCCCCGGACGGCCTGGCCGCCCTCGCCGCCGGCCCGGGCGGCTGGGACGCCGTGGTCGACACCTGGTCGGCCGAGCCCCGCGCCGTGCTCGCCGCGGCACGGCTGCTGCGGGGCCGTGCCGCGCGGTACGTGTACGTCTCCAGCCGGTCCGTGTACGCCTGGCCCTGGCCCAGCGAGGGCGGGCCCGCCGAGGCCGGGGCGGTGGTGGAGGGCGCCGCCGCCGACGCGGGACCGACGGACTACGCCCGCGACAAGCGGGGCGGCGAGCTGGCCGCCGTCGAGGCCTTCGGAGAGCAGAACTCGCTGCTGGTGCGGGCCGGGCTGATCCTCGGCCCGTACGAGAACGTGGGCCGGCTGCCCTGGTGGCTGAACCGGATCGCCCGGGGCGGCCCGGTCCTCGCTCCAGGCCCGCGCGAGCTGCCGGTGCAGTTCATCGACGCCCGCGACCTGGCCGGCTGGCTGCTCGGGGCGGTCGAGCGGTCGCTGAGCGGGCCGTACGACCTGGTCGGCCCGCCGGGGCACACCACCATGGGCGAGCTGCTCGACACCTGTGTCCGGGTCACCGGCGCCGACACCGAGCTGCGCTGGACCGACCCGGAGGTGATCCTGTCCGCCGGGATCGAGCCCTGGACCCAGCTGCCGGTGTGGGTGCCTCCGGACGACGAGCTGTACGCGGCCGCCCACCGCACGGACGTCTCCCGGGCGCTGGCCACCGGCCTGGAGTGCCGGCCGGCCGCGGAGACCGTGGCCGACACCTGGCACTGGCTGACCGGGATCGGCGGCGAGCCGCCCCGGCGCCCGGACCGGCCGCCCGTCGGCCTCGACCCCGAGGCGGAGGCGGAGGCGCTGGCCGGGGCCAGGCCCTGCCGTCAAACTCCCGTCGTCCGTCCGTAGGGCGGGCCCGGCGGCGGCGATGGGAGTCCTCCCCCGCGTCCCCCCGCGCGAGGCTCGATTCGAGCGTGGGGGAGCGTGCAGCCGCACGGCGGAGGAGGGAGTTTGGTGACAGGGCATAGGGGTGTACCTGGCACCACCCCGCAAGAGGCGACTTCGGACGACTGACGCGCGCGGGGCCGTCGGCGAGACTGACGGCATGAACACCGACACGAAGAGCCACGACGTCCGCAGCCGGGCCCGCCGGGTGCTGCTGGCCGGCGTGCAGGGGCTGGTGCTGGCCCTGGTGGTGCTGCCCTGCGGTGTGGCGTTCCTCGTCCTGACCCTCGTCTCCCTCGCGCTCATCCCGCTCGGCATCGGGCTCGTCACCACCCCGGCGATCCTGACCGGCGTACGGGCCCTGGCGGACGCCCGCAGGCGGCTCGCGGCGGAGTGGTGCGGGATCCGGATCCCGGCGGTGTACCGGCCGCACCACGAGGGCGCCAAACCGTGGACCCGCACCTTCACCCTGCTGCGGGACCCGCAGGTGCGGCGGGACCTGCGCTGGCTGCCCGTGGACTTCACGGCGGGCTTCGTCACCGCGCTGCTCCCCGCCGTGCTGGTGTTCTGCCCGATCGAGGGGTTCCTGCTGGCGGCCGGACTGTGGCGGGCGTTCGTGCCGGCCACGGGCGACGCCTACTGGTATCTCTTCGTGCCGGTGTCCGGCCAGGGGACCGCCTTCCTCGCGGCCCTGCTCGGCGCCGTGCTCCTGGTCGTCGCCTCCCGTCTCGCCCCGCGCACGGTGAAGGCCCACTTCGAGCTGACCCGCGCCGTGCTCGGCGGTGACGCCGAACTCGCCGAGCGGGTCCGGGTGCTGACCGAGACCCGGCGGGACGCCGTGGACACCTCCGCCGCCGAACTGCGCCGCATCGAGCGGGACCTGCACGACGGGGCGCAGGCCCGGCTGGTCGCCATGGGCATGGACCTCGGCACCATCGAGTCGCTGGTGGAACACGACCCGGCGCAGGCCAAACGGCTGCTCGCCCAGGCCCGCCGGAACTCCGCCGAGGCCCTGGAAGAGCTGCGCGACCTGGTGCGCGGCATCCATCCGCCGGTCCTCGCCGAACGCGGGCTCGGCGACGCCGTACGGGCGCTGGCGCTGCGGCTGCCGCTGCCGGCCGAGGTGAGCGTGGAGCTGCCGGGCCGTGCGGACGCGCCGGTCGAGTCGGCGGCCTACTTCGCGGTCAGCGAGGTGCTCACCAACGCCGTCAAGCACTCCGGCGCCGACCGGATCTGGGCCGACGTGCACCACTCCGACGGGCGGCTGCGGATCACGGTCACCGACAACGGCAAGGGCGGCGCGGCGATCGGCGCCGGGTCGGGGCTCGCCGGGGTCGAGCGCCGGCTCGGTACATTCGACGGCGTCCTGGCCGTCAGCAGCCCCGCCGGCGGCCCCACCCTGGTGACGATGGAGATCCCGTGCGCGTTGTCCTAGCCGAAGACCTCTTCCTGCTGCGCGACGGACTGGTGCGGATGCTGTCGGCCTTCGGCTTCGAGATCGCCGCCGCCGTCGATTCCGGTCCCGGACTCACCCGGGCGCTGGCCGAGTTGGAGCCGGACGTGGCCGTGGTCGACGTACGGCTGCCGCCCACGCACACCGACGAGGGCCTGCAGTGCGCGCTCGCGGCCCGCAAGGCGCGGCCGGGGCTGCCGGTGCTGGTGCTCTCCCAGCACGTGGAGCAGTTGTACGCGCGCGAGCTGCTCGCGGACGGCACCGGCGGGATCGGCTATCTGCTGAAGGACCGGGTCTTCGACGCCGAGCAGTTCATCGACGCCGTACGGCGGGTCGCGGCCGGTGGTACGGCGATGGACCCGCAGGTCATCCAGCAGCTGCTGTCCCGGCGCGCGGCCGACGACCGGCCGCTCGCGGGCCTCACCCCGCGTGAGCTGGAGGTGCTGGAGCTGATGGCGCAGGGCCGGTCGAACGCGGGCATCGCGGCCCAGCTGGTGGTGACGGAGCGGGCCATCGCCAAGCACACCTCCAACATCTTCACCAAGCTGGGCCTCGAGGTGTCGGACGACGACAACCGGCGCGTCCTGGCGGTCCTCGCCTATCTCGACCGGGACCGATGACTGGGACCGATGACCGTGGCTGATGGCCGGGACCGATGACCGCAATCGGTGTGACCTGCCAACTCCCCCGTTTCCACGGGGAATTTGTGAGACCGGTGAACACCTCTGAGGCGGCGTCCGTATGGAAGGGCGCCGCTTCACTCCTGTCGGGCGCCTCGATGCTGCCCCGCAAGCCCGCAAGGAAGTCAGAGGAGTTCCATGGGACGCAACACACGAAAACGCCGTACGCCGCTGGCCACCAAGGCCATAGCCGCATCGGCGGCCCTAGCGCTCGGTGGGGGCGGGCTGATCTGGGCGAACTTCTACGCCTCTGCGCACGAGTCGAACAACCAGTCGTGGGGAGGCAATCAGACCAAGGCCGCGACGGCGCAGGTCGCGACGATCTCCTGCCCGGACGTCCAGCAGAAGCTGACCAACGTGCCCTGGCGGGCCCGCCAGGGGGTGGCGACCGAGCTGGCCAACCTCGACAAGCAGATCACCGAGGCCTACACCCGGCTCGCCTCCACCCGGGACGCGCAGGCCAAGGATCCGAGCTTCGTACAGAACGCGATCGTCGGCCCGCTCAAGGACAAGCGGACCGCGACGATCGACCGGATCCGCATCGACATCCAGCGGGTCGGCGGGTCGGTCAACGGCTGGCTGTCCCAGCTCGCCGCCTGTACGACGCAGACCGCCAACCAGACCACCGCCGGGGGGCAGCAGCAGAACAACGGTGGTCAACAGCAGAACAACGGCGGACAGCAACAGAACAACGGCGGTCAGCAACAGGGTGGCCAGCAGCAGGGCAACAACGGTGGCCAGGGCGGTGACGGTCCGTCCGCCGCGGACTTCGTGGACATCACGAAGGTCGCCCCGAACGTCCAGGGCAAGCCGCAGAACCAGCAGAACGCCTCGACCGGCACGTTCATCACGCGCTGTGGCGTGAACGCCAACCAGAACCACAACAGCGACAACGTGATCGTCGCGCCCGGTGTGACCAACGGTGCCCACCACGTGCACGACTATGTCGGCAACCAGAAGGTCAACGCGTTCTCCAGCAACCAGACGTTCCTGCAGGGCGGCACCAGCTGCCAGAACCGCAACGACCTTTCGGCGTACTACTGGCCGGTCATCCGCGAGCAGGACGGCACCCAGGAGCAGGACGCGAACGCGGACGGCGGCGGCAAGGACCTCAACGTCGGCAAGATCCTGGTCGCCCAGCAGGCGCAGATCAAGTACGTCGGCAGCCCGGCGAGCAAGGTCGTCGCGATGCCGCAGTTCCTGCGGATCATCACCGGTGACGCCAAGGCCTTCGTCAACGGCCCGGCCAACGCCAACGCGCACTGGAGCTGCACCGGCTTCGAGAACAAGGTGCAGCTGACGGACAAGTACCCGATCTGTCCGCAGGGCAGCCAGGTGGTGCGCTCGTTCGCCTTCCAGAGCTGCTGGGACGGCGTGAACATCGACAGCGCCAACCACCGCACACACGTGGCCTTCGCCGACCCCGCGAGCGGGGCCTGCCCGAACGGCTTCAAGGCGATCCCGCAGCTGACGATGCGCCTGGTGTACAACGTGCCGCAGCCCGTCATCCAGGCGGACGGCACGGTGAAGAACGCCTACGCGGTGGACGGCTTCCCGGAGGAGCTGCACAAGCCGATCACCGACCACGACGACTTCATCAGCGTCACCACCGGCGGTCTGGCCAACAGGATCGCGAACTGCGTGAACAGCGGCCGCAGGTGCGCCTGATCACCTGACACGGGCCACAGAGACAAGGCCGGTGACGGACCCCCCTCCCGTCACCGGCCTTTCCGTGGCTCAGCCGCTGTGCGCGGAACCACCATGCATGGAATGGGAGGAGTGATTCGTACCCACCTCCACGTCCCCGCCGAGCGTGCCGCGCAGCGCCTTGACGACGCCGTCGTCGCCGACCGCGACCCATTTGCGGCCGACGAGGTAGTAACCGCCGTAGTCCTTCGCGTCGTTGATCCACTCGCGCTGGCCGCGGTCGGTGGCGAAGGTGGCGAGAATGAACTTGCCGTCGCTGTTGGCGCAGATGGCCTGCCGGAGTTCATCGGCGTCGGTCTGCATGTTCGGCCTGCACTTCACCTCGGCGGCCAGGCTCTCCAGGCTGCCGGTCGCGGTGGGCGGGACCGCCTTGGTTCCGCCACCCGCACCGCAGCCCGCCAGCGCCAGTACGGCCGCGGCGGCCGGCAGCAGTCGTGTCACCCTCATCTGTTCCTCCGGTCCTGTGGGCCCAGCATGCCTCAGCTCCTTCGGATACGGCTCCCGGCCGCCGCCTGCTCAAAGGTGACGGCCGAAAGGGCTGAATCACCCATCCGGGGTGACCAACGTCCGGCTCGCTCGTTTTCCCTGACGTGCAGTCACAGGATGTAGCCCAGCGTCACGCCCCCGCCTCCGCCGGACAGCCCGCACCGGTCGACCTCGAGCAGGCCGAGGCCGCGCTCGTCGAGCACTATCCACGGCTGGTCCGGATCGCCTATCTGGTGCTGCCACCCGGACTCGGCCGCAGCCGCCGGGTGCTGACCGCACACTCTCTCGCCCAGCGCTCCCTGCCCAGCGGCCGGGGGCAGCAGCCCGTGATCCCGGCGCAGGCCTCGGGCGAGGACGGCGACCCCGGGTACGCCTTCCTGCGCGAGCGTGTCCTGACCACGGCCCTGGAGGCGGCCCGGCCCCGCAAGGGCCTGCCCCGGCTCTCCCAGCTGCCGCCGCTGCTGCCCCAGGTGTGGGGCCTCAAGCTGTTCCCGCGCTCCGGCGGCGCCGACGAACTCGCCCTGGACCAGCGGCTGTCCGCCCTGTCCGGCCCGGCCCGCGCCGCCTATGTGCTGCGCGGCCTGGAGCAGCTGCCGGACGCCGATATCCGGGAGCTGCTGACGGCCGCCGGGGTCGACGACCCGGGCGGCGCGCTGGCGCAGGCGAACGGCGTGCCCACCCAGCCCGCACTGCTCGCCTCCGCCGAGTTCGACCCCTGTCTGCTGCAGGCCCGGCCCACGGATCTGATGCGCCGCCGCCAGCACTCCAAGGCCGCGCTC
>NZ_CM002285.1:7037053-7057283 GCF_000497445.1 Streptomyces roseochromogenus subsp. oscitans DS 12.976 | reverse complement strand
CCCACCGCCTGGGAGTCCGCCGCCCGCACCGACTTCTCGGCGTGGCCCGCCCGTGGCCCGCTCACCGGCGACTCCGGCCTGCTGCACCGCGCCCTCGCCGTCTGGGCCCGCCCCGGCGCGACGGTCCATGTCTCGGCGACGGCCGGCACCGAGATCGGCGGCCCGGCCGGCCCGCCCCAGCTGCTGTACGCG
Source organism: Streptomyces roseochromogenus subsp. oscitans DS 12.976 (assembly GCF_000497445.1). Taxonomy (NCBI): domain Bacteria; kingdom Bacillati; phylum Actinomycetota; class Actinomycetes; order Kitasatosporales; family Streptomycetaceae; genus Streptomyces; species Streptomyces roseochromogenus. Next base: position 7,057,091 of record NZ_CM002285.1, on the reverse strand, counting down.
GGCCAGGTGGACAACGCCCGCGTGGTGGTGTTCTACGACGGTCTGCGCATCGCCCGGTACGCCGAGCCGGTCGACGGCACCCAGGGCGCGGCCCTCGACTTCGCCCGTGCCGACGGCGCGACCGGCGCCGAGGCGAGCGCGCTGGTGCTCGGCCGCTCCGACGGCAACGTGCAGTATCTGACCGCGCCCTGGGTGCAGAAGGCGGCTTCGCGGAACCTGATGAAGCCGGACTCGTCCGCGACCTCGCTGAAGGTCACCAACGGTGTCACCGCACCGCTGGCCAGCCCCGCGCTGCGCCCCGGCAACTGCACCTCCTGGACGGTGCTCCAGCTGACCGACGCCTCCGGCACCGCTCTCAGTACCGACCTGGGCGAGCTGGTGCCCGCCCACCTCACCGTCGGCAAGCCCGGCTCGCCCGGCGAGGTGTCCGACACCGCCGGGCGGGCGGCCTGGGCGCCGTTCGCCTGCTCGCTGGCGGCGGAGCGCTCGGTCGGGGTGCGCAGCGTCAATGCCTGGTCGTACGCCGACCAGCCGCTGCCCGACGGCAGCGGGGCGGCCGAATGGGTGTGCACCAGGGCCGAGACCTGGCGCGGCGACGGTACGGGCGCGCTGGCCCAGTTCCGTACGCCGGGCGGACGGGCGGCGGCGGTGGTCGCCAAGGGCACGGATGCGCTGTCCTGCGGTCCGCGTGATCCCCATGTGCTCGCCGGGGTGCTGTGGAAGTCCGCGGCCGGGCACTGGTATCTGCTGGCGGCGGGCGACAAGGACACGGCGTCGATCCAGGCGGGGGGCGGGGTCACCGCCGCCGGGCAGGGCCAGTTCCTGGTGGCCCGGGCCAAGCAGGGGGCTCGGGCCACGCTGAAGGGCACACTGGAGAACGGTCAGGCGATCAACGGGTTGCGGTAAGGGCGGTCCGGCGGAGCAGCCCTCGGTTGCTGACAACCGCGTAAACAAGCCCTTCCACAGGGGTTCTCAGCAGCTCTACCCGCCAGTACATTGACGCCATGTCTAATACGCAGGCCCGGGTGCCGCTCAAGGCACGCAAGGTGTCCTTCTCCTGGGACGGCACGCCGCTGCACTGGGTGCCAGGGGACCCGTTCACCACGCACACCATCAACGTGCTGCACCTGCTGCTGCCCGCCGGTGAGCGGTGGTTCGTGCACGTGTACAAGCAGGTGCTGCCGTACATACGCGACGAGCGGCTCCGCGAGGACGTCATGGGGTTCATAGGCCAGGAGGCGATGCACTCCCAGGCCCATGACGAGGTGCTGCCGCACCTGCGCGAGCAGGGCCTCGACCCGACGCCGTACACCGCGCAGGTCGACTGGTTCTTCGAGAAGCTGCTCGGCGACCGGACGCTGCCGCCGGGCCGGCCGCGCCGATGGTGGCTGATGGAGCGGGTCGCGCTCATCGCCGCGATCGAGCACTACACCGCGTTCCTCGGCAACTGGGTGCTCAACGCCGAGGAACTCGACCGGCGCGGCGCCGACCCGACCATGCTGGACCTGCTGCGCTGGCACGGCGCGGAGGAAGTCGAGCACCGCTCCGTGGCCTTCGAGCTGTTCATGCACGTCGACGGCAGCTACCGCCGAAGGGTACGGACCTGGGCGACGGCCTTCTCTGCGCTGGTGTTCCTCTGGCAGCGCGGGGCGCGCTTCTTCATGGAGAACGACCCGACCCTCATCGACGGCAAGGCCAGCTTCAAGGACCTCTACGACCGCGGCCGGCGCGGCCTGCTTCCCGGGACCGGAGACATGCTCAGGTCCATCCCCCGCTATCTGAGCCGCGACTACCACCCCTCGCAGGAGGGCGACACCGAGCAGGCCGTCGCCTATCTGGCCTCCTCCCCCGCGGCCACGGCGGCGGAGAAGAGGGCCGCCTGATGCCGAAGCTGCGTACCGTCGCGCTCCTCGCGGGCGCCGCCCTGCTGACCCGGCAGGCCCTGCGCCGCCGTATCCAGGTCTCGCCGCTGTGGCCGATGCCCGCGCTGGAGGAGCCCATCTCGGGCCGTCCGCGCTCGCGGGCGCTGCGGCTGCTGGTGACCTCGCACGAGACCGTGGCCGACGGTGTCGTTCAACTCCGCCTTGAGGGGAAGGACTTGCCCCGCTGGGAGCCCGGCGCGCATCTCGACCTCGTGCTGCCGTCGGGGCTCGTCCGGCAGTACTCGCTGTGTGGTGACCCCGAGGACACGTCCTCGTACACCGTCGCGACCCGGCTGGTCGAGAACGGGCGGGGCGGCTCGCGCGAGGTGCACGAGCAGGTGACGGAGGGCATGGAGCTGGAGGTGCGGGGGCCGCGGAACCGCTTCCCGCTGGTCGAGGCTGAGTCGTACGTCTTCGTCGCCGGCGGGATCGGGATCACGCCGCTGCTGCCGATGCTGCGGGCACTCCCGGAGAACGCCGAGTGGCGGCTGCTGTACGCGGGGCGTGACCGGGCTTCGATGCCCTTCCTGGAGGAGGTCGAGAAGCTGGGCCGGATGGGGGTCCCCCCGGGCAGGAGAAGCCGGGCCTCGGGGAGGGTGACCGTCGTGGAGGGAAGGCCCGACCTCGACGCTCTCGAAGTGAGCGAGGGGGCCGCCGTCTACTGCTGCGGTCCCGAGGGGCTCATGGCGGCCGTCGCGGCACGCTTCCCGGACGTCCGTCTCGAACGGTTCGCGCCCCGCACGTCATCCGACGGCAACGCCGCGTTCGAGGTCGAACTCCGGCGCAGCGGGCGGACCTTGACCGTACCGGCCGACTCCACCGTGCTGGCCGCCGTACGCCGGGAACTGCCGGACACCGCCTACTCCTGTGAGCAGGGGTTCTGCGGGACCTGTCAACAGCGGGTGCTGGAAGGGGAGATCGACCACCGGGACGAGCTGCTGACGGACGAGGAGCGCGCCGGCTCGATGCTGATCTGTGTGTCGCGGTCCCGGAGCGATCGATTGGTGCTCGACATGTGAACACCTGCGGCCGAAGCTGGTCGGAATCCGATCGGTAAGGTGTGCCCATGAGTACCGGGGTTCGCCGCAGGATGGGCGTCGAGGAGCGGCGGCAGCAGCTGATCGGCGTCGCCCTCGACCTGTTCAGCCGACGCTCGCCCGACGACGTCTCCATCGACGAGATAGCGACGGCGGCGGGCATCTCACGTCCGCTGGTGTACCACTACTTCTCCGGCAAACTCAGCCTGTACGAAGCCGCGTTGAAGCGTGCCGCGCAGGATCTCGCGGACCGCTTCGCCGAGCCGCACAAGGGCACGCTCGGCGCCCGGCTGCTGCGCGTGATGCGCCGCTACTTCGATTTCGTGGAGGAACACGGCCCCGGCTTCTCGGCGCTGATGCGCGGCGGACCGGCGGTCGGCTCCTCTGCCACCAACGCCCTCATCGACTCCGTACGGCAGGCCGCGTACGAACAGATGCTTTCCCACCTCGGCGTCATCGACGCTCCCCCGCGCCTGGAGCTGGTCGTCCGCTCCTGGATCTCCCTCGCCGAGTCCACGGCACTGATCTGGCTGGACGGCCGCCGCATCCCGCGCGGCGAGCTGGAGATCCAGCTGGTACACGACTTCGCCGCGCTGGCCGCGGTCAGCGCGGCCTACGACGAGGACATGGCGACCCTGCTGAAGCAGATGGTGAAGGACGAGCCGGCCGACGGCCCCTTCGCGGAGCTGATCGGCCGGCTCATCGCCCTCGGTTCCTAGGAATTCCCCGCCCGTGTGAACACCGCCACGGTCCGCGCCGGAACAGCGAACGTCCCCGTGCCGGAGGCGAACGCCGAGGTCTTCACCACCGGGTCGGCGCCGGAGGCCTGTACCGGGTGCAGTCGGTAGTCCGTACCGGCGAGCGCGCCGATCGTCTGCTCCTGCCGCTGCGGGGTGGCGTTGAAGACGACGACCAGGTCACCGAGCCGCATGGTGATCACACCCGGTGTCTCGTCCTTCCCCGACAGCGGGAAGGACAGCTGGTCCTGCACCTGCGCGGCCGTACCCAGCGAGAACGCCTTCTCTGTCGTACGGATCTTCAGCAGATCCTGGTAGGCGGCCGAGGCGCCGGTGATCTGATCGCAGCCCACCTTGACCGTGCTCAGCAGCGGCTTGGCATACGGCCACTTGGCCTGGTTGTCGGCCGCCGGAGGCAGCCCTCGCCCGAAGCCGTTGCCGTCGGCGCAGTTCCAGTGGATGGCGTTGAACCAGTCACCGCTGTCGAAGGAGTTGCGGTCCAGCGACTTCGAGCGCAGCAGGTCGGTGCCCGCCTGGGACAGGGACGGCCCCTGCGAGAGGCCGGCCGTGGCCATCGCCAGGACCTGCATCCGGGCCCGGTCGGCCGCGCTGGTCCTCGCGGGCAGCTTGTAGGCCAGCGCGTCGAACAGCGACTCGTTGTCGTGCGCGTCCGCATAGGCGACGGCGTCGCCGGGTGCGTCCGCGTAACCGGCGGGCGAACCGTTGTAGTCGATCTCGGAGCCCTTGACCTCCTTGCCGTCGGTGTCCGTGAAGGCGAATGACTTCAGGTTGCCGCTCAGACCCACCTTGATCAGGTCCTGGTAGTGCAGCAGCCGGGCCTTCTGCTCGGCCGGAGTACCGTTCGCCGACGATGAGTTGGGGTCGGTGTACAGCCCGGACGCGAAGCCCTGGACGCCGGGGTCGGAGTCGAAGGGGCTGCCGCCGCGCACCGCGTCCCGGGCCCGGTCGGAGAAGGTGGCGATGCCGGTGCCGGCCATGTTCGCCTGCGTGGCCTGCACGAACCGGGCGTCGTTCGCGACCTCGCCGAAGTTCCAGCCCTCGCCGTACAGGATGATCTTCTTGCCGTCGACGCCGTCCTTGGCGACGGTCAGCGCGTCGAGCGCCTTCCTGACCGCGAGGATGTTGGCCTTCGGGTGATGGCCCATGAGGTCGAAGCGGAACCCGTCGACCTTGTACTCCTTGGCCCAGGTGACGATCGAGTCCACGACCAGCTTGCCCATCATGGCGTTCTCGGGCGCGGTGCCTGCACAGCAGGTGCTGTTGGCCACGCTTCCGTCGGCGAGGAGACGCTGGTAGTAGCCGGGCACGACCTTGTCGAGCACGGAGGTGTCCGCCTGGCCGCTCGCGGCGGTGTGGTTGTAGACGACGTCCATGACGACCCGCAGCCCGTCCTGGTTGAGGGACTGGACCATCCTGCGGAACTGGACCGTACGGGCGGTGCCGTCCGGGTCGGTGGCGTACGAGCCCTCGGGGACGGTGAAGTGGTACGGGTCGTAGCCCCAGTTGTAGGCGTCCTTCGCGGCGGTCTTCGCCACGCACGCCTGCTGCTGGTCGGAGTCGGCCGGATAGGAGGCCAGATCGCAGTCGGGCCTCGCCTGGTCGGCCCTTTTCTCCGGCACGGTGGCGAAGTCGAACGCGGGCAGCAGATGCACATAGGACGTGCCGGCCTCGGCCAGCGCGCGCAGGTGCCTGGATCCGTCGCTGTTCTTGTCGGTGAAGGCCAGGTAGGTGCCCTGGTGATCAGCCGGAACGGTCTTGTCCGCGACCGAGAAGTCCCGGATGTGCAGCTCCTGGATCTGCGCGTCCTTCAGCGGTACGGCCCGGGGCTTGCGCAGGCTCGACCAGCCGCCGGGGGCAAGGGACTTGTCGTCCAGGTCGACGACGAGACTGCGCTCGGAGTCGGCGGTGAGGGCGACCGAGTAGGGGTCGGTGACCTTGTTGACGACCAGCTTGCGGACGCTGGGCGCCCAGACCTTCACGACGTACCGGTAGGGCTTGCCCTTCCAGGACGCGGGTCCGGCGACGGACCAGATGCCGCTGGTGTCGTCGCGGCGCATGGCTTTGACAGAGCCGTCCAGCTCCAGTGAGACGCTCTGTGCCGTGGGCGCCCACACCGAGAGGGTCGGCTTGCCGTCGTGGAAGACCGGCCCGAGCGCGGCCTTCGTGGCACCGGGGTAGAGGTCGTCCAGCACCCCTGCGATCTGCACTCCGGTCGCGGCCAGCACGGCGCCGTTCGCGGCCCGCTGCGACGCGACCAGCTGGCCCTTCAGCGCGTCGGGCACCCGGTCCCGGTCACGCGGGTCCACGGACCAGGCCGTGTAGTCCTTCAGATACGGGAACTTCGCCTTCTGGGCGTCGGTGAGTGTGGTCTTCTCCAGCCGGATCCAGCGCTCGTCGTCGCTGGTCAGCGTCCCGTCCTTGACGGTGATCGAGCCGTCCTGGGAGGAGAGCAGCTGGGTGGAGGCGGCGCCGTCCACGCCGTTCCAGGCGAGGGTGTCCCGGTCGATCCAGACCGCCTTGGAGGTGCTCAGGTCGAGGGCGGCCGCGCTGCCCGCCGGCTGGGGCAGCAGATGCTTCTCCTGCCCGTTCAACAGCCACACCTCGTAGCCGTCGGCCTTGAGGTCCAGGGACTGGTCGGCCGGTAGATCCTTGTCGTCGCCCTTGTGGACGATGTAGCTGAGGCTGGTGGCACCCGCGGTGAGCGGCACCTCGAAGACCGCGCCATAGGCATCAGTCTTCACCGGCGTGAGCGGCTTCGACCAGTCGGTGGGGTGCGCGGCACCCGTCCAGACGTGCAGGCCCCAGCCGTCGTAGTTCCCGTCGGCGCGGTGGTAGTGGATGACCGCCTTGGTGGTGTCCTGCGCGGGATAGGCGGGCCTCTGCGTCAGTACGTCCGGCTTCCCCTGCTCGACCCAGACCTCCCCCGTCTTGGTGATGTCGATGCTCCGGTCGGCCGAGACGTCCTTGTTCCCGTTCTTGTCGATTACCAGGAAGCCGACGTTCGAGGCGCCCGGCTTGAGTTTGACGTACGCGAAGGCGCCGTATGCGTCCCGGCCGATGAAGGGATGGCTGGCCGGCCACTGGGTCGCCTCGCCGTCGGCGAGGTCACCCCAGGCGTACAGGCCCCAGTTGCCGTAGTCGGCGTCGGTGCGCTTGTAGTGGACGATCGCGTAGTCCCGGGAGGAGGCCGTGGGGACCTCGGGCGCGGGCGGGGTGCCGCTGGTGCTGCTCGCCGTGGCGCTCGCGGTGTGCCCGGCCGAGTCGACGACGACGGCTTTGTAGCGCAGGGCGGTCCCGGCGGGTACGGCCTTGCCGAGGGTCTGGGTCACCTTGTAGGGGGCGTGGTCGGCGGAGCCGAGCACCTGCCACTCGGCGTTGCCGACCTGCGCGGCGAAGACGACCCGGTTGAGCTGTCCGCCCTCGACGTCGGCGCCGAGGTCCACCGTGCCGGTGGCTCCGGCGGCCGGGGGCTCAAGGGTGATGGCCGGCTTGGCGGCGGGCCCGGCGAGGGAGCCGGCGGCCTTGTAGACGACGGCGGACTCGGCCGGGACGGTGACGGTGACGTTGTGGTCGCCGTCGGACTTCACGGTGTCGGTGGCGCCGTAGATCCCCCGGTACGACATGTCGTCCGACCCGGTCGCGAAGGTGGCCGTCTTCGCCTCGCTCGCGTTGTTGAGGGCGACGACGTACTCCTGCCCGGTCCTCGCGTCCGTGCGGGTGAAGGCGTAGATTCCGGCGCCGTCGGCCGCGTAGCGCTCGGTCTGGGCGCCGTCCGTCAGGGCCGGGTTGGCCTTGCGGAGCCTGGAGAGGCCGGCGATGTCCCGGTACAGCGGGGCGCCGGCGTCGTAGGAGTCGCTGGCGTGGGTGCGGTCGGTGCCGATCTCGTCGTCTTTGAGGTAGTCGGGGACCTTGGAGGCGAACATGGTCTGGCGGGCGTCCTTGTCGCCGCCGGAGCCGGTGAAGCCCTGCTCGTCGCCGTAGTACACGACCGGGTTGCCCCGGCTGAGGAACATCAGCTCGTTGGCGAGCCGGTCCTTCTTCAGGATCTCGGCGTCGGTGGCCCTCGGGTTGTCCTGCTTCAGGAAGTAGCCGATGCGGCCCATGTCGTGGTTGCCGAGGAAGGTGACCTGCTCGTACGCGTTGGCCTTGTCGGTCGTGTACTTCCAGTCGTCGCCGAAGACGCTCGCGAGCCGCTGGGCGCTGCCGCCCTGGGAGGCGTAGGCGCGGGCCGCGTCCTGGAACGGGAAGTCGAGGGTGGCGTCGAGGCGGCCCTGTGTGACGTACGGGGACGTGACGGAGGTGTCGGCGGAGTAGACCTCGCCGAACATGAAGAAATTCTTCCGCCCCTGCGCGGCCGCGTACGTGTCGAGCGCGGTGGCCCACTGGGTCCAGAACGGCATGTCGACGTGCTTGACGGTGTCGATCCGGAAGCCGTCGACGGCGAAGTCCTTCACCCACCGCTCGTAGATCTGTTCCATGCCGTGGACGACCTCGGGACGTTCGGTCCACAGGTCGTCCAGGCCGGAGAAGTCGCCGTAGGTGGTGGACTCGCCGGCGAACGTCGAGTCGCCCCGGTTGTGGTACATCGTCGGGTCGTTGAGCCAGGCCGGGACCTTGCTGTTGCTGGTGACCTTCGGGGTGTAGGGGAAGGAGCCGCGGGAGACGGCCGGGAACTTCTTGCCGCCGTCGGCGTAGTCGGCGTCGTCGAAGGGCCTGCCGTCCTTGGTGAGATACGGGAAGGCGCCCTTGGAGAGGTAGTCGGAGGACTTCTCCTCGTAGTCGACGACGTCGGCGGTGTGGTTGGTGATGACGTCGAAGAAGACCTTCATGCCCTTGGCGTGGGCCCGGGAGATGAGGGTCTTGAGGTCCTGGTTCGTCCCGAAGTGCGGGTCGACCTGGGTGAAGTCGGTGATCCAGTAGCCGTGATAGCCCGCGGAGGCGTTGGCTCCGGTGCCCTGCACGGGCTTGTTCTTGAAGATCGGGGCCATCCAGATGGCGGTGGTCCCCAGCCCCTTGATGTAGTCGAGCCGCTTTGTCAGGCCCTTGAGGTCGCCGCCCTGGTAGAAGCCCTTGTCGGTGGGGTCGTAGCCGGTGGAGAGGCGGGAGCCGGTGAGGCCGCCCTTGTCATTGCCGGTGTCCCCGTTGGCGAAACGGTCCGGCATGACGAAGTAGAACTGCTCGCGGGTGTCGTCGTGGCGGGACGGCTGGGCGGCGAGGGCCGCGTCCGAGGGGGGTGCGGGAGGCGTGGGTGCGGCGTGTGCCGCGAGTGGCTGGATCAGGGCGGCGGCGAGGGCTGCGGCGGTGACGGCCGCGGCCCGTCTCGCTCTGCGTATCACGCGGTAACTCCTAGCGAATGCGGCTCTCATGGGTACGACCCGGCGTGACCGTATCCCCAACGAAAGCTTTACAGCAAGAGGCTTGAAATTCATAGCAAGAAGTTTCAACGTCAACCTTGACGTGCCCTTCTCAACTGCCGCACGCTCACCGGTTGTTGAATCCCGATCCTTCTGCAACCTTTCTCTCGGAGCCGCACATGAGCAGACACCGACCCCCGGGTGTCCTCCGCCGCAGCGCGACCGCCGCGGCCGCAGGCGCCCTGGCACTGGCTGGAGCCATCGCACTTCCCGCGCCGGCCGCACAGGCGGACACCACCGCCAAGGGCGATGTGATCGCCAACCTGTGGGAGTGGAACTGGGACTCGGTCGCCGCCGAGTGCACCAACATCCTGGGCCCGACCGGCTACGGCGCGGTCCAGGTGGCACCGCCGGAGGAGTCCCTGAAGCAGTCGTCGTACTACTGGTGGGACGTCTACCAGCCGTACTCGTACAGCCTGAACAGCCGCTTCGGCAGCCAGGCGAAGTTCAGCGCCATGATCACCGCGTGCCACAAGGCGGGCGTGAAGGTCTACACGGACGCGGTGATCAACCACACCGCCGCGCAGACCGGCACGGGCTACGACGGCACGACGATCACCAACAAGTACTCCACCCCCAACTGGAGCCGGACCGACTATCACGACTCCAGCGAGTGCCCGACCTCGGACCTGACCATCCAGGACTACTCGAACCTGACCCAGGTCCAGAACTGCGAACTGCTCGGCCTGCCCGACCTCAAGACCGAGTCGGACACCGTCCGCGCCGGCCTCGCGAACTACCTCAACTCCCAGCTGGCGCTGGGTGTGGACGGCTTCCGGGTCGACGCGGCCAAGCACATCCCCGAGGCCGACCTGGCGGCGATCGAGTCCAAGCTGACGAACACGACGTCCGGGACGGCGCCGTACGTCTTCCAGGAGATCTACCCGGGTGCGACCCCGCAGCCGAGCGACTACTACGCCTCGGGTGACGCCCTGGACTTCACGTACGCGTCCAAGCTCAAGTCGGCCTTCCAGGGCAACGTCTCCGACCTGTCCTCGATCGAGAGCAGCGGCATCCTGCCGGCCGCGAACTCGGTCTCCTTCGTGACCAACCACGACACGGAACGCAACGGCCTGCACCTCTCCTACAAGGACGGCGACACCTACAAGCTCGCCAACCTCTTCCAGCTCGCCTACAGGTGGTCCACGCCCACGGTGTACGCCAGCTGGGAATGGACACAGAGCGACCAGGCCCCGCCGAACTCCTCGGGCTTCGTCACGAACACGGACTGCTCCGGCGGCGCCTGGTACTGCCTGGACCGCGACACGGCCGTGGTCGGCATGGTGGCCTGGCACAACGCGGCCGATACGGCAGCCGTCTCCGACTGGCAGAGCAAGTCCTCGTCCGTCATCGGCTTCGGCCGCAGCGGCAAGGGCTTCTTCGCCCTGAACAACGGTACGAGCAGCGCGACTTACTCGTTCACAACGGGCATGGCGGACGGCACGTACAAGAACGTCGTCGACGGCGGCAAGACGACGGTGACCGTGTCGGGCGGCAGCGCGTCGATCACCTTCCCGGCGAAGAGCGCGGTCGCCTTCTACAACTCGTCCTACACCTGCACGGTCGGCTGCTCCGACGCGGGCGGCGGCTCGGGCGACACGGTGAACGCGACGTTCAACGAGTACGCGTCCACGACGTCCGGCACGAACGTGTACGTGGTCGGGTCCATCGCGGCCCTGGGCGGCTGGGACACCTCGAAGGCGATCCAGCTGTCCTCGTCCGGCTACCCGATCTGGTCGGGCGAGGTGAGCGTGCCGGTGAACACGTCGTTCACCTACAAGTTCGTCAAGAAGGACAGCTCGGGCAATGTGACCTGGGAGTCGAACGCCAACAGGACGGCGACCACGACCACTTCGGCCCTCTCGCTCAACAACTCCTGGAATGTGGCGGACGCCGACGCCACCGACGTCACCTTCAACGAGAACGCGACCACCGACTGGGGCACCAACGTCTACGTCGTGGGCTCGATCCCGTCCCTCGGCTCCTGGAACACGAGCGACGCGATCCCGCTGTCCTCGGCGTCGTACCCGAACTGGAGCCGGCTGGTCATCGTCCCCAAGAGCACGTCCTTCGACTACAAATACCTGAAGAAGGACGGCTCCGGAAACGTGACCTGGGAGTCCGGGACGAACCGCTCGTACACGACGGGCAGTTCGTCGGGCTACACGACGAGCGACACCTGGAAGTAGCCCGTTCACCGCGAACTGTACGCGCGCCCGGTCCGGCACGAGGCGGACCGGGTCAGCGACGCACGAGCGGCAGGCCCTTCAGCCTCTTGTCGACGGTGTCAGTGACAAAGAGCGGGACGGGGCACTCACGCTTCACATCGGCCCACGACGAAGCCAAGGCGTCCACGGTTTCCTGAAGCGTGCTGATCACTTGGCTCTCGGACAGCTGGAGTGCAGGAGCGATCTTTCGGAAATGCTCGGAGGTGATCAGTTCGGATTTGACGGTGCCGCCCAAGGGGAAAGCGAGATTCGGGTCGGCCTGAGTCTTGGGATAGGCGGTGACGCAGACCAGATCGTAGGCAGGAGAGAGCCGTGCCTGCTTACCTTCTGGATAGCGGAGGGTCCAGTTCTTCAAATGCGCGTCTGAGTTTCCCATGACGACGATGGCGACCAGGCGCCGCAGGTACTCGACGGCGTCCTCGGCCGGACACACGGCCCTGATCACCCTGCCGATGCCCTCGTATGTGGCCTTGTTGTACTTGGCCTCCGCCGACACCTCTCGTACTTGCGCGAAGTCCTCCTGATGGACCCGCCCGGCCTCGGTGCGGTCGAACCGGCGCACCGCAAGGGCGAGCGCGCCGGGCTGGATCGCGCCCTCTGGCAAGTTGCGCAGATCGCCGCCCCTGACCAGCTCAGCCTCGGGCACATCGATTCCGGCTCTGCGCACCCACTCCAGCATGGCGAACTCATTGGCCGGCACGTCGGGAAAACGCTCGTCGGGCAGCTTCACGATCCAGTCCCCGCCGCTGCCGGTAGCCGGGAGCACCAAAGCCTTGCCGTCATGGCGCATGGAGAACTTCGGTTGCACACCAGCCAGCGAGAAGCGCAGCCCGTGGTCATGGGCGCACTCGTCCTCCGCATCGTGATCGGGCAGTCCATCGAGCGAGGCGTTGGGGACCACGCGCACCGCACCGGGAAGATCCTCGCCGAGGTGGCACAGCAGGGCGAAGTCATGGAGCCGGCGTTTGCCCAGTTCCGTGGCCACCAACTGCCGCAGGCCGCTACCGACCTCCGGAAGCAGGTTGGCGAACCATTCCGGAACGCTTCCGCTTCCGGAGCGCCGCTTGCGCGGGTCCTGCTCGAAACCCTGGCCCAGGACCGGATGGTCGGGGCTGAGATCGGTGTAGTCGAACCAGGTGTTTCCCTTGTGATAGCCGAGAATGCCTACTCGGCGTTCCCCCAGGAAAACCGAAGCGGTCGCGTCAGGTTGCATCGGGGACTCCCCAGAGGTGGTCAGAGAAGAGGCTTTCGGGTTCCGGCCCGTCGGAGAAGCCCCACAGGGCCATGCTCTGGACGTGGTCGGCGATCACCTTCCGGACCAACTCCGATCTGCGGCGAAGAAAGTCGTCCAGGCGTCCCTGGGTGAGGAGTTCCATGCATCCGTCGTCGACGCAGTGGGAGCGGCGTGTCTCCGGGGTGGCGCTCGGAAGGAGTTGCGCTGCTGCCGACACGGAGAAGCCAGGGTGCACGATTCTGTTGCCGATGGTCCTGTCAGGACTTTCCACAACCGGGAACAGCGGCGACGTACCTGTGTCGAGAAGTTCGGTCAGCAACCGAGTTCGCTCGATCCGCGTTCCTGCGGCGTGGAGGTTCTCTTCGGCGTCCCGGACATTGATCAGCAGAACGGGATGCGCCGAGAGCAGGCCAAGGACATTGATTTTCGCCTGCGCCCGGTTTAGGGCCGTCTGGGCGAGGTCGGGTTGCCACTGCTCACCACCCGGCGGCAACAGCCCCAGCAGTCTTCCCGCGCTGGCCACGGGGTCGTCCTCAATCGCGCTGGCATTGCGCCGTAGCGCGACAGTGTTGCCCTGCGGAGCCGCGCCGATCGCCGAGCCGCGCCAGACCCAGCGGCGGAGCAACTCGGTGGCCCGGCCCTGGGGGCGCCCGAAGAGGTGGGTGAACCGGGCAAGGACGGGCACGAACAGTGCATACGGCAGAAGACGCATGTGGGGAATACGGGCATCCGCTTTGAGGAACTCGACCACCAATCGCAGGGCCTTCTCCGTGGCGGAGAACGCGGAGTGCAGATCTTCGTCGTCCTTGAACTCCTGCCGGAAGTCGCGGTCGACTTTCCCGCCGCGCAGAGCCATGACGCTCTGCATCAGTATCTGGGAGGTGAAGTCACCGAACTCCAGGGCACGCAGACGCTCCCGCAGCGCCTCCAGGTCAGACGGCTGCACATCCAGTGGAGCGGAGTGCAGGGCCTGAAAGATCTCAGCGCGCTTCAGCGTCTTGCCGAATGTGTTCATCCGGTCGAAGATCTCCCGCAGCGCCTGCTCGTCGTCCCCCTCGATCTCGTACATGGGGATCTCGTAAGTGCGGATGGCCGTGGCGACAGCGTCGCACCTGTCGAAGTCCTCGTCGGTCAGCCAGTTCCGCTCACGCTGCCACGCCAGAAGCCGACGGTTGTCACCCGCCACCCAGACAGGGAGCCAGTGGTCGGCCGGTTGCTTCGAATGCGGTGCGGACAGGAACTTCTTGTCCCGTAGATCGAAGAAGATCCGGAAGCGGCGGTCCACCGTCTCCTCGGACGCGGTGAGCGCACCGATCAGGGAGGTGAGCCGCTGCTGTCCGTCGACGACCCACAGCGCGTCGGAGCGTTCTGGCGCCTTGAGCCGAAGCTCCCCCAAGGAGATTTCGGCGGCAGGCGCGGGCTTGCGCCACATCAGCAGGTTACCGATCGGATAGCCGCGGAAAATACTGTCGAACAATCGCTCGGCGTCCTCGGAGTCCCAGCGGTACGACCGCTGGAACTGCGGCACCCGGATCCGTCCGCTCCGAGCCCATGCGACGAGTTCAGGCGGAGCGACACGGCTCACCTTCGGCTGGGTCACTCCGGCCAAGATCCACCTCCTGGGGCGTTCACATCGTAAGCCGACAGGCCTCGAGCGGCGCGGGTCACCGCAGGTCCCCTAGGGGAGTGCCGTCCTCGGTGGCGAACGCCTTCCAGCCGTTCTGCTGGTTGCCGGCCAGAGCCGTGGCAGCCGCCGACGGGGTGGTGTGGACGCTGCCGTCCTCCAGACACAGGCCACCATCGGCCATGACGGTCACATAGTGCACCTGATTGAGGTTGCGCCGACGCCACACCAGACGCTGGCCAACACTCAGCCTGCCGTCCGCGAGCAGGGGGCCCAGCGCGCTGCTCCCGGCGCCCGAGGCGGGCCTGTCCAGGCCGAGGAGCTTGCGCAGTGTGCTGTTCGGCGTGTCGACGAAAGGTTCAGCCAGGCTCTGGAGCTTGGCGAAGACCTCGTCGTCGACCCTGATGGTGCGCGTCATCAGCTCCCCTCGAAGATTCCACTCTCACTCACATCACTGTCACAGTGAAAGTTACCCGGTAGGTGTAGGGGCCGTCGACCCGAAAGCCGAAAGGCGGTGAAGATCTCGGCTGCTGCGGGTCTGGAAGGGGACGAACACAGTGGTGACAGGCGGGACGCCTGCCTCGTGGGCCGGTGGGACGACGGAGTCGGCTGGTACGACGTCCGTCTGCCGGTCATGCCTCCGTCCGCGTCCAGGAATAGCCGCGGGCCTGCCCTCCGTTAGCGCGATCATGACGACGAATGCGACGCGGCCCGAGGTGCTGCGCTACACCGCCTTTTCCAGCGACCCCGCCGGCGGCAACCCCGCCGGTGTCGTTCTGGACGCCAGCGGCCTGGACGACGGCGACATGCTGACCGTCGCCGCCGACCTCGGATACTCGGAGACCGCGTTCCTGACCGCCCTCCCAAAGGGGCTCGGCGGCCAGGAGGGGCGGGCATACGGCATCCGTTACTTCAGCCCCAAGGCCGAGGTGCCGTTCTGCGGGCACGCCACCGTCGCGACCGCCATCGCGCTCGCCGAGCGGATCGGCCCCGGGGACCTGGTGTTCTCGACGCGCGTCGGCACCGTGCCTGTGGAGGTGACTGAGGAGGGCAGGACACTCAGGGCCACGCTCACCAGCGTCGAGCCGCACATCGAGGAGATCGCCGACGCCGACCTCGCGGAGGCGCTCGCCGCACTCGGCTGGCCGGCCGCCGACCTCGACCCGGCTTTTCCGCCCCGTGTCGCATTCGCCGGCGCCCGCCATCTCGTTCTCGCGGCGGCGACCCGCGCGCGCCTCGCGGATCTCGCGTATGACTTCGCACGCCTCGAAGCCCTGATGCACCGCCTGGACCTCACCACGGTCCAGCTGGTGTGGCGGGAGTCGGCCACCGTCTTCCATGTCCGGGACCCGTTCCCCGTCGGCGGCGTCGTCGAGGACCCGGCGACGGGCGCCGCGGCCGCCGCGTTCGGCGCGTACGCCCGTGAGCTCGGTCTGGTCCCCGACCACGCGGTCCTCACCCTGCACCAGGGCGAGGACCTGGGCCGCCCGGGCGAACTCATGGTGACACTGCGCACGGGCGACCGGCGCGTCCGCGTCAGCGGCACAGGAGTTCGTATCGGCTGAGCGCGCCGTCGGGTGGATCAGCAGGTCGACTTGCCGACGTAGATCGCCAGCGCGGTGTTGCTGCCAAGGGTGGCGGTGAACTGCCCACTGGAGTTCACCGCCACCGTCGTGTCGTTCTGCACGTTGCAGTACGTCCCGGCAGGCAGGGACGTCTGGTACGTGCGGGTCAGGGACGAGGACTCGTGGTTGATCGCCACGTAGCCCTTGCTCCCCCGCCCGAACCCGATCGCGTTGCTGCCGTCGTCCCACCAGTCGGAGACGGCCTGGCCCCTCGTCGCGTTGCGGAAGGCGACCATGGACTTGATCTCCGGCCAGGCGTGCTGGCACTTCCAGCCGTCCTGCCAGCAGGCGTTGACCTGGCCGTTGCCGGGCGGGCCGGCGTCCGCGTCGGACCATTCGTAGCCGGAGTTGATGTCGGGGGCGCCGTACGGCCAGGCGAGCATGAAGACATTCGCCAGGGTGTAGTTGGCGCCGTCCTTGTAGTTGAGGGTGGAGCCGTTGCGTTCGGTGTCGTGGTTGTCGACGAAGACGCCGGCGACCGAGCTGCTGAGGTAGCCCCAGCCCTCGCCGAAGTTGGTGAGATAGGCCAGCTTCTCGCTGTTGAAGACGCGCTTGAGGTCGTAGGCGTAGCGGAACTCCTGGACGTCTCCGTTGCCGGTGTACTCGGAGGGCTGGACGGCCTCGTTCGCGCCGTAGATGACCTCCTGTTTCCAGTAGGCGGAAGGGTTCGTCAGGCGGCTCTTGATGTTCGCCAGGTCCTCCGCCGGGATGTGCTTGGCCGCGTCGATGCGGAAGCCGTCCGCGCCGAGGGAGAGGAGGTCGTTCATGTAGCCCGCGATCGTCTTGCGGACGTACTCCTCGCCCGTGTCCAGGTCGGCCAGGCCTACGAGTTCGCAGTGCTGCACGTTCCAGCGGTCCTGGTAGTTGGTGACCGGCGAGGTGCAGTCGTCGAAGTCGGGGTACGAGTACAGGCCCGGGTAGTCGTACTTCGTATACGTCGAGCCGCCGGTGCCGGTGCCGCTGCCCGCCGACATGTGGTTGATGACGGTGTCGACGACGACCTTCAGGCCGGCCGCGTGACAGGTGTCGATCATGTTCTTGAAGGCGGTGCGGTCGCCGAGCCGACCCGCGATCTTGTACGACACCGGCTGGTACGAGGTCCACCACTGCGAGCCCTGTATGTGCTCGGCGGGCGGGGAGACCTGGACATAGCCGTAGCCGGCGGGACCGAGGGTGCTGGTGCACTCACGGGCCACGGAGGCGTAGTTCCACTCGAAGAGGACGGCAGTGACGTCTTTGGTGCCGGGCGGGGAGGCGTTCGCCGTGGTTGGGGTCATGACAAGGGCGGCGGCCGTGAGGGCGACCGCCCCGGAGAGGGTTCTGCGTGCCATGTGGGGGTTCCTTCGTCATTGAAGGCTTGGGGAGCCCGCTGAAGGCGCTTGCTGCAATCTTTCAGCAAACTTGCGGTGACGCAGATGTTAAAGGCCCGCTGCCTGAAAGACAGCGGGCCGTTGTGAAGTTGATGCAAAAACTTCTCGACGGGTCGTCAGGTCGTGGTGAACCACACCGTCGTGTCGGCCGGCACCTTCGTCTCGCCGTCGGACTCGGTCACCTCACCACTCGACAGCAGGACGCGGCCGTACGCGGGGGTCGTCACCGGCTCCCCCGTGGTGTTCGCCACGCACACGAACCCGCCGCGGCGGAAGGTCAGGACGCCCTCGGGGGCGCGCAGCCACTGCACGGTCTCGCCCGCGCCGAGGTCGGGCTCGGTCCGGCGGGTGGTCAGCGCCGCGCGGTACAGCTCCAGGGTCGAGTTGGGGGCGCCCGTCTGTGCCTCCACGCTCAGGTCGGCCCACTCGGCCGGCTGGGGGAGCCAGCTGCCGCCGGTGCCGAAGCCGTACGAGGAGCCCGTACGGGTCCAGGGGATCGGGACGCGGCAGCCGTCGCGGAAGCCGTCCTGGCCGGCGCCGCGGAAGTACGCCGGGTCCTGGCGCACCTCGTCGGGGAGGTCCACGACGTCCGGGAGGCCCAGCTCCTCGCCCTGGTAGATGTATGCCGAGCCGGGGAGCGCGAGCATGAGGAGGGTGGCCGCCCTCGCCCTGCGCAGGCCCAGTTCCCTGTCCCCCGCCGTGCGGATCTGGGTGCCCAGGCCGGGCGGGTTGGCGAAGCGGGTGGCGTGCCGGGTGACGTCATGGTTGGACAGGACCCAGGTGGCGGGGGCGCCCACCGGGCGCATCGCCTCCAGGGTGCGGTCGATGACCGTACGGAGTTCCTTCGCGTCCCACCCGGTGCTCAGGTACTGGAAGTTGAAGGCCTGGTGGAGTTCGTCCGGGCGGACGTAGTTGGCGGTGCGCTCGACGGTCGGGGTCCAGGCTTCCGCCACAAAAATCCTCTCGCCCGCGTACTCGTCGAGGATCGTGCGCCACTGGCGGTAGATCGCGTGAACGCCGTCCTGGTCGAAGAACGGCATGACATCGTTGCCCAGCAGCTTGAGCTGGTCGTGCGAGCCGAGGTCGGGCAGGCCGTCGGCCTTCACCAGGCCGTGGGCCACGTCGATGCGGAAGCCGTCCACGCCCATGTCCAGCCAGAAGCGCAGGATCGAGCGGAACTCGTCGCCCACGGCCGGGTGTTCCCAGTTGAAGTCCGGCTGCTCCGGGGCGAAGAGGTGCAGGTACCACTCGCCGTCGGCCACCCTCGTCCACGCCGGGCCGCCGAAGATGGACTCCCAGTCGTTGGGCGGGAGTTCGCCGTTCTTCCCCTTGCCGGGGCGGAAGTGGTATCGCTCCCGCAGCGGCGAGCCGGGGCCCTCGGCGAGGGCGCGCTTGAACCACTCGTGCTGGTCGGAAGAGTGGTTGGGCACCAGGTCCACGATGATGCGCAGGCCGTGGTCATGGGCGTCGCGGATCAGCGCGTCGGCGTCCAGCAGGCTGCCGAACATCGGGTCGACGGCGCGGTAGTCGGCGACGTCGTAGCCGGCGTCGGCCTGCGGCGAGGCGTAGAAGGGGCTGAGCCACACGGCGTCGACGCCGAGGTCGCGCAGGTACGGCAGGCGGGAGCGAACGCCTGCCAGGTCGCCCATGCCGTCGCCGTTGCTGTCGGCGAAGCTGCGTGGGTAGACCTGGTAGATGACCGCGTCCCGCCACCAGTCGCGGCGACGGTCGGCTACGGCGGCTGCGGCGGAGTGGGGGGCCGGTGCGGCAGGGTGCTGCTGGCTCATGGCGTCCTTGATGGGTAAAAGGGTTCTGGTCATGGGCGCGTGGGTACGGCGGGTGCCGGGGACCGGGGGTGGGGTACGAGGCGGCCGCGGTCACAGCGGGGGCTGGGGGTCCCCCCGGCTCGAGCGAAGCCGAGAGCTGGGGGAGGGGGCCGCGCCGCCTACCCGCGCCGGCCTCGGCGCGGGAGCCTCTTTTCGGGGGCTGTCAGCCCTTCGTGCCGCCCGCCGTCAGGCCGGTGACGAGGTTCTTCTGTACGAGGTAGAAGAACAGCGACACGGGTATCGCGATCAGCACCGCGGTGGCGGCCATGTAGTTCCACTGGGCGTCGTGCTCGCTGACGAAGGTCTGCAGACCGACGGCGAAGGTGTACTTCGAGTCGTCCAGCATGAAGGTCGTCGCGAAGGCGACCTCGCCGACGGCGGTGATGAAGTTGTAGAAGGCGGCCACGGCCAGGCCCGGGCGGGCAAGCGGCAGGATCAGCCGGAAGAAGGTACCGAAGGGGGTCAGTCCGTCCACGCGCCCCGCCTCGTCTATCTCGAAGGGGATGGTGTCGAAGTATCCCTTGAGCAGCCAGGCGCTGTACGGCACGGCCGTGGTGCAGTTGATGACGATCAGCGCCCAGTAGGTGTCGATGAGATCCAGTTCGCTGAAGATCTCGTACATCGGCACGATCAGGATGGCGATCGGGAAGGCCTGGGTCAGCAGCAGGACCCACATCAGCTGCTTGTAGCCGGGAAAGCGCATCCGGGAGACCGCGTAGCCGGTGGTGGCGGCGACGAAGACACCGATCAGGGTGGTGCCGCCCGCCACGATCATCGTCGACTTGAACCAGTCGAAGAACCCGGTGTGCTGCAGCACGAAGCTGTAGTTGGAGAAGGTGAGCTTGCCCAGGATCCTGCCCGGGTGCAGATAGTCGTCCTTCTCGGGGCCGAGGGACAGGAAGACCAGCCAGGCCACCGGGGCGAGCGCGATCAGGCTCGCCACGACGAGGCCGCCGTGCAGCAGGGCGGTGCCGGCCGGGCCGCGCTCGTCGCGCCGGCG